>NZ_CP132360.1:452217-610446 GCF_030758955.1 Agrococcus beijingensis | reverse complement strand
CTGGCCAGCAGGTGCGTACTGGCCCTGCGCGTATTGGCCCTGCGCGGGCGGCGCCGCCGGCTGCTGAACGGCCTGCGGCGGCTGCTGCGGCTCCTCCGAGCCCTGCGGCTGCCATGTCGTCGAGCTCATGCCCTGCCTCCCCCTGCGTGCTCCGTCCGATCCTGCCAGGCCGCCCTGTGCATCCGCCTCACCGTGTCGACGCATCGTCGACGACCTGCACGACGTCGGCCTCGAGGGTCGACTCGGCCGCGAAGCCTGCGGGGCTCGGCGCATCGCCGCGCGCGACGAGCATGGCGCCGACCGCGGCGATCATCGCGCCGTTGTCGGTGCAGAGCTCGAGCGGCGGGATGCGCAGGGTGACGCCGGCCGCCTCGGCGCGCTCGGTCGCGACCTCGCGCAGCCGACGGTTGGCGACCACGCCGCCGCCGAGCAGCAGGCGCGGGATGCCGTGCGCGGCGCAGGCGTCGAGCGCCTTGGCGACCAGCACGTCGACGACCGCCTCGCGGAAGCTGGCGGCGACGTCGGCGACCGGCAGGGCCTCCGCCGCCGCCTCGGCGCGCTCGACGTGGCGCGCCACGGCGGTCTTGAGGCCCGAGAACGAGAAGTTCCAGCGGTGCCGATCGCGATCCTTGGGCGCCGTGAGCCCGCGCGGGAAGGCGATGGCGGCCGGGTCGCCGCCGATGGCGGCGGCGTCGATCGACGGGCCGCCCGGGTAGGAGAGGCCGAGCAGCCGCGCCGTCTTGTCGAAGGCCTCGCCGGCCGCGTCGTCGATGGTCTCTCCCAGCAGCTCGACGTCGCCCGCGAGGTCGCGCACGAGCAGCAGCGAGGTGTGGCCGCCGGAGACGAGCAGGGCGATGGTGGGCAGCTCGAGCGGCGCGCCGGACAGCACGTCGGCAGCCACGTGCCCCACCAGGTGGTTGACGCCGTAGAGCGGCAGCTCACGGGCGGCGGCGAGGCCCTTGGCGGCGCCGATGCCCACCATCAGCGCTCCGGCGAGGCCGGGGCCGGCGGTGACCGCGATCGCGTCGATGTCGTCGAGCGTCAGCCCGGCGTCGGCGAGCGCCCCCTCGATGGTCGGCTGCATCTGCTCGAGGTGCGCTCGGGCGGCGATCTCGGGCACGACGCCGCCGAAGCGGGCGTGCAGCTCCATCGACGAGGCGATGCGGTTGGCGAGCAGCTCGGTGCCGCGCACGATACCCACGCCCGTCTCGTCGCAGCTCGTCTCGATGCCGAGCACCACCGGTGCCGTCGTCGCTGCCCGCATCAGGATGCCTCTCGCTTCATGACCACGGCGTCGACGTCCTCCGGCTGGTAGTAGCGGGGCCGCACGCCGATCTCGCGGAAGCCCACCGACTCGTACAGCGCGCGGGCGACGGGGTTGTCGGCGCGCACCTCGAGGAACAGCTCGCGCACGCCGCGGCGGCCCGCCTCGGCGAGCAGCTCGGCCAGCAGCGCGCGGCCGATGCCGCGGCCGCGCGCCTCTGCGTCGACGGCGATCGTCTGCACGTCGCCCTCGACGCCCACCGCGCGCAGGCCCGCGTAGCCGAGCGAGCGCCCCTCGTTGTCGACGGCGATGATGTAGCGGCCCCACTCGCTGCCGAGCTCGGCGCGCATGGTGTCGCGCTCCCACGCGCTGGCGGCGAACGACGCGCGCTCGATGGCCATGATCGCGTCGAGGTCGGCGACGTCGGCGGTGCGGATGCGCACACCGCCGGCGTCGGCGACCTGCGGTGCCGCGCTCACTGCGACACCCGCTTCGGGCCGGCCGACGGCACGGCGTCGGCGTCGCGCAGGTAGAGCGCCTGCGCGATGTCGCTGGCGCCCCGCGCGACGGCGCCCGCGAGCAGCGCCGCGTCGATCGCCTCGGCATCGAGCCGCGGCAGCCCGGCGTGCGCTCCGCTGGGGGCAGGCACCGCATCCGCCGGCGCCAGGTGCGGCCCGTCGGCGACGACCCCGTCGACGACGACGCTCCACGCGCGCTCCCGGCGCCGCACATCCGTCGTCACCTGCGCGCTGCCGTCGGTGACGCCCTGGTGGCTGGCGATGCCGCGGCAGGGCACGCCGAGGCCGAGCGCGACCGCCCGCGCGGCGGCGATGCCGACGCGGAGGCCCGTGAACGCCCCCGGCCCCATGCCGGCGACCACGAGCCCGATCGAGCCGCGACGCCCCTCGAGCGCGCGCTCGAGCATGCCGCCGAGGTGCTCGGCGTGGCCGCGGCGGTCGTCGGCGTGCTCGCGGAAGACCACGGCATCGCCGTCGGTCACCGCCACGGACGTGCCCAGCGAGGTGTCGATCGCGAGGATCAGCCGCCCGGGCCGCAGCGGCCGAGCCGCCGTCCGCTGCTCTGCCGCTTCCCCGTGCTCGGCCTGCGCGGCCCCCTGCTCGACCTGCTCGACCATCATGCGCCTCCCTGCGTGTCGATCGCGGACCCGTTCCACCGATTCCGACCCGGTGCACCGGGTCGGAGATGGTGGAAGGGGTCGGCACCCCCGGTCGCGACGAGCGAGCGCACGCGCGCGGCGTCCCACGCCGGGCCGTGCCCGCGCAGCCGCACCCGCCGTGGCGCGGCGTCGAGCGCGTCGGCGTCGTCGGTCGCCGCGGTGCCATCGGAGGGCTGTTGACCACCGGCGAGCGCGGCATCGCCCAGGCCTGCGAGGCCACCGGCGAGCTCGGTGCCACCGGCGAGCGCGGTGCCACCGGCGAGCGCGGTGCCGCCGGCGAGCTCGGGGCGCGCGATCTCGACCCTCAGCCACGAGTCGAGCGCGTGCTCGAGCGGCGCGCCCCACTCGGCGACCGTGATGGCGCCGTCGAGGTCGAGGTCGAGGTCGTCGAGCTCGGCCTCGTCGCCGAGCCGGTAGGCGTCGACGTGCTGCAGGTCGGGGCCGGCCGCGGTGCGGTGCGTGCGGGCGATGACGAAGGTGGGGCTCTGCACGGTGCCGCGCGCGCCCAGCGCCCGGCCGATGCCGCGCGTGAGGGTGGTCTTGCCGGCGCCGAGCGGACCGATCAGCAGCACCGCGTCGCCCGCGCGCAGCACCCGGCCGATGCGCTCCCCCAGCAGCTCCATCGCGTCGCCGTCGGGCACCGTGCCGGCCACCTCGACCGCGACGCGGGGGCCGACCATCGCGCTCAGCTCGGGGGCGGATGCGTGGGCGAGCGTCACGGGCTCGCCGACCGTCACGGGGTGGTCGCCCACGTCGAGCACGACCTGGTCCATCGCCACGCGGCCCCGGATGGGGAAGGCCACGCCGTCGAGCTGCACCGGCCGGCCGGACGCGCTGCGGGCGATGCCGTCGGCGTAGCCGAGGCCGACGAGCGCGAGCGTCGTGGGCGCGGGGGTGACGTACGTGCCTCCGTAGGAGACGCCGAGCCCTGCCTCGACGCGCTTGACGCCGACCAGCTCGCCGATCAGGTGGCGCGGCTCGCCGTCGAGCCCGAGCTCGAGCACTCGGCGCGGTGCGGTCTCGGGGGTCTGCGCGACGACCCCGGCGCCGAGCCGGGCGGCGCCCATCCGCGTCACGACCTCGTAGGTGATGGTGCCGGCCGCTGCGGCCCAGGCGTCCGCGCTGGGCTCCCCGACGCCCGACGCGTCGCCGCGGGCACCGGCCGGGTCGCCCCACAGCACGCCCTCGCCGCTCAGCGCGGGGGCGATGCGCAGGCGTCGCGGGCCGATCTCGACCGCGTGCGCGAGCTGGCCGCCGACCAGCACGGGAGCGCCGAGCGCCGGCAGCAGGCCGGCGTCGAGCCCGCCGTCGGCGATCCCTTCGACGAAGTCGGCGGTCACCCGCATCGCCGGGCGCAGGCCGAGCGCCGCGGCCTCGCGCCCGTCGCCGGCGCCGGGGCCGGTCGGGTCGACCCCGTAGGCGGCCATGCCGATGCGCACCATGTCGAAGCGCGCCTCGGGCAGCGCGATCGCGGCCGCCGAGCCGGCGAGGTGCCGCACCTCGATGCCGAGCGGCTCGGCGGCGGCGCAGGCCGCCGCGAAGTCGGCGGCCTGGGCGAGGTCGGCGTCGCGGCTCGTGCCGGCGAGGTGCGACATGACGCCGCGGATGCGAGCGCCGTCGTCGGCCAGCGCGATCGCTCGAGCGATCGCGGCTGCCCGGTCGCCGCGGGCGATGCCGTTGCGGCCGAGCCCGGTGTCGACCTTGAGGTGGATGACGGCGCCGGCGGCCGCGGCGGCGTCGAGCTGCTCGATCGACGAGACGGCGACCTCGATGCCGTGGCGGGCCGCGAGCGAGAAGTCGGTGCGTGCCCCGTGCAGCCAGGCGAGCAGCGGCGCGTCGATGCCGGCCGCACGGAGCGCCAGGGCCTCGGCGAGGTCGACGACGCCGAGCATGGTCGCTCCCCCGTCGAGCATCGCGCGCGCCGCGACGACCGCGCCGTGCCCGTAGCCGTCGCCCTTCACGACACCGCACACCGGCACTCCGGCGCGCTCACCGAGCAGCGCGACGTTCGCGGCGATCGCCGCCGCATCGATCTCGACCCGCATCAGGACTCCGCGATGACCGTCGCGGTCGCGATGCCGGCGTCGTGGCTCATCGACAGGTGGATGCGCGCGGCGCCGATCGACGCGGCCTGCGCCGCCGCCGTGCCGCGCAGATCGAGGGCCGGGGCGCCGTCGTCGCCCTGCACGACCACCAGGTCGACCCAGCGCATCCCGGAGTGCGCGCCGAGCGCCTTGAACGCGGCCTCCTTCGCGGCGAACCGCGCGGCCAGCGAGTGCACGGGCCGCTCGGCGCCGTCGACCTCGAGCTCCTCCGGCGCGAACAGCCGCGGCTTCAGCGCCGGCGTGCGGGTGACCGCGCGCTCGAAGCGGGCGAGGTCGACGACGTCGACACCGAGCCCGACGATCACGACCCGGCCCCGCTCATCCGCAGAACGGCAGCGTCACTCGACCGTGACCGACTTCGCCAGGTTGCGCGGCTGGTCGACGTCGAGGCCCTTGGCGGTGGCCAGCTCGAGCGCGAAGATGTGCAGCGGCACGACCTGCAGCACCGGCTCGAGCATCGGCAGCGTCAGCGGCACGCGCAGCACGACGTCGGCGTACGGCAGCACCGCGGCGTCGCCCGCCTCGGCGACGACGATGACGCGGGCGCCGCGAGCGCGGATCTCCTGGATGTTGCTGACGATCTTCGAGTGCAGCAGCGGCTCGTTGCGCGGGCTCGGCACCACGACGAAGACGACCTGGCCGGGCTCGATGAGCGCGATGGGGCCGTGCTTCAGCTCGCCGCCGGCGAAGCCCTCGGCGTGGATGTAGCTGATCTCCTTGAGCTTCAGCGCACCCTCGAGCGCCACCGGGTAGCCCACGTGGCGGCCGAGGAACAGCACCGAGCGGGTGTCGCTCATCCAGTGCGCCAGCTCGTGCACCGACTCCTGCTGGGCGAGCACCTCGCGCAGCTCCTCGGGCAGCTCGCGCATCTCGTCGACGACCTCGGCGATGGCCTCGTCGGTCATCGTGCCACGCACCTTCGCCAGGTGCAGGCCGAACAGCAGCTGGCCGATGACCTGCGCCAGGAACGCCTTCGTCGACGCGACCGCGACCTCGGGCCCGGCGTGCGTGTAGAGCACCGCCTCGGACTCGCGCGGGATCGTGGCGCCCTGCGTGTTGCAGATCGCGAGCGTGCGCGCGCCCTTCGACGCGGCGTGCTGCACGGCCATCTTCGTGTCCATCGTCTCACCCGACTGCGAGATCGAGATGACCAGCGTCTGCTCGTCGAGGAACGGGTCGCGGTAGCGGAACTCGTGGGCCAGGTCGACCTCGACCGGCACGCGCGCCCAGGTCTCGATCGCGTACTTGCCCACGAGCGCCGAGTAGGCGGCGGTGCCGCAGGCGACGATCACGATGCGATTGATGCCGCGCAGCGTCTCGTCGTCGAGCACGCCCAGGTCGAGGTCGACGCCGTGCTCCGAGAGGCGGCCGCGCATGGTGTTCTCGACGGCCTCGGGTCCCTCCGAGACCTCCTTCGCCATGAACGACGGCCAGCCGCCCTTCTCGGCGGCGGATGCGTCCCAGTCGACGTCGAAGCGCTTCGGCTCCGCGGGGTTGCCGTCGAAGTCGATGACGACAGCCGCGTCGTTGGTGATCGTGACGATCTGGTCGTTGCCGAGCGCGGCCGCGTGCGGCGTGAACTTCACGAAGGCGCTCACGTCGCTGCCGAGGAAGTGCTCGCCCTCGCCGTAGCCGACGAGCAGCGGCGAGTTGTGCGAGGCACCGACGACCACGCCCGGCTGGTCGACGTGCACGGCCAGCAGCGTGAACTGGCCCTCGAGGCGGCGCACCACCCGCTGCATCGCGGTGGTGAGGTCGCCCGTCTCGCGGAACGCACGGCCGAGCAGCTTCGCGGCCGCCTCGGTGTCGGTCTCGCTGGCGAAGACCTCACCGTCGGCCTCGAGCTCGCGGCGGAGCTCGGCGAAGTTCTCGATGATGCCGTTGTGGATGAGCGAGAGACGGCCGTCGTCGCCGAGGTGCGGGTGCGCGTTCTCGTCGGTCGGGCCGCCGTGCGTCGCCCAGCGCGTGTGGCCGATGCCGGTCGCCGACGCCGGCAGCGGCGCGTCGTCGAGGCTGCCGCGCAGCATCGCGAGCTTGCCGCTCTTCTTGCGCAGCGCGATCCGGTCGCCGTCGAGCACCGAGATGCCCGCGCTGTCGTAGCCGCGGTACTCCAGCCTGCTCAGGCCTTCGAGCAGCACTTCGACAGTGCCGCGCTCACCGGTGTACCCCACGATTCCACACATGCCACCGATCCTACCGGCGATAGGCTCGCGAGCGATGTCGCACCCGATCCAGTCGCCGTTCGTCGAGATCGACCGAGCCGACTGGGCACGGCTCGCTCCCCGCATGCCCGACCCGCTCGCCGAGGCCGAGGTGCGGCGGCTCCGCGGCACCGGCGACCGCCTCGAGCTGCGCGAGGTCGCCGAGGTGTACCTGCCGCTCTCCCGCCTGATCAGCCTGTATCAGGAGTCGGCGGCCCGCCTCCACCGCGAGACCACCGGCTTCCTGGGTGCCCCGACGCATCCCACCCCGTTCGTGATCGGTGTCGCCGGGTCGGTCGCCGTCGGCAAGTCGACCACGGCGCGGCTGCTGCAGGAGCTGCTGAAGCGCTGGGAGGGCTCGCCCAAGGTCGACCTGATGACCACCGACGGCTTCCTGCACCCGAACCGGGTGCTCGAGCAGCGCGGCATCATGCACCGCAAGGGCTTCCCCGAGTCGTACGACCGGCGTGCGCTGCTGCAGTTCGTGACGCGCGTGAAGTCGGGGGCCGCCGAGGTGCGGGCGCCCGTCTACTCGCACCTGACCTACGACATCGTGCCGGGCGAGGAGATCGTCGTGCGCCGGCCCGACATCCTCGTCGTCGAGGGCCTCAACGTGCTGCAGCCGCCGCCCTCGGGAGCGCACCTGGCGGTCTCCGACCTCTTCGACTTCTCGGTCTACGTGGATGCGCGCACGAGCGCGATCCGCGAGTGGTACGTCGAGCGCTTCTTCGCGCTGAAGGCGACCGCGTTCCAGGATCCGCAGTCGTACTTCCACCGCTTCGCCTCGATGTCCGACGCGCAGGCGCGCGCCTACTCCTCCGAGATGTGGGACACCATCAACGGGCCGAACCTGGTCTCGCACATCCTGCCGACCCGCTCGCGCGCCGACCTGGTGCTGCGGAAGGCCGACGACCACTCGATCAGGAGCGTGCTGCTCAGGAAGGTGTGAGGCGCCTCACGGGCTGGGGATCCCCTCGACGATCGCCGGCGACCTCGACGCCCGCGGACGATCGACCTGCCCCAGCTTCACGAGCACGACGCCCACCACGATCGCGATCGCGCCGAGCCACTGCATGGGCGAGGGCAGCACGAGCAGCAGCACGGCCGTCCAGAGGATGCCGAACATGGGCTCCGAGTAGCCGACGAAGCTCGCGAGCGTGGCACCCAGGCGGCGCGCGCCGAGGATGCCGATCACGTAGGCGGTGGCGGTCGCGATCACCACGAGCAGCAGCACGACGAGCCACGCCTGCACGGTCGCACCGGCGAGCTGCACGGGCGCCGCGCTCACGACGAACGGCAGCAGGCCCGTCGCCGACGCCGCACCGAGCACGATCGCGCCGACGACGAGCCCGAGCCCTGCGAGCGCGATCGGGTGCAGCTCGGAGTCGGCCTTCGACGCGGCCACCCAGTAGCCGGCGTTGCCGACGGCGGCCAGCAGGGCGAGCAGCACGCCGACCGGGTGCAGCGCGTCGCCGCCGATGCCCGAGATGAGCGCGAGCCCGACCAGCGCGACCCCGGCGCCCGCGAGCGTGAGCCGGGCCGGGGCCCTGCGCGTGACCGCCCAGCCGAGCAGCACGAGCAGCACCGGGCCGAGGAACTCGATCAGCAGCGCGAGCGAGGGCTCGATGAACACCACCGCGCTGAAGAACGCCAGCTGGCAGAGCGCGACGGCCAGGAGGCCCAGCACCAGCACCTCGCGCCACGACCGGAGCACCGCATCCCACCGCCCCCTGAGCAGCCGGAGCGTGGGCAGCAGCAGCACGAGCGCGCCGCCGGCGATGCGCACCGTGGTGACCGCGCCGGCGCTCCACCCGCCGTCGAGCAGTGCCGACGCGAAGATGCCGGAGAGCCCGAAGGAGCCGGCGCTCGCGAGGGCGAAGGCGAACCCGAGAGGACGGCGAGACTGCATGGTCGGCTCACTGCTTCGCTGAGGGCTACGATCGTGCTCACCGAGGCGGCACGGGTGTCACCGCCGATGGCCATGACAGTCGCGATCGTAGTCGAGGTGCACCAGTGCCGCTGCCCTACCCCACGGAGCTCATCCGCTCGCTGGAGTTCATCGCCGACGTCTGCAACCGGCGGCGCGCCGGCGCGCTGCAGACCGCCGCCGACCTGCGCGCAGTGTGCGGCGAGTGGAGGTTCCCCGGAGCCGACGCCGCGACCGAGGCTGACGCGGCGGCCACGTGGGCCCATCTGCCGGCCGTCGAGACGATGTGGGACGCCGATCGCGACACCGTCGCGGTCGCGGTGAACGGCATCTTCGACCGGACGGCGGCACGACCCCGGCTCGTGCAGCACGACGGGCTCGACTGGCACCTGCACGGTCTGCCGCCGACCGCACCGCTCGCCGACGCGATCGCGGTCGACGCCGCGATGGCGCTCGCCGACCTCGTGCGGGTCGACGACCTCGCGCGGTGCAGCCGGTGCGCCGACGACCGCTGCGAGCGCATGTTCGTCGACCTGTCGCGCAACCGCTCGCGGCGCTTCTGCTCGACCACCTGCCAGTCGCGCACGAACGTCGCCGCGTTCCGCCGTCGGCACGGCTGACGGCGGCGCGACGCGCGGCGCGACCTGCTGGTGCACCGGCGCCGGCTGCCGGGGGCCGCGACGACCCCCGGCAGCCGGCTACGCCTCGGCGCCCACCGTGAGCTGCTGCCGCACCAGCGCCGCGAGCTCGTCGGCGATCGACTGCGCGACATGGCGCTCATGCGCCTCGACCATCACGCGCACCATCTTCTCGGTGCCCGAGGGCCGCAGCAGCACGCGGCCGTTGGCGCCGAGCTCGGCCTCGGCCTTCGCCACGGCGTCGGCGATCGGCTGGTTGCCGCGCAGCCCCAGTCGATCGACGCCCGAGACGTTGACCAGCACCTGCGGGAAGACCTCCATCACCGAGGCGAGCTCGGCGAGCGTCTTGCCGGTGCGCACCATCTCGGCCGCGATCTGGAGGCCCGTGAGCACGCCGTCGCCGGTGGTGGCGTAGCGCGAGAAGATCACGTGACCCGACTGCTCGCCGCCGAGCGCCAGCCCGTACTCGCCGAGCGCCTCGAGCACGTAGCGGTCGCCGACCGCGGTCTGCACGAGCTCGATGCCGTGCTGCTCCATGGCGACGCGCAGCCCCAGGTTCGACATGACGGTCGCGACGAGGGTGTCGTCGGTGAGCCGGCCGCGACGCTTGCCCGACACCGCCAGCAGCGCCATGATCTGGTCGCCGTTGACGACATTGCCGTCGGCGTCGATCGCGAGGCAGCGGTCGGCGTCGCCGTCGTGGGCGATGCCCAGGTCGGCGCCCGACGAGAGCACCAGGTCGCGCAGCTGCTCGAGGTGCGTGGAGCCGACCTCGCGGTTGATGTTGAGCCCGTCGGGGTCGTTGCCCATCACGGTGACCTTCGCGCCCGCGTCCGCGAACGCCTGCGGGCTGACGCCCGCGGCTGCGCCGTGCGCGCAGTCGAGTGCCACGTGCAGGCCGGCGAGGCTGACGTCGAGCGTGCCGAGCAGATGCACGAGGTAGCGGTCCTCGGCGTCGGCGAAGCGGTTGACCGTGCCGACCTCGGCGCCGATCGGCCGCAGCGGAGCCGCTGCCAGCCCAGCCTCGATCTCGTCCTCGACGGCGTCGGGCAGCTTGCGGCCGCCCTTGGCGAAGAACTTGATGCCGTTGTCGGGCGCCGGATTGTGCGACGCCGAGATCATGACGCCGAAGTCGGCGCCGATGTCCTGCACCAGGTAGGCGGCAGCCGGCGTCGGGATGACGCCGGCGTCGAGCACGTCGACGCCGCTCGAGGCGAGCCCGGCGGAGACGGCGGCGGTGATGAACTCACCGGAGATCCGGGGATCCCGGGCGACGACGGCAACAGGGCGCCGCGCCTCCTGCCGGGCTGATCGCCCGAGCACGAGTGCGGCGCCCTGTGCAAGCGCCAACGCCGATTCTGCCGTGATGTCGAGGCCCGCGAGCCCGCGGACGCCATCCGTGCCGAAGAGGCGCGACAAGATCAGCGCTTCGAGTACTGCGGCGCCTTGCGGGCCTTCTTGAGACCGGCCTTCTTGCGCTCGATGACGCGAGCGTCGCGCGAGAGGAAGCCGGCCTTCTTGAGCTCCGGGCGGTTGTTCTCGACGTCGATCTCGTTCAGCGCGCGAGCGATGCCGAGGCGGAGCGCGCCGGCCTGGCCCGAGGGGCCGCCGCCCGAGATGCGGGCGATCACGTCGTACGAGCCGCTCAGCTCGAGGAGCGTGAACGGGTCGTTGATGAGCTGCTGGTGCAGCTTGTTCGGGAAGTAGTCCTCGAGCGTGCGGCCGTTCACCGTGAACGAGCCGGAGCCGGGGGTCAGCCGCACGCGGGCGATGGCCTGCTTGCGACGGCCGACGGCCTGGCCGCCGATGTTGACGACGCGGGGGGCCTTGGGAGCCTCAGCCGCGGGCGTCTCGGTCGAGAAGCTCTCGGGAGCCTCGATGGAGTCTGCGATCTTCGCCATGTCTGCTGTCTCCTCGCGCCCCTACTGGGCGACCTGGTCGAACGTGTAGGGGGTCGGCTGCTGCGCCGCGTGCGGGTGCTCGGGGCCTGCGTAGACCTTGAGCTTCTTGATCTGGGCGCGGCCGAGCGAGTTCTTCGGCAGCATGCCGCGGATCGCCTTCTCGACCGTGCGGACGGGCCAGCGCTCGAGCATCTCGACGTAGTTGGTCGCCTTGAGGCCGCCCGGGTAGCCCGAGTGCCGGTAGGCGATCTTCTTCTGGAGCTTCTGGCCGGTGAGGGCCACCTTCTCGGCGTTGACGATGATGACGAAGTCGCCCATGTCCATGTGGGGGGCGAACGTCGGCTTGTGCTTGCCGCGGAGCATGGCCGCCGCGTGGCTGGCCAGGCGGCCGAGCACCACGTCGGTGGCGTCGATGACGATCCAGTCGTGCTGGACCTCCGCCGCCTTGGGCGAATACGTACGAGTCATGAGTAGCCTCACTGATCGAATGGATGGTCGTGAATCCCGCTCCGAGGTGTTCTGCGAGCGATGCTGCAGAACGATCCGGTGGAGGGCTCATTCGGGCGAGCGCAGGCTGCGCGCACCAAGGATCGATCCTAGCTGTGAGGCGGAGCTCCCGTCAACCGGTGCGGCGCGCCGCGCCGCGCATCACCGGTCGATCGCGGGGTCGTACTCCTCTTCGTCCTCGTGCCAGACGACGTCGACGACCTCCTCGCGCGTCTCGGAGGCCTCGATCGGCTCGCCCTCGACCGCCTCCACCTCGAGGGTCAGGTCGTCGAGCGGGTCGACGACCTGGGCGGATGCGGTGAAGGCGTCGGGCACGACCTCGCGGTCCTCCGCCGCCAGCGCGGGCACTGCGGCCGACGCATCCGCCGTGCTCGAACCGCCGCGGGCGGCCTCTGCGCCGGCGGCGCCCCAGGTGCGGGGGTCTGCGGCGTCGGCGACGTGCATGAGCGACTGCACCTCCGCCATGAAGCCGGTGAGCTGGGTCTGCTGGTAGCGCAGGCCGCGGGCGCGGTCCTCGGCGTCGCGCAGCACGTCCTTGGTGTGCTTCGTGACGGTGTCGACGATCGCCTGGGAGCGCTGGCGAGCCTCGTCGAGCATCGACGACGCGCGGGCCTTGGCGCTCGCCTCGATCTGCGCCGCCTGCGCCTTCGAGAGCTGCTCGTAGGCCTCGGACTGCTCGGCGACGTGCTTGGCGTGCGCGAGTGCCGACGCGACCTTCTCGTTCGCGTCGCCGGTGATGCGCTCGGCGTGCGCGACGGCCTGGTTGTGGAGGCGGAGGAACTCCTGCTGGGCGTCGTCCTGGCGGCGGGTGAGGGCGGCGTCGAGCTCGACGCGGCGGGCCTTCGCCTCGCGCACGATGCGGTCGGCGTCGAGCTTCAGGTCGTCGGTCTCGCGCGTCGCCTGGGCGCGCAGGGCGGCGGCGGCGCGCTCTGCCTCGCCCAGCAGCACCTGCGCCTCGCGGTCGGCCTGCGCCACCTTCTCGCCGAGCGAGCCGAGCTCCGACTCGACGCGCGCGCGGTGCGCGGTCTGCTCGGTCTCGCTGCGGCGGCGCGTGAGCTCGGCCTCGTGCTGCGCCTCCTGCAGCGCGCGCGCGGCCTCCTCCTGCGCCTCCTTGCGGATCCGGTCGCGCTCGGTGCTCGCGTCGTCGAGGATCCGCTGCGCGGCGGCGGAGGCGCTGTCGACGAGCGACGACGCCTGGTCCTCGGCGACGCGCAGGATCTCGGCGAAGCGCACGCGCGTCTGACGGCCCTCGCCGGCGTCGTCGTCGGCCTCGTCGACGGCGTCGTCCTCGTCGAGCGTCTGCACCTGCTGGGCGAGCCGCAGCATGCGCGCCTCGGCCTGGTCGGCTCGCGAGACGGCGGCGTCGAGGTCTTCGCTGAGGTGCTGCGCGCGAGCCTCAGCGTCGAGCGCCCTCGCCTCTGCGGAGCGCCGCAGCTCGTCGAGCTCGGTGCGCAGCTGCGCCACCGTGCTGTCGACCTGCTCGCGGTCGTACCCGCGGAACACCTGATCGAACGCCGACTGCTCCGTCATTGACCACTCCTCGCCTCGCGCGCCGAGCTGCTGTCGGCCAGCGTCCATCCTAAGCCGCTGGCGAACCGCCTCGCGGGTGGCCGCCTGGGTCTGCGATGGTGGAGGGACATGAATCCCAGCGGCATCATCTTCGACCTCGACGGCACCCTCACCGACTCCAAGGAGGGGCTCCTGTCGAGCCTCCGGCAGATGCACGAGGCGGTCGGCTGGGAGATGCCGGAGGAGGCCGAGCTGCTGCGCTGGCTCGGGCCGCCGCTGGTGACGGTGCTGGCCGAGGCCGGCCGCACGCCCGACGAGATCGAGCGCGCCATGATCGCCTTCCGCGCCGCCCAGGCCGCGGGCGGCCTGCTGGGCTCCACGCTCTACCCGGGGGTCGAGCAGCTGATCGCGCGCCTCGACGACGCCGGACTGCCGCTGGCGGTCGCCACGCACAAGATCCAGCCCGACGCCGAGACGGTGGTCGACCACTACGGCCTGCGGCACCGGTTCCGCGGGGTGCACGGCCGCGTCGCCGGCGAGGCAGGGCACTCGAAGGCCGAGGTGATCGCCCGCGCCGCCGCGTCGATCGGCCTGCCCGCCGCCGACATGGTGATGGTCGGCGATCGGGTGAACGACATCGCCTCGGCGCACGAGCTGGGCATGCCGTCGATCGGCGTCGCCTACGGCTACGGCGGCCGCGCCGAGCTCGAGGCCGCGGGCGCCACCCGCGTCGTCGACTCCGTCGACGAGCTCGCCGCGCTGCTCTCCGCCTGACGGGCGCCTGCGGCTCCGGTCTGACGAGCGCCTGCGGCTCTGGCCTGACGAGCGCCTGCGGCTCTGGCCCGACGGCGCCCGCGCTGGCGGCGAATGCTCAGGCGTCGAGGTCGGATGCGCTCCGTCGCGCCCGTGCGCGCTCGGCCTGCTGGGCGAGCAGGTCGTCGGGCGGGTAGCCGACGGCCACGAGGGTGAGCCCGTGCGCGGGCATCAGGCCCGTGAGCGGCGAGCGCCGGCGCTCGTCGAGCAGCGCCGCAGCCTGCGCGAGCCCGAGCCGACCCTCCCCCACCCGCACGCACGCGGCGACGAGCGCGCGCACCATGGAGTGGCAGAACGCATCCGCCGTCAGTGATGCGGTGAGCAGCTCGCCCTCCTGCGCCCACGTGAACGCGCGCAGCTCGCGGATGGTCGTCGCGCCCTCGCGCGGCTTGCAGAACGCGGCGAAGTCGCGCAGCCCCACGAGCGCGTCGGCGGTGCGTCGCATCGCGTCGACGTCGATCGGCCGCGCGACGTGCGCGGCGGTGCGGCGCTCGAGCGGGTCGGGCGCCTGGCCCGCCACGATCCGATAGCGATAGGAGCGCGACACCGCCGAGAAGCGGGCGTCGAAGCCGGGCGGCGCGAGCGCGATCGACCGCACGACCAGGTCGCCCTCGCGCGCCGCGAGCCGCGAGAGCCGCGAGGCCAGCTGCGGCACGACCGCGACGCTGTCGGGCACGTCGGCATGCGCGACCTGCCCGCTCGCGTGCACCCCCGCGTCGGTGCGCCCGGCGACCGTCACCCGCACGGGCTCGCGCGCGATCGTCGTGAGCGCTCGTTCGAGCTCGCCCTGGCAGGTGCGCAGCCCCGGCTGCGCCGCCCAGCCCGAGAAGCCGCCGCCGTCGTAGGCGAGGTCGAGGCGGATGCGGGGCACCACGCCACCCTAGTTCGGCCAGGCGTCCCGGCCCAGGCAGCTCGGCCGGGGCAGCTCGGTCGGCGCAGCTCGACCCAGGCGCCGCGGCTACGCTCGCCCCATGCGCCTTCCCCAACCCATCGAGGACTACGCGCTCATCGGCGACCGCAGCACCGCCGCGCTCGTGGGCCGCGACGGCTCGATCGACTGGCTGTGCCTGCCGCACTTCGACTCCCCCGCCTGCTTCGCGGCCCTGCTGGGCGACCGCGAGCACGGGCACTGGCGCATCGGCCCGGTGGCCGAGGCCGAGACGACCCGGCGCTACCTCCCCGGCAGCCTGGTGCTCGAGACCACGCACGTGACGAGCACCGGCACCGTCACGGTGACGGATGCGATGCCCACGGGAGACGACCGTGCCGACGTCGTGCGCATCATCGAGGGCGTCGCGGGTGTGGTCGAGATCGAGCAGGAGCTGGTCGTGCGCTTCGGCTACGGCAAGGTGCCGCCCTGGTTCCGGCGCACCCGCGAGCACGGCGAGGAGGTGCTGGTCGCGGTCGCCGGCCCCGACCGCCTGGTGCTGCGCGGCGGCCCGCTGCCTCGCGCCGACCGCCATCGCCACCGATCGACGTTCACCGTGCGGGCCGGCGAGCGCCAGACGCTCGACCTCTGCTGGCAGCATTCCTGGCTGCCGATCGCCGAGCCGGTGGGTGAGGCAGAGATCGTCGCGACCACGACGACGGAGTCGTCGGAGTGGCTCGCCGAGCTCGACTACGAGGGCCCCTACCTCGAGGCCGTGCAGACGAGCGTGCTGGTGCTGCGCGCCCTCACCGACGAGGCGACCGGTGGCATCCTCGCCGCGCCCACGACCTCGCTGCCCGAGGATCCCGGGGGCGAGCGCAACTGGGACTACCGCTTCACCTGGCTGCGCGACGCATCCCTCACCGTCGACGCGATGCTCGCCGTGCGGCTCTCCGAGAAGGTGGGGCTCTGGCGCAACTGGCTGCTGCGCGCGATCGCCGGCGACCCGCAGGACATGCGCATCATGTATCGACGCGACGGCGGCCGCGACCTGGCCGAGTCGGAGCTCGAGCATCTGCCGGGCTACGGCGGTGCGAGCCCCGTGCGGATCGGCAACGGCGCCGCGGATCAGCGGCAGCACGACGTGCTGGGGCAGGTCATGCTCACGCTCCAGCGGCTGCGGGCGATCGGGCTCGACGATACCCATGACTCGTGGCACATGCAGCGGGCGCTGCTCGACGAGCTGGCGACGCACTGGCAGGAGCCCGACCAGGGATTGTGGGAGATGCGCGGCGAACCGCAGTGGTTCACGCACTCGCGGGCCATGATGTGGGCCGCGTTCGACTGCGGCGTGCAGGCGATCGAGGGCGGCTGCGACGGCGACCCGGCGCGCTGGATCGCCCTGCGGGATGCGCTGCGCGACGAGGTGCTCACGCGCGGCTTCGACGACTCGACCGGCTCGTTCCGGCAGCACTACGGCACCAGCGAGGTCGACGCCTCGCTGCTGCAGCTGCCGACGATCGGCATCATCGACGCGACCGATCCGCGCTTCCTCGGCACGATCGCGCGCATCGAGCAGGAGCTGCTCGTCGACGGCATCCCGCTGCGGTACCGCACGACGGGCCTCGACGGCCTCTCGGGCGACGAGCATCCGTTCGTGCTGTGCGGGTTCTGGCTCGTGATCGCCTACGCGCAGTCAGGCCGCGTCGAGGACGCGACGGCGCTGATGGATCGCCTCGTCGCGCTGCGGAACGACCTCGGGCTGCTCGCCGAGGAGGTCGACCCCGCCACCGGGCACCACTGGGGCAACTTCCCGCAGGCCTTCTCGCACCTGGGGCTCGTGCTCGCGGCGACCGAGATCGCCAGGGCGCAGCGCGAGCAGGCGGGCCCTGCGACTGCGGATGCCGCGGATGCCGAGCAGCGGCGCGCGGAGCTGGCACAGGCCGACCCGGCGCTGCCCGAGCGGGGCGAGCCGGATCCTGCCGTGGCGCCGCGCGACGACAGCGCGGCGCACGAGTAGGCGCGACGTCGCCGCAGCGCGGCACCCATGCAGAAGAGGGGCACCGCGCGCTGCGGTGCCCCTCTTCTCGCCTGCTCGACTACTTGCCGTCGCGCTGCGTGTTCTCCTTCGAGGCGGCGCCGGTCGCGGCGTCCTGCGCCACGTCCTGTGCCTCGACGGCCTCGGCGTTCGCGGCCTCGGCCGACGCCTCGTCAGCGGCGACCTCGGCCTGCTCGGCCTCGGTCGACTCGACCTGCGTCTCGGCTGCCTCGGCCTCGTCAGCCTTGGCCTCCTCGGCCTTCGCCTCAGCGGCCTCCTGGTCGGCGGCAGCCGACGATGCGGCAGCGGCGGCCTTCGACTTCGACGGCTTCTTCTGCACGGGCTCGAGCACGAGCTCGATCTGCGCCATGGGCGCGTTGTCGCCCTTGCGGTAGCCGAGCTTCGTGATGCGGGTGTAGCCGCCCTCGCGCTCGGCGACCAGCGGAGCGATCTCGGTGAAGAGCTCGTGCACGACGCCCTTGTCACCGATCACGGCGAGCACGCGACGGCGCGCGTGCAGGTCGCCGCGCTTCGCGAACGTGATGAGGCGCTCGGCGATCGGACGGAGGCGCTTGGCCTTCGTCTCGGTCGTCTTGATCGACTTGTGCGTGAACAGCGCGGCCGCGAGGTTCGCGAGCAGCAGGCGCTCGTGCGCAGGACCGCCTCCGAGGCGGGGACCCTTGGTGGGCTGGGGCATGATTCGTATCCCTCTAGATCTTCAGTCGGCCCGCGTTCAGCGAGCGTCCTCGTCGTAACCGTTGTAGAAGTGCGCACCGTCGAAGCCGGGCACCGCGTCCTTGAGCGAGAGGCCGAGCTCGACGAGCTTGTCCTTCACCTCGTCGACCGACTTCTGGCCGAAGTTGCGGATGTTCATCAGCTGCGTCTCGCTGAGCGCCACGAGCTCGGACACCGTGTTGATGCCCTCGCGCTTGAGGCAGTTGTACGAGCGGACCGACAGGTCGAGCTCCTCGATCGGCGTGGCGAGCTCGCCCGAGCCGATGGCCTCGGCGGGAGCCTGGCCGATCTCGATGCCCTCGGCCTCGGCGTTCAGGTCGCGCGTCAGGCCGAACAGCTCGACCAGCGTGCGGCCGGCCGACGCGATCGCGTCGCGCGGCGTGATCGCCGGCTTCGACTCCACGTCGACGACGAGCGAGTCGAAGTCGGTGCGCTCACCGGCACGCGTCGCCTCGACGCGGTAGGTGACCTTGAGCACGGGCGAGTAGATCGAGTCGATCGGGATGACCCCGGCCTCGGCGAACTCGTCGCGGTTCTGCGCGGCCGAGACGTAGCCGCGGCCACGCTCGATCGTCAGCTCGAGCTGCAGCTTCGCCGAGTCGTTCAGCGTCGCGAGCACGAGCTCGGGGTTGTGGATCTCGACACCGGCGGGCGCCGTGATGTCGGCAGCCGTCACCGTGCCCGCGCCCTGGCGCGAGAGGTAGGCGACGACGGGCTCGTCGTGCTCGGAGGAGACCACGAGTCGCTTGATGTTGAGGATCATCTCGGTGACGTCCTCCTTGACACCCGAGATCGTCGAGAACTCGTGCAGCACGCCGTCGAGACGGATGCTCGTGACAGCGGCGCCGGGGATCGACGACAGGAGGGTGCGGCGGAGGGAGTTGCCGAGGGTGTAGCCGAAGCCCGGCTCGAGCGGCTCGATGGTGAACCGCGAGCGGTGCTCGGCGATGGTCTCCTCGGTGACAGTGGGGCGCTGGGCGATCAGCACGTGTCGGTTCCTTTCGGTCGCGAGTCCGCTATATGACTCGCGTGTTCAGTGACGGCGGAATGCCGGGCAGGCGTGGACCGCCTGCCCGGCAGGAGCGACTAGTTGCGGCGGGGCTTCGGCGGACGAACGCCGTTGTGCGCCTGCGGCGTCACGTCGTGGATCGCACCGATCTCCAGGCCGGCGGCCTGGAGCGAGCGGATCGCCGTCTCACGACCGGAGCCTGCGCCCTTGACGAAGACGTCGACCTTCTTCATGCCGTGGTCCTGCGCCTGGCGCGCGGCCGACTCGGCAGCGAGCTGCGCGGCGTAGGGCGTCGACTTGCGCGAGCCCTTCATGCCCACCGCGCCGCCGGAGGCCTGCGTGATGACGGCGCCGGTGATGTCGGTGATCGAGACGATCGTGTTGTTGAACGTCGACTTGATGTGGGCCTGGCCCACTGCGATGTTCTTCTTGTCCTTCTTGCGCGGCTTGCGAACCGCGGACTTGGGAGCTGCCATGTTCCTCTACCTCCACACGGCCTAGCGGCCGGCCTTCTTCTTGCCGGCGACGGTCTGCTTCTTGCCCTTGCGGGTGCGCGCGTTCGTCTTGGTGCGCTGGCCGCGGACGGGGAGGCCGCGGCGGTGGCGGATGCCCTCGTACGAGCCGATCTCGACCTTGCGGCGGATGTCTGCGGCCACCTCGCGGCGGAGGTCGCCCTCCACCTTGAACTCGCCCTCGATGTGATCGCGGAGCGCGACCAGCTGCTCGTCGGTGAGGTCCTTGACGCGGACGTTGCGGTCGATGCCAGTGGCCTCGAGCGTTGCGATCGACCGGGTGCGGCCGACGCCGAAGATGTACGTCAGTGCGATCTCCACGCGCTTCTCGCGCGGGATGTCGACACCTGCGATGCGTGCCATCGTGTGTCTCCTTCAGGAGTGTTGAGAGGTATGGAGCAGCGGAGGTGCCTGGGCCTCTCCCCAAGGTGTCGCCCTCGTGAGAGAGCTCTTACCGCTGCAGGGTTGTCTTCAGTTGTGCTTGCCGCTCAGAGAGCCGCCAGGGCGTTCAGCCCTGGCGCTGCTTGTGACGCGGGTTCTCGCAGATGACCATGACGCGACCGTGCCGGCGGATCACCTTGCACTTGTCGCAGATCCTCTTGACGCTGGGGTTGACCTTCATGTTCTTCTTCCTCGCTGGCCTCGTGCACGCGCGAATGCGCGGCCGTTCCTTGTCCAGCAGCCAGTGGTTACTTGTAGCGGTAGACGATGCGGCCGCGGCTGAGGTCGTAGGGGCTGAGCTCCACGATGACCCGGTCCTCCTGCAGGATGCGGATGTAGTTCTGTCGCATCTTGCCTGAGATGTGTGCGAGCACGATGTGCCCGTTCGAGAGCTCCACGCGGAACATCGCGTTGGGAAGCGCCTCGATCACCGAGCCTTCGATCTCGATGACGCCGTCCTTCTTGGCCATATCCTCTTCTACAAATCTGGTTGCCGGTCATGCGAGTGACGTGCGCAGAGCGCGCACGACACCAACGGTCAACTCTACGCGGACTCCGGCGTGAAGTGCAAGCCGGGCGTGTCGGGAGCGCTCGGTTCAGCGTCGGACGACGATCGAGCCCCACAGCATCGACCGGTCGCGGCGGGCGCGCTTCGCCGCGTCGTCGTCCATCGTGGTGGCGAAGGAGCGGGCGATGACCGGGCCGCCCGGCACGACGGCGCGACCGGCCGCCTTGCGCAGGTCGCGCACCCACCGCTCCTCCGCGCCGTCGGTGACGTTCGACATCGAGATCGCGTCGTACGTGCCCGGGTCGACGCGCTCCAGGTGCTCGAGCAGCGGCACGTCGACCCACGCGACCGCGGCCGGCTCCACCGCGGGCAGGCGGTGCCCGGGCAGCTCCTCCCCCAACAGCAGGCGCCAGGCGAAGGGGTTGTCGCGCGGCGGGTGCTTGCGCAGCGCCCGCGCGATGCGGCCGCGGATCGCCTCGTCGAAGTGCGGCGGGATCGGCGTCGCGAAGTCGCGGAGGATGAGCGCCGACAGCATGCCGGCCGGACCGAGCATCGTCTTGAGCATCGAGGCGAGCGAGCGGTTGTCGAGCCGCGCCTTCCACTGCTCGGCGGCCCTGAGCGGATCGCCCTCCTGGAGGAACTGGCGCATGCGGCGGCGGCTCCACGCCGGGCTCGCCGCCCGGATCATGCCCCGGCCGAGGTCGAACAGCCGCTCGGCCGCGCCCGGCTCGAACGCGCCGCCCGCGAGCCGGCGCCGGGCGTAGTCGAGCTGCTGCCGGTTCGAGGCGATCGCCGTGACCGTGTGCCCCGCAGCGGCCAGCGCCGCCACCATCTCTCCCGCGCCGGCCGAGACCAGCACGCGACTGGCGGGCGCCAGCTCGTCGAGCTCGATGCGGGGGTCTGCCCAGTCCCAGCCGTGCAGCAGCCGCTGGCGCGGGTTGGCGCTCGAGCGGCCCCGCTCGCGCGATCCGCGCGTCAGCATGGCCTCTGCTCGCTCGTCACGCATGCATTCTGACGCACTCCGCCGAGAGTGCTCAGCGCCGCTGCGCCGCCCGCACCTCGTCGACCAGCTGCGGCACCAGCGGGTGCCCGGCCGGCAGCTCGGTCACCTGGGCGACGAAGGCCTCGGCGTCGAGCGATCCGAGCAGCCGCTGCAGCTCGACCGCCTGCTCGTCGTCCGGCGCGTCGAAGCCGAGCGCCGTCCCGAAGGCCGCGACCAGCGCATCCGCCGGCTTCCCCTGCTCGACCAGCTGCGCCGCCGGCTCGACGAAGCGCTCGTGGCGCGACAGCTTGCGCAGCGGCTGGCGCCCGATGCGCTCGCAGGTGTCGGGCAGCGCGGGGTTCTCGAACCGGGCGATCGCACGGGCCACGTAGGCGGCGTGCGCGCCGGGGTCGAAGCCGTGCTTCTCGACCAGCAGCGCCGAGGTGTCGGCGAGCACCGCCTCGACCGCCGCGCGGATCTCGGGCTGCTCGAGCGCCTCGGCGATGGTGCCGATGCCGGCCGCCCAGCCGGCATAGGCGGTCGTCGCGTGACCGGTGTTGACCGTGAACAGCTTGCGCTCGATCGACGGCTCGAGGTCGTCGACGAAGAGCGCGTCGGCGATGGGCGGCTCGTCGCCGCCGAAGGGGGTGCGGTCGATCGACCACTCGAAGAAGTCCTCCACCACCACGTCGAGCCCGTGCGGATCCTGCGGCGGGATGATGCGGTCGACGGCGGTGTTGGCGAACACCGCCCGGCCGGCGAGCTGCTCGGCGCCCTCGAGCACGTGCGCGCGCAGGGTGTCGCTCGCGCCGATCGCGTTCTCGCACGCCATCACGGTCACCGGAGCGCCCTCGCGCAGCGCCAGCCCTGCCCGGATCACGGGCGCGATGAAGCGCAGCACCGTCGGCCCGACCGCGCAGGTCACGACGTCGGCCTCCGCCACGGCGCGTGCCGCGGCCTCGGGGTCGGCGCTCGAGTCGATGCCGGTGAAGCCCGTCACCGTGTGGATCCGGGCCTCCGGGCCCACCTCCCGCACCTGGTACGCATCCGCCGTCCGCAGCATGCCGATCAGCTCGGGGTTCACGTCGACGAACGTCACCTCGTAGCCCGCGCGGTGCAGGATCAGCCCGACGAAGCCGCGGCCGATGTTGCCGGCGCCGAAGTGGACGGCCCGCATCACTCGTTGACGTCGCCGAGCAGCTGCAGGATCGCCGCCGCGTCGGGCGCTGCCTCGAGCTTCGCAACCTCGTCCTCGTCGGCGAACACGACGGCGATCTTCGACAGCATCTCGAGGTGGCCGCCGTCCTTGCCGGCGATGCCGATGACGAACTTCACGGGGTTGCCGTCCCAGTCGAGCGGCGTCTCGTAGCGGGCGACCGACAGCCCGGAGTCGAGGATCGACTCCTTCGACTCGTTGGTGCCGTGCGGGATCGCCAGCAGGTTGCCCATGTACGTCGAGACGCTCGCCTCGCGCTCCCGCATGGCGTCGGCGTAGTCGGGCGTCACCGCACCGGCGGCGACGAGCATGTCGGCGGCCTCCTTGATCGCCTCCTCCTTCGTCGTCGCGCGCGGGCTCGTGGTGATCTGCTCGAGGGAGAGGACGGCCATGGTGCTCCTATTCGTTCGCGTTCGCGTTCGCGTCGCCGACGAGCTTGACGACGTCGTCGTACTTGGGGCTGTTCATGAAGTTCTCGACCGACACGTGCGTCGCGTCGGGGTTGCGCTGCCGGGCGCGGGCGGTGAGGTCCTGGTGGGTGATGACGAGGTCCTCGCCGCCGTCGAGGTTGGCGATCGCCACGTTCTTGACGTCGACGCCCTCGAGGCCGGCCTTCTTGAACTTGCTGCGCAGCACGCTCGCACCCATCGCGCTCGAGCCCATGCCGGCGTCGCAGGCGAAGACGATGCGGTGGATGGGCGCGCTCGCGCTCGCGGGCATGTCGCGGTCGGTCGCGGTGGCGGTCGCGCTCGCCGCGCCGGCGGCCGCGAGGCCCGACAGCGCCTCGGACGACTTGCCCTTGTTGGCCTGCGTCTGCGCGACGGCGGCGCCGAGCGCGTCGTCGCCGTCAGCCGCGCGGGCGAGGTCGCGCTTGCGGCTGGCCCGCAGGATCACGGCGGCGACCGCGAACGTCACCGCGGTGGCGATCACGACCGAGAGCATCACGCCGGCGAGGTTGCCGCCGCCGACGAGCAGGGCCTGCGCGCCGACGGCGAAGATGCTGCCGGGCGCCGCGGGCCCCGCGAGGCCCGTGCCGAGGAGCATGTTGGTGGCGACGCCCGAGGCGCCGCCGAGCACGAGCGCGAGGATGAGGGCGGGCTTCATCAGCGCGTAGGGGAAGTAGACCTCGTGGATGCCGCCCAGGAACTGGATGATCGCGGCCCCGGGTGCCGTGGCGCGCGCGGCGCCGACGCCGAAGACCGAGAAGGCCAGCAGCAGGCCGAGGCCAGGACCTGGGTTCGCCTCGAGCAGGAACAGGATCGAGCTGCCCTCGGTGGCCACCTCGCTGGTGCCGAGCGGCGTCAGCACGCCGTGGTTGATGGCGTTGTTGAGGAAGAAGACCTTCGCGGGCTCGATGAGCACGGAGGCGAGCGGCAGCAGGCCCGTCTCGACCAGCCAGCCGACCGCGCCTCCGACGACCGACATGATCCAGTTGACGACCGGGGCGACGATGTAGAAGCCGACCAGGCCCATGAGGAAGGCGACGATCCCCGCCGAGAACATGTTGACGAGCATCTCGAAGCCGGCCTTGACCTTGCCGTCCCACAGCTTGTCGAGCTGCTTCATGACCCAGGCCGAGAGCGGTCCGAGGATCATCGCGCCGATGAACATGTGCACGTCGCCGAGGTCGCCGCTGCCCTCGGGCTGCGCGGCGTTGAACTGGTCGATGAGCCAGTCGGAGCCGGCGATCGCGCCCATGACGGCGAACGCGCCGACGACGGCGCCGCGCGTGTCGTAGACCATGCGGCCACCGGTGCCGGCGATGAGGATCGGCAGCAGGTAGTGGATCGTCGGGCCCACGATGGTCGCGAGGCTCTCGTTGGGGAACGGCCCGACCGGGATGAAGAGGGCGGTGAGGATGCCCCAGGCGATGAGCGCGGGGATGTTCGGCATGATCATGCCGGAGAGGAACGTGCCGAAGCGCTGGACGGCGACTCGCGCACCGCCCCTCTGCCCGGCGGGTGCGGTGGTGGTCATCGTCGACTCCGTGCTGTGAAGGGGATCAGGCGTCGTGATCGGTGGCGAGCAGCTGCTCGAGCTCGTCGAGGATCGCCTCGTCGTCGGAGGCGATGGTCACCGTGTCGCCCTTGCTCACGCCGAGCGAGATGACCGAGAGGATGCTGGCCGCGTTGACCTGCTTCTCGCCCTTGGCCACGGTGACCGGAGCGGACGCACGGGCCGCGGCCTGCGCGAACAGGGAGGCGGGGCGTGCGTGCAGCCCGTGTGCTGACTCGACGGTGACGGTGCGCTCGGCCATGCTGCTCCTTCGCGTTCGCCGGCCGGGGGCCGGGATCGCAGTCACGCTACCACCGGCGTGCCCGCCGCGTTCAGGTCTTCGGAGGAATCTTCGCCAGGGTCAGCGATCGGGGATCGGCGTCGGCTCGACGCCGAGCGCGCGCAGGCGCTCCGCTCCCCCGTCGAGCGCCGTCAGCACCCAGATGCCGCCCGAGTGCACGGCGACGGAGTGCTCCCACTGGCAGGCGTCGGCGCCGTCGGCGTTGCGCACCGTCCAGCCGTCGTCGTCGACGGTCGTCTCGGTGCCGCGCGCGTGGATGATCGGCTCGATCGCGACGCACAGGCCCGGCTTCACGGCCGGACCGACGACGCGCGTGCGGTAGTTGAAGACCGGCGGCTCCTCGTGCATGCGCTTGCCGATGCCGTGGCCGATGTAGTCCTCGGAGATGCCGTAGTCGCTGTGCGCCTCGATGTGGTCCTCGATCGCGGCGCCCACCTCGCCCAGCTGCTTCGCCGACGCGAGGGCCGCGATGCCGGCCCAGAGCGCGTCGTGCGTCACCTCGCTGAGGCGAGCCCGCGCATCCGCCACCGCAGGGTCTCCCCCGGGCACGACCACCGAGATCGCCGCGTCGCCGTTGAAGCCGCCGACCATCGCGCCGCAGTCGATGGTGACGAGGTCGCCGGGCTGCAGGGCGTAGCCGTCGGGGACGCCGTGCACGACCACGTCGTTGACGTTCACGCAGAGCGTGTGGTCGTAGTCGGGCTCGAGCTGGAAGTTCGGCACCGCGCCCTCGCCGCGGATCACCCGCTCGGCGATCGCGTCGAGCTCGAGGGTCGTGACGCCCGGGGCGACCGCGGCCTCGACGGCCTGCAGCGCGAGCGCCGTGATGCGGCCGGGCTCGCGCATGGCGGCGAGCTCGCTGCGCGACTTGTAGGGACCGCGGCGCATCAGGCGGTGATGCCCCGCTCGGCCAGACCGGCCAGGATGCGCTCGGTCACCTGCTCGACCGCGCCGATGCCGTCGATCTCGACGACCAGGCCGCGCTCCTCGAAGATGGCGATGAGGGGCGCGGTCTCGCGCTCGTACACGTCGAGGCGGTGGCGCATGACCTCCTCGGTGTCGTCGCTGCGGCCCTGCTCGGAGGCGCGGGACGCCAGGCGGCGGACGACCTCCTCGGTGTCGGCCACGAGGCGGATGACCGCGTCGACCTGCTCGCCGCGGCGGAGGTTGACGCCGTCGAGGTACTCGACCTGGCCCGCGGTGCGCGGGTAGCCGTCGAGCAGGTAGCCCTCAGCCGCGTCGTCCTGCGCGAGGCGGTCGTCGACCAGCTCGTTCGTGAGCTCGTCGGGCACGTACTCGCCCGCATCGAGGATCGCCGTGACCCGCTGGCCGAGCTCGGTCTGATCCTTGATGTTCTGGCGGAAGATGTCGCCCGTCGAGACCGCCGGGACGCCGAGCGCCTCGGCGATGCGTGCTGCCTGGGTGCCCTTGCCCGCTCCGGGAGGGCCGACGATGAGGAGGTTCGCCATCTAGCGGATGAGCCCTTCGTAGTGCCGCTGCTGCAGCTGCGCGTCGATCTGGCGGACGGTCTCGAGGCCGACGCCGACGATGATCAGGATGGATGCGCCGCCGAACGGGAAGTTCTGGTTGGCGCCGACCGTGGCGAGCGCGACCAGCGGGATGAGCGCGACCAGGCCGAGGTAGAGGGATCCGGGGAACGTGATGCGGGTGAGCACGTAGTCGAGGTACTCGGCAGTCGGGCGGCCCGCACGGATGCCGGGGATGAAGCCGCCGTACTTCTTCATGTTGTCGGCGACGTCCTCAGGGTTGAAGGTGATCGCGACGTAGAAGTAGGTGAAGCCGACGATCAGCAGGAAGAACACCAGCATGTAGAGCGGGTGGTCGCCGGTCGTGAAGTTGGCCTGCACCCAGAGCACCCAGTCGGCGGGAGCCGAGCCGTCGGCGGGCAGGTTGAACTGCGCCACGAGCGCGGGCAGGTAGAGGAGCGACGAGGCGAAGATGACGGGCACGACGCCGGCCATGTTGACCTTGATCGGGATGTAGGTGGACTGGCCGCCGTACATGCGCCTGCCGACCATGCGCTTCGCGTACTGCACCGGGATGCGGCGCTGCGACTGCTCGACGAACACCACCAGGCCCATCGTCACGACGCCCATGATCAGCACCATGATGAACGTGCCGGCGCCCTGCGTCTCGAGGATCACGCCGAGCGCGCCCGGGAAGGTCGCGGCGATCGAGGTGAAGATGAGCAGCGACATGCCGTTGCCGACGCCGCGCTCGGTGATGAGCTCGCCCAGCCACATGATGAGGCCGGTGCCGGCGGTCATCGTGATGATCATCAGCGCGATCGACCACCAGGAGTCGTTCGTCAGCAGGTTCTGGCACTGCGGCAGCGCCGGGCCGCCGGTGGAGGAGAACAGCGCGCCGGAGCGGGCGACGGTGATGAGGGTGGTCGACTGCAGGACGCCCAGCGCGATGGTCAGGTAGCGCGTGTACTGCGTCAGCTTCGCCTGGCCCTGCTGGCCCTCCTTGTAGAGGGTCTCGAAGTGGGGGATGACGACGCGTAGCAGCTGCACGATGATCGACGCGGTGATGTAGGGCATGATGCCCAGCGCGAAGATGCTCAGCTGCAGCAGCGCGCCGCCGGAGAAGAGGTTGACCAGCTGGTACAGGCCGGTCGCCTGCGAGTTGGCTGCGATGCACTCCTGCACGTTGCCGTAGTCGACGAACGGCGCGGGGATGAAGGACCCGAGCCGGAAGATCGCCACGATGGCGAGCGTGAAGAGGATCTTCCGACGCAGGTCGCGCGTCTTGAAGATGCGTGCGATGGCACTGAACACGTGCAGCCTTCCGGGAGAGACGATCGGGGCGGCCCGCGAACGGACCGCCCCTCAGCCTACTTACTTGACGGAACCGCCAGCGGCCACGATCTTCTGCTCAGCGGCAGCCGACACCTTGTCGACGGCGACCGTGAGGGCGACCGTGAGCTCGCCACCGGCGAGCACCTTGACGAGCTCGTTCTTGCGGACCGCGCCCTTGGCGACGAGGTCGGAGACCGTCACGTCGCCGCCGTTCGGGTACAGCTCGGAGAGCTGGCCCACGTTGACGACCTGGTACTCGGTGCGGAACGGGTTCTTGAAGCCGCGCAGCTTCGGAGCGCGCATGACGCTCGTCAGCTGGCCGCCCTGGAAGCCGGGACGCACGGAGTAGCGGGCCTTGGTGCCCTTGGTGCCGCGGCCTGCGGTCTTGCCCTTGGACGCCTCACCGCGGCCGACGCGCGTGCGCGCCTTCTTCGCACCGGGTGCGGGACGGAGGTGGTGGACCTTGAGCGACGGCAGCTCGGCCGACTCGTTCTTGTCAGTCATTCTCGATCTCCTCGACCTTGACGAGGTGCCGCACCGTGTTGACGTAGCCACGGTTCTGCTGGTTGTCCTCGCGCTCGACCGACTGGCCGATGCGCTTGAGGCCCAGCGAGCGGAGCGTCTCGCGCTGGTACTGCTTCTCGCTGATCACAGACTTGATCTGCGTGATCTTCAGCTTGCTCACTTGGATGCCGCCTTCGCGATCTCAGCCTCGTGCTTCGTGTGCTCTGCCTCTGCACGGAGCAGGCGAGCAGGCACGACGCGGTCGACGTCGAGGCCTCGCCGGGCTGCGACTGCGCGGGGCTCTTCGAGCTGACGCAGTGCCGCGACCGTCGCGTGGACGATGTTGATGGAGTTCGACGAGCCGAGCGACTTGCTCAGGACGTCGTGGATGCCGGCGCACTCGAGGACGGCGCGCACGGGGCCGCCCGCGATGACACCGGTACCGGCGGCAGCGGGACGGAGCAGCACGACGCCTGCAGCGGCCTCGCCCTGCACCGGGTGCGGGATCGTCGTGGCGTTGCGGGGGACGCGGAAGAAGTTCTTCTTCGCCTCCTCGACGCCCTTCGAGATGGCCGTCGGGACCTCACGGGCCTTGCCGTAGCCGACGCCGACCATGCCGTCGCCGTCGCCCACGACGACCAGCGCCGTGAAGCTGAAGCGGCGACCGCCCTTGACGACCTTCGAGACGCGGTTGATCGTCACGACGCGCTCGAGGAACTGGTTCTCCGTGCCGCGGTCGTCACGACGACCGCGCTCGCCGCGCGTGCCGCGGTCGCGGCTGCCGCGGCGCTGCTCGCGGGGCTCGTCGCGGTGGTCGGCCGTCTGGCCGGCCTCAGCAGGAGCCTGCTGCGTGGTGTCCGTCACCTGCGTGTCCTTCGTCTCTTCGCTCACAGTCCCAGCCCTGCCTCTCGTGCGCCGTCCGCGATCGCTGCGACGCGACCGGCGTAGCGGTTGCCGCCGCGGTCGAACACGACCGACTCGATGCCGGCAGCCTTGGCCCGCTCTGCGACGAGCTCGCCGACGCGCTTGGCCTTGGCCGTCTTGTCGCCGTCGAATCCGCGGAGGTCAGCCTCCATGGTCGACGCCGATGCGACGGTGATGCCCTGCGAGTCGTCGACGACCTGCACGAACACGTGGCGTGCCGAGCGGGTGACGACCAGGCGCGGCACCAGAGCGGAGCCGACGATCTTCTTGCGGAGGCGTGCGTGACGACGACCGCGGGCAGCCGACTTGCTCTTGCCTCGGGTACCGATGCCCATCACTTACCAGCCTTTCCAGCCTTGCGGCGGATCTGCTCGCCCGCGTAGCGGACGCCCTTGCCCTTGTAGGGCTCGGGCTTGCGCAGCTTGCGGAGGTTCGCAGCCACCTCGCCGACGGCCTGCTTGGAGATGCCGCTGACGGTGACCTTGGTGTTGCCCTCGACCGTGAACGTGATGCCGGCGGGCGGCTCGACGTTGATCGGGTGCGAGTAGCCGAGCGCGAACTCGAGGCCCGTGCCCTTCGCCTGCACGCGGTAGCCGGTGCCGACGATCTCGAGGCCCTTCGAGTAGCCCTCGGTGACGCCGACGATGTCGTTGGCGATCAGCGTGCGGGTCAGGCCGTGCAGCGAGCGCGACTCGCGCTCGTCGTCCGGGCGCGTGACCTGGACCTGGCCGTCGGCCACCTCGACCTCGATCGGCTGTGCGATCGTGATCTGGAGCTCGCCCTTGGGGCCCTTGACGGTGACGACGTCGTCGTTCACCGTGACCTCGACACCCGCGGGGATGTCGATGGGAAGTCGTCCGATTCGTGACATGTCAGCTCACCACACGTAGGCGAGGACTTCCCCGCCGACGCCCTTCTGCTCGGCCTCACGGTCAGTGAGGAGGCCCGAGCTCGTCGAGAGGATCGCCACGCCGAGCCCGCCGTGGACCACGGGGATCTCGGTCGAGCGTGCGTAGACGCGGAGGCCGGGCTTCGAGACCCGCTTGAGGCCGACGATCGCGCGCTCGCGGTTCGGGCCGTACTTGAGGGCGAGCGTCAGCGTCTTGCCGACGCGGGCGTCCTCGACCTTCCAGCTCGTGATGTAGCCCTCGCGCTCGAGGATCTCGGCGAGGTGTGTCTTCAGGATCGACGACGGCAGCGTGACCTCGTCGTGCATCGCCGTGTTGGCGTTGCGCAGACGCGTCAGCATGTCGGCGACCGGGTCGGTCATCGTCATGGATGTTCTCCGTTCTGGTTTCGCTGCCCGTTCCGCGGACAGCGACCTTGAAGCTGCTCGGCGCCGGCGGCGCCGATGGGGGTCAGGACTGGAAGGGGAAGCCGAGCGCCTTGAGCAGCGCGCGACCCTCGTCATCCGACTTCGCCGTCGTGACGACGGTGATGTCGAAGCCGCGGACGCGGTCGATCTTGTCCTGATCGATCTCGTGGAACACCGACTGCTCCTGGAGGCCGAACGTGTAGTTGCCGTTGCCGTCGAACTGCTTCGGGCTCAGGCCGCGGAAGTCGCGGATGCGCGGGAGGGCGAGCGTCAGCAGACGGTCGAGGAACTCCCACATGCGGTCGCCGCGCAGCGTGACGTGGGCGCCGATCGGCATGCCCTCGCGCAGCTTGAACTGGGCGATCGACTTGCGAGCGCTCGTGACCATCGGCTTCTGGCCGGTGATGGCGGTGAGGTCCTTGATGGCACCCTCGATCACCTTCGAGTCGCGCGCAGCCTCACCGACGCCGGTGTTGACGACGATCTTGGTCAGCCCGGGCACCTGCATGACGTTGCCGAACCCGAACTCCTCGCGGAGCGCGGGCACGATCGTCTCGCGGTACTGCTGCTTGAGCCGCGGAAGGCGCACAGCGGTGTCAGTCATTGCTCTTGATCTCCTTGCCCGACTTCGTCGCGACGCGGACCTTCGTCGTGGTCGTGACGCCGTTCTTCTCGACGGTCTTGACCTCGCGGCGGACGCGCGTGGGCTTCTTGGTCTCGGGGTCGACGAGCGCGACGTTCGACACGTGGATCGGGGCCTCGTGGGTCTCGATGCCACCCGTGCGGGTGCCGCGGTTGGTCTGGCCGACCTTGATGTGCTTGGTGACGAGGTTGACGCCCTCGACGATCACACGGTTCTGCTCCGTGAGGACCTCGATGACGCGACCGGTCTTGCCGCGGTCGCCGCCGCGCGCCTCACGGGCGCCGGCGATGACGACGACGAGGTCGCCCTTCTTGATGCTGGCCATGGGTCAGATCACCTCCGGTGCGAGCGAGACGATCTTCATGAAGCGCTTGTCGCGGAGCTCGCGACCGACCGGACCGAAGATGCGCGTGCCGCGCGGGTCGCCGTCGTTCTTCAGGATGACTGCTGCGTTCTCGTCGAACTTGATGTAGGAGCCGTCGGGACGGCGGGTGGACTTCACGGTGCGGACGATGACGGCCTTGACCACATCGCCCTTCTTGACCGCTCCGCCGGGGATGGCGTCCTTGACCGTGGCCACGATGGTGTCACCGAGGCCGGCGTAGCGACGGCCGGAGCCGCCGAGCACGCGGATGGTCAGGAGTTGCTTGGCGCCGGTGTTGTCGGCGACCTTGACGCGGGATTCCTGCTGGATCATGTCTGGATCTCCTTCGAGGCCGAGGCCTACTTGGCCTTCTCGAGGATCTCGACGATGCGCCAGCGCTTGGTCGCGCTCGTCGGACGGGTCTCTGCGATCAGGACGCGGTCGCCGATGCCGGCGGCGTTCTGCTCATCGTGCGCCTTGACCTTGGAGGTCTTGCGCAGGACCTTGCCGTAGAGGGGGTGCTTGACGCGGTCCTCGACCTCGACGACGACGGTCTTCTCCATCTTGTCGGAGACGACGTAGCCGATGCGCGACTTGCGGTAGCCGCGCTGGACGGTCTCGTCCTTGGGCTGCTCAGTGGTAGCCATCAGTTGTCCTCAGCCTTCTGGTCCTCAGAAGCCTGGGCCTCAGGGGCCTTCTCGGCCTCGTCGGCCTTCTTCGACTTCTTCTTGTCCGCAGCCTTCTCGACCGGCGCCGGCGAGGCGCTGATGCCGAGCTCGCGCTCGCGGATCACGGTGTACAGGCGCGCGATGTCGCGCTTGACAGCGCGCAGGCGGCCGTGGGAGTCCAGCTGGCCGGTGGCCGACTGGAATCGCAGGTTGAACAGCTCTTCCTTGGCCCGCTTCAGCTCGACGACGAGACGCTCGTCATCCATGCTTGCGAGCTCGGCGGGCAGGAGCTCCTTGGAACCGATCGCCATTATGCGTCAGCCTCCTCGCGCTTGATGATGCGTGCCTTGAGCGGCAGCTTGTGGATGGCTCGCATCATCGCCTCGCGGGCGAGCTCCTCCTCGACGCCGGCGACCTCGAAGAGGACGCGGCCTGGCTTGACGTTCGCGATCCACCACTCGGGCGAGCCCTTGCCGGAGCCCATGCGGGTCTCAGCGGGCTTCTTGGTGAGCGGACGGTCGGGGTAGATGTTGATCCACACCTTGCCACCGCGCTTGATGTGGCGCGTCATGGCGATACGTGCGGCCTCGATCTGACGGTTCGTGACATAGGCAGGCGTGAGCGCCTGGATGCCGAACTCGCCGAAGCTGACCTTGGTGCCACCGGTCGCCTGACCGGTGCGCCGCGGGTGGTGCTGCTTGCGGTGCTTGACTCGACGGGGAATGAGCATGGTTACGCCTCAACTCCTGCTGCCTGCTCGCGACGGGGTCCCCGACGCTCGCGCTGCGGCTTCTGGTTCGCCTGCTCGCGAGCGAGCTCGCGGTTCGTCAGCTCACCGTTGTAGATCCAGACCTTCACGCCGATGCGGCCGAAGGTGGTGCGTGCCTCGTAGAAGCCGTAGTCGATGTTCGACCGGAGCGTGTGCAGGGGCACGCGGCCCTCGCGGTACTGCTCGCTGCGGCTCATCTCGGCGCCGCCGAGGCGGCCGGAGACCTTGATCTTCACGCCCTTGGCGCCGGCGCGCTGCGCCGACTGCAGGCCCTTGCGCATCGCACGACGGAACGCGACGCGAGCGCTGAGCTGCTCCGCGATGCCCTGTGCGACGAGCTGCGCCGAGGCCTCGGGGTTCTTGACCTCGAGGATGTTCAGCTGGATCTGCTTGCCGGTGAGCTTCTCGAGGTCGGCGCGGATGCGCTCGGCCTCGGCGCCGCGGCGGCCGATCACGATGCCCGGGCGGGCGGTGTGGATGTCGACGCGGACCCGGTCACGGGTGCGCTCGATCTCGATGCGTGCCACGCCGGCGCGGTCGAGGCTGGTGGACAGCATCTTGCGGATGCGGATGTCCTCAGCCACGTAGTCGGCGTAGCGCTGTCCCGGCTTCGTCGACTCGGCGAACCAGCGCGACACGTGGTCGGTGGTGATGCCGAGGCGGAAGCCGTACGGGTTGACCTTCTGTCCCATTACTTCTCGTCCTCCGTGGTCGGCGTCGCGAGCACGACGGTGATGTGGCTCGTCCGCTTGTTGATGCGGAACGCGCGACCCTGTGCACGCGGGCGGAACCGCTTGAGCGTGGTGCCCTCGTCGACGAATGCGCGGGCCACGTACAGGTCCTGCTCGTCGAGGAACTCGTTCGACGCATCGGCCTTGACGCGGGCGTTCGCCATCGCCGCTGCGACGAGCTTGAACACCGGCTCCGAGGCGCCCTGCGGGGCGAACTTCAGGATCGCGAGGGCCTCTTCGGCCTGCTTGCCGCGGATCATGTCGACGACACGGCGGGCCTTCTGAGGGGTCACGCGGATGTGACGAACGCGAGCGATCGACTCAACCATTGCCTTCTCCTTCTTCCGTCGCCGCGCTTAGCGGCGACGGCCCTTCTTGTCGTCCTTCACGTGACCACGGAAGGTGCGGGTGGGGGCGAACTCGCCCAGCTTGTGACCGACCATCGTCTCGGTGACGAAGACCGGGATGTGCTTGCGGCCGTCGTGCACGGCGATCGTGTGGCCGAGCATGGCCGGGACGATCATCGAGCGACGTGACCAGGTCTTGATGACGTTCTTGCTGCCGGCCTCGTTCTGGCGAACCACCTTGGTGAGGAGGTGGTCGTCGACGAACGGACCCTTCTTGAGGCTGCGGGGCATCGGACTCTCCTACTAGCGCTTCTTCTTGCCGGTCGAACGGCGACGGACGATGAGCTTGTCACTCGGCTTGTTGGGCCGACGGGTGCGGCCCTCCGACTGACCCCAGGGGCTGACGGGGTGGCGGCCACCGCTCGTCTTGCCCTCGCCACCACCGTGCGGGTGGTCGACCGGGTTCATCGCGACACCACGGACCGTGGGACGGACACCGAGCCAGCGCTTGCGGCCGGCCTTGCCCCAGTTGATGTTGGACTGCTCGGCGTTGCCGACCTCGCCGATGGTGGCGCGGCAGCGTGCGTCGACGTTGCGGATCTCGCCCGACGGCAGGCGGAGCTGCGCGTAGGGGCCGTCCTTGGCGACGAGGCGCACCGAGGCGCCGGCCGAGCGGGCCAGCTTGGCGCCGCCGCCCGGACGGAGCTCGATCGCGTGGATGACCGTACCCGTGGGGATGTTGCGGAGCGGCAGGTTGTTGCCGGGCTTGATGTCAGCGCCGGCACCCGACTCGACGATGTCGCCCTGGTTCAGCTTGCTCGGCGCGATGATGTAGCGCTTCGTGCCGTCCTCGAAGTGCAGCAGCGCGATGCGCGCCGTGCGGTTGGGGTCGTACTCGATGTGCGCGACGCGGGCGTTGACGCCGTCCTTGTCGTTGCGACGGAAGTCGATGACGCGGTACTGGCGCTTGTGACCGCCACCGATGTGACGCGTCGTGATGCGACCGGCGTTGTTGCGGCCACCCGTCTTGGGCAGCGGGCGCAGCAGCGACTTCTCGGGCGTCGACCGGGTGATCTCAGCGAAGTCGGCGACGGATGAGCCGCGACGACCGGGGGTCGTCGGCTTGTACTTGCGAATTGCCATGGTTGTGTTCCTTCCGCTCTCAGCCGACAGCCGTGAAGATGTCGATCGAGCCGGACTTGAGCTTCACGATGGCGCGCTTGGTGTCCTTGCGCTTGCCGGTGCCGAAGCGGGTGCGGCGCGTCTTGCCGACGCGGTTGAGGGTGTTGACGCGCTCCACCTTGACGCTGAAGATCTTCTCGATCGCGAGCTTGATCTCGGTCTTGGAGGCGCGCGGGTCGACCTCGAAGGTGTAGCTGCCCATGTCGATGAGCGCGTAGCTCTTCTCCGACACGATCGGCCGGATGATGATGTCGCGAGGGTCCTTGTTGTAGCCGCTCATCAGTTCTCGTCCTTGTCTGCCTTCGAAGCCTTGCCGGCCTCGACGAAGCCGGCGGCCTCAGCGGCCGCGGCGTCACGGAACCACACCTCGGCCTCGGTCTGCTCGTACCAGCGGCCCTCGGGCGCGTGGAACTTCATCGAGTTCTTGTTGCCCTTGATGGGGAAGCCCTCGGGAGCGGAGCCGTCGGCGGTGGGTGCGGCGGAGTCTGCGCCGAAGCCGCCATCGGCAGCCTCGGTGGCCTCGACCGTCTCAGCGACCTTCGTCGCCTTGGCGGGCTTCTCGGCCTCGGGAGCCGTCGGCTCGTCGACGGGAGCGACCGTCACGACGGCCTCGCCCTTCGACTTCGCGGCGACGAACGCCTCGTAGGCGGTCTTCGAGAAGACGATGTCGTCGCTGACGAGCACGTCGTAGGCGTTGAGCTGGTCCCACGTGAGCACGTGCACCTCGGGGAGGTTGCGCACCGACAGGAACGCGTTCTCCTCGGAGCGCTCGAGCACGATGAGCACGTTCTTCGTGAGGCCCAGCGTCGCGAGCATCTCGACGACGAAGCGGGTCCTGGGAGCGTCAGCGGCACCGATGGACTCGACGATGTGCAGTCGGCCACCGCGAGCGCGGTCCGACAGCGAGCCGAGGAGCGCGGCGGCGATCATCTTCTTGGGGGTGCGCTGCGAGTAGTCGCGCGGCGTCGGCCCGTGGACGATGCCACCACCGGTCATCTGGGGTGCGCGGATCGAGCCCTGGCGTGCGCGGCCGGTGCCCTTCTGCTTGAACGGCTTGCGGCCGGCGCCGGAGACCTCGCCGCGACCCTTGGTCGAGTGCGTGCCCTGGCGTGCGGCAGCGAGCTGCGCGACGACGACCTGGTGGATCAGCGGAACGTTCGTCTGGACGTCGAAGATGCTCGCGGGGAGCTCGACCGAGCCCGCCTGCTTGCCCTTGGCGTCGACGATGGCGACCTGTGCAGTCATGCTCAGGCTCCCTTCACAGCGTTGCGGACGAACACGAGTCGACCGCGGGCACCGGGGACGGCGCCCTTGACGAGCATGAGGCCCTGCTCGACGTCGATCGAGTGGACCGTGAGGTTCAGCACCGAGACGCGCTCGCCACCCATGCGGCCGGCCATGCGCATGCCGCGGAAGACGCGGCTGGGCGTGGACGAGGCACCGATGGAGCCCGGCTTGCGGTGGTTGCGGTGCGCACCGTGCGATGCGGAGACGCCAGCGAAGTTGTGGCGCTTCATGACACCGGCGAAGCCCTTGCCCTTGGAGGTGCCGACGACGTCGACCTTCTGACCGGCGGCGAACAGGTCGACCGCCAGCTCCTGGCCGAGCTCGTAGGAGCCTGCGTTGTCGGTGCGGACCTCGGTGAGGTGGCGGCGGGGCGTGACGCCGGCGGCGTCGAAGTGGCCCGCTGCGGGCTGGTTGACCTTGCGCGGGTCGATCTGGCCGGCGGCGATCTGGATGGCTGCGTAGCCGTCCTTCTCGGGCGTGCGGATCTGCGTGACCACGTTCGGCGTGATCTCGAGCACCGTGACGGGGACGAGCTTGTTCTGCTCATCCCACACCTGGGTCATCCCGAGCTTCTTGCCGAGCAGGCCGCGAGTCGTCATGATCTTCGACATGGCGTTCCTTAGAGCTTGATCTCGATGTTGACGTCAGCGGGCAGGTCGAGGCGCATGAGCGAGTCGACAGCCTTCGGCGTCGGGTCGATGATGTCGATGAGTCGCTTGTGCGTGCGCTTCTCGAAGTGCTCGCGGCTGTCCTTGTACTTGTGAGGCGATCGGATCACCACGACCACGTTCTTCTCGGTCGGCAGCGGCACAGGGCCCACCACCGTCGCGCCCGCACGGGTCACGGTGTCGACGATCTTGCGCGCCGACGAGTCGATGACCTCGTGGTCGTACGACTTCAGTCGGATGCGGATCTTCTGTCCCGCCATTGCTGACTCTCTTCCTGTCGACGCGGCCCCGGAGGGCAGCTCGCAACGCACCTGTCAGTGCACCGCTGTTCTTCTGTCAATGCCCCGAGGGGCGCGCGCCGCCGCACAGCACGGAGGACCGTGCTCTGCTTCGGCGAAGTTTCTGTTGGGCTGACCGCGGCCCAGGATCGTGATCGTCCTGTGCACTGCTGGACAGTGAGCGGCGAGAGCGCCGCGTTTGCAACCTGTCGATTCTCGCACGGATGCGGATGTTCGTGCAACCCGGGCGTGTCGCGCCGACTCCCCCGTGAGCACGGGGTTGCGGATGCCTCCGGTCGCCCGTGCGGGCACCTCACCGTATGCGGGTGCGCGGGCGACATGCCAGGGCCGGGCACGCATCAGGGGGACCGGCTTCCGCCCGTCCCCCTGATGCGCGTGCCTGCTCCTACTGCTGCTGCTGCTCCTCCTCCTCTTGCGCCTGCTCCTGCTGCGCCTGCTGGTCGTCGCGGCCGATGAAGCCGTCGGCGCGCTCCTGCAGGCCGTCGGTGTGCTCGGCGAACCTGCCGCCGGTGAGCTTGTCGAACGCGTCGCCCGCGCCCGTGATGGCCTGATCGCTCTTCTGCTCGCCCTGCTCGCTGTGCAGCGCTTCCTTGCCCTGGTTGACGAGATCCTCGAAGCCCATGCGGTGCTCCTTCCTTGCCGCCGCGCTGGTCGCGGCCGATGCGCAACACGGTGGCACACGACGCCTGGGAGCACCACCGTCGAGCGCCGTGCGGCGCTGGCGCTGCGTTGCTACGGTCGCGGCATGGCCTCCTCGTCCACCTCGCTCCCCCACGACCGCAGCTGGCCGCGCGCCGGGGACTGGCCCGCGCTCGACGGGAGCGAGGGCGACCTCGACGCGGTGCTGGTCGGGCTCGGCACGCACGCGACCAGCCTGAGCCCCACGAGCGCCCACACGACGCCGTCCGCGGTGCGCGAGGCGCTGCGGCGGTACTCGCCGTACGCGTATCCGGCTGACGGCGCTGCCGGGGGTGGCCGCGCCGCCACGGGGAGCGGGGGCGCGCTCGACGCACTGCGCGTCGGCGACGCGGGCGACGCATCCGCCCCCGATGCCGACGAGGAGGGCGCCATCGCGCTCGTCGCGCGCGCGGCCGGCCGCGCACGGCTGGTCATCGCGCTGGGCGGCGACAACGCGGCCACCGTGCCCGCGGCGCTGGGCACCTGGGGCGACCGGATCGGCAGCGCCGGGCTCATCACCATCGACGCGCACCACGACCTGCGCGATGGCCGGTCGAACGGCTCACCGGTGCGACGGCTGCTCGAGGCGGGGCTCGACGGCAGCCGGGTGGTGCAGGTCGGGATCCAGGACTTCGCGAACTCGCGCGCCTACGCCGAGCGGGCGGCGGCGGCGGGGATCCGGGTCGTGCACCGCGACGCGGTCGAGCTGCGCGGCGTGCAGGCGGTCGCCGCCGAGGCGCTCGAGATCGCGGGCGCCGCCGGCGGACCGATCCACCTCGACGTCGACGTCGACGCGTGCGACCGGTCGGTCGCGCCCGGCTGCCCGGCCGCGACGCCGGGCGGGCTGAGCGCCTGGCAGCTGCGCGCGCTCGTGCGCGCCGTCGTCGCCGACCCGCGCGTCGCGTCGGTCGACTTCACCGAGGTCGACGCCGCCGCCGACGCCGCGGACGGCCGCACCGTGCGGCTGGTCGCGCTGGGCGTGCTCGAGGCACTCAGCGCCCTCGCCGGGCGCGCGGCCCGAGGCCCCGCATCGTGAAGGCGGCCAGCAGTGCGTCGCGCGCCGGCGGCAGCGCCAGGGCCCGCGCGAGCGCGAGCCGCAGCGCCAGCACCGGGCGGCTGGCGGGGGCGCCCATCGCCATGTTGAAGGCGGCGCGGCGCATCGCGCGCGCTGCCGCGGGGCGCCGCTCCCGGTCGTAGGCGGCGAACGGCTCCCGCCCCGGCGACGGGCGCACGATCGCCCGCTCGAGCGCGAGCGCGTCGAGCCAGCCGAGGCTCATGCCCTGCCCGCCGATCGGGCTCACCTCGTGCGCGGCATCGCCCGCGAGCGCGACGCTGCCCGCCGCGAAGCGCACCGCCAGCCGCTGCCGCGCCAGGAACGCGCTGGGCGCAGCATCGGCGGGCAGCCGCGGCGCCGGCGTCAGCCGCTCGTCGAGCAGCCGCGCGAACCGCTCGCGGCCGATCGTGGCGGCGGGCTCCGCGAGGCGCACCACCCAGCGCCGCCGCCCGCCCGGCAGCGGGAAGGACTCCACGATGCCGCCGGGCTCCAGGTGCAGCAGCGCCGCGTCGCCGGCGGTCGTCCCGCGGCTCGCCGCTGCCCCCTCGTCGACGTCGGCCATCGCGTAGCCCGCGGTGCCGCGCCGCTGCTGCAGGCCGATGCCGAGCAGCGACCGCACCCGGCCGTGCACCCCGTCGGCGCCGACGACGCGGCGCGCGCGGACGCATCCGCCATCGACGAGCGTCAGCGCGACACCGCGGCGATCCTGCGCGAGCCCGACCACCTCTGCACCCCAGCGCACGGCCCCCGGCGCGAGCGCGGCGAGCCGCTCGCGCAGGATCGCCTCGGTGCGCTGCTGCGGCAGCGCCAGGATAGGCCGGCGGCCCAGGTCGAGCTGCACGAGCCGCCGCCCGCCGCTGAGCGCGGCCCCGGCCCTGATGACCGTCGCCTCGCCGCGCACGGCCGCGCCCACGCCCGCGGCGTCGAGGGCCGCGAGACCCGGCGGATGGATGCCGAAGGCCCGGGCCGCAGCGCCCGGCGCGGACCGGCGCTCGAGCACCACCGTGTCGACGCCGCGCTGCGCCAGCAGGCAGGCAAGCAGCAGCCCCACGGCGCCGGCCCCGACGATCGCGACGTCGTGCTGCTCGGCGGCGTCGCTCATGGCGCGCGCCGCACCAGCTCGAGCCGCCACGGGATCGCCCGCCGCACGCCCCACCCCGGCGGTGCGGCCGCCGCGAGCTCGGCGGCGGTGTGGCTGCGGCGGATCGACGCCAGCCCGTCGGCGCGGATGAACGTGTTGCGCAGCAGCGTGGGCTCGAACGGCAGCGTGCCGAGCGCGAAGGCCGCGTAGGCGAGCGGGGACCGCTCGATGTCGCCGTGCACGACCACGCCGCCGGGGGCGAGCAGCCGCTCGGACTCGGCCAGGATCGCACCCAGCTCGCGCGGCGCCAGGTGGTGCAGCACGTGGTTGGAGAGCACGACGTCGAAGCGCTCCCCCGCCTCGGCGAGCGCACCGGTCGTCGTCTGCGCCAGCTCGAGGCCCGCCATCGGCGCCCGGGCCCGGGCCGCGGCGATCGCGCGCGGGTCGGGGTCGATCGCCAGCACCGCGAGCGCGAACCCGTCGCGGGCGGCCAGCCGCAGGAGGCTGCGCGGCAGGTCGCCGCCGCCGGTGCCGACGTCGAGCACCCGCAGCGGGGCGCTCCCGCGCGCCCTGGCCCGCAGCCGCGGCCGGATCCACCGCCGGTACACGGCGCCGCGTCCCGACACGACCGCGTTCACCGGCGCGAAGCGCGCGAACGTGCGCGCCAGCGCGACGGGGTCGGCGTCGGGGTCGTCCATCAGCTCGAGCGCGCCCGGGTCGCGCTCGCGCAGCCAGGGCAGCAGCACGGCGGCCCGGTCAGCCCCGCACGGTGAGCAGCGCCGACTCGACCGTGAGGCCCGGCCCGAAGGCCATCGCCGCGACCCGCTCGCCGTCTGCCGCCGCCGGGTCGCGCAGGATGCGCTCGAGCACGAACAGCACCGTGGCGCTCGACATGTTGCCGTAGTCGCGCAGCGTCTCCCGGGCGGGCACGAGCTGCGCCTCGTCGAGCGCGAGCGCCTTCTCGACGTGGTCGACGATGCTGCGACCGCCCGGATGCACCGCCCAGTGCTCGATCGCGCCCGCCACCGCGCCGTCGCGCAGCGCCGCCGCGAGCGGCTCCTCGGCGGCCAGCAGCGGCGCGATGGCGCCGGTGATGTGCTCGCCGATGAGCGAGGGCACCGCGTTCGAGAGCACCATCTCGAAGCCGTGGTCGCCGATGCGCCACGCCATGTCGCCCTCGCCCTGCGGAGTCGTGCGAGTCGCGAAGCCGTCGAGCTCGAGCGCGCGCTCCCCCTGCTCGAGCGGCCGCGCGGTGACGAGGCCAGCGCCGGCGCCGTCGCCGAACAGCGAGGTGGCGACGATCGTGTCGGGGTCGTTCGACGTGCGCAGGTGGAGCGTGCAGAGCTCGACGCTCACGACCAGCACCACCGCATCCGCATCGGCCTCGCACAGCTGCGCCGCGAGCCGCAGCGCCGGCAGCGACGCGTAGCAGCCCATGAAGCCCAGGTGGTAGCGCTGCACGCCCGCGGGCAGCCCCAGATCGCGGGCCAGCACGAAGTCGGGGCCAGGCGCATAGAAGCCGGTGCACGAGACCGTGATGACGTGGGTGACGTCGTCGGCGGCGATCGCCGGCACCGCCGCGAGCGCCGCCCGCCCGGCCTCGACGTAGAGCCGCGACGCGTGCTCCGCATAGCGGTCATTGCGCAGGCGCGTGCCCGGGTCGAGGATCCGCCCCGCTGCCCGGTCGTAGAAGGCGGCATCCTCGAGCGCGGGCCCGCCGGTGGTGAGCTCGTCGAGCACCGTGTAGCGGGTGTCGATGCCCGAGAGCCCGAACGAGGTCGAGACGATGCGCTGCGCGAGCCGGGTGAGGCCCGGCTGCGCACCGAACACCTCGGCCACCTCGGTCTGCACGAGCTGGGTCGGCGGCACTGCCGTCGACAGGCCTCGAAGTCGCACTGTCATGGTCGGAGCGTAGGGGTCGCGCCCGTGCGGACGCTAGGAGCCCCGGTCACGAGGTTCGCAGGGCCGCCGGTGCGACGACGCGCTCGCCCGCCCGCCAGACCGCGTGCACGAGCGGCACGCCCGGCCGGTAGGCGAGGTGGGTGATCGAGGGGGCGTCGAGCACCTGCAGGTCGGCGCGGGCACCGGGGCGGATGCGTCCGAGGGGGCCGCGCGCGCGTGCGGCCCGGTGGGTGGTCGCGGCAGCGGAGCCCTCGTCATCGCGGCCTTCCTCATCGAGGCCTCCTCCATCGAGGCCTTCTCCATCGAGGCCTTCTCCATCGAGACCTCCTTCATCGAGCCCTAGCGCGATCGCGCCGCCGAGGGTCGCCGCGCGCACCGCCTCCTCGATCGTGAGCCCCATCTGCAGCACGGCGGTGGCGACGCAGAAGGCCATCGACGTCGTGTAGCTCGTGCCGGGGTTGCAGTTGGTGGCGATCGCGAGCACTGCGCCCGCGTCGAGCAGCCGCCGTGCGGGCGCGAGCGGCATGCGGGTCGACAGGTCGCAGGCGGGCAGCACCGTGGCGACCGTGCCGCGCGCGCCGCGCTGCCAGCCGTCGGCGAGCATCCGCACCTCGTCGTCGTCGAGGAACGCGACGTGGTCGACGCTCGCCGCGCCCAGTTCGACCGCGAGCCGCACACCAGGGCCCGGGCCCAGCTGGTTGCCGTGCACCCGCAGCGCGAGCCCCTTCGCCCGCGCGGCTTCGAGCACCCGGCGCGACTGCGCCTCGTCGAAGGCGCCGCGCTCGCAGAAGACGTCGACGGCGTCGACGTGCGGGGCGACGGCGTCGAGCATCGCGCCGGCCACCAGGTCGACGTAGGCGTCGGGGTCACTGCCCGCCGGCACCAGGTGCGCGCCGAGGAAGGTGACCGAGTCGGCGCGGGCCGAGGCGATGCGGGCGCTGCGCAGCTCGTCGTCGACGGTGAGCCCGTAGCCGGTCTTCGTCTCGAACGCGGTCGTGCCGCCGCGCAGCATCTCGTCGGCCAGCCGATCGAGGTTCGCCGCGAGCGCCGCGTCGCTCGCCGCGCGGGTCGCCGCGACGGTCACGCCGATGCCGCCGGCCGCGTAGTCCTGCCCGGCCATCCGCGCCTCGAACTCGGCGGTGCGGTCGCCGGCGAACACCAGGTGGGTGTGGCTGTCGACCCAGCCGGGCAGCACGGCGCGGCCGGCGACGTCGATGCGCTCGTCGCAGGCGGGCGCCGCCGCCGCCTCGCCCAGCCACGCGACCAGCCCGCCCTCGACGACGAGGGCGGCGTCACGCATCCGCCCCCGCTCGTCATCGTTGGTGGTGAGCTCGCCGATGCCGGTGATGAGCGTCGACATCAGGCACCGCGCCGCATCGGGATCGGCACGCCCTGCGCCTCGGCGAACGCGATGGCCTCGTCGTAGCCGGCGTCGACGTGGCGGATCACGCCCATCTCGGGGTCGTTCGAGAGCACCCGCGCGAGCTTCTCGGCGGCCATCGCCGTGCCGTCGGCGACCGACACCTGGCCGGCGTGGATCGAGCGGCCGATGCCGACGCCGCCGCCGTGGTGGATCGACACCCAGGTGGCGCCCGAGGCGGTGTTGACGAGCGCGTTGAGCAGCGGCCAGTCGGCGATGGCGTCGGAGCCGTCCTTCATGGCCTCGGTCTCGCGGTAGGGGCTCGCGACCGAGCCCGAGTCGAGGTGGTCGCGGCCGATCACGATCGGGGCGCTGAGGGTGCCGTCGGCCACCATCTCGTTGAAGCGCAGCCCCGCGCGGTGCCGCTCGCCCGCGCCCAGCCAGCAGATGCGCGCCGGCAGGCCCTGGAACTGCACGCGCTCCTGCGCCATGCGGATCCAGCGCGCCAGGTGCGCATCCTCCGGGAAGAGCTCGAGGATCGCCTCGTCGGTGCGGCGGATGTCCTCGGGGTCGCCCGACAGCGCCGCCCAGCGGAACGGGCCCTTGCCCTCGCAGAACAGGGAGCGGATGTAGGCGGGCACGAACCCGGGGAACGCGAACGCGTCGTCGTACCCGCCCAGCCTCGCCTCGGCGCGGATCGAGTTGCCGTAGTCGAAGACCTCGGCGCCGGCGGCCTGGAAGCCGACCATCGCCTCGACGTGGCGCGCCATCGAAGCCCGGGCGCGCTCGGTGAACCCTTCCGGGTCGCGCTCGCGCTCGGCGCGCCAGTCGTCGAAGGCGACGCCGCTCGGCAGGTAGGCGAGCGGGTCGTGGGCGCTCGTCTGGTCGGTGACGATGTCGATGGGGGCGCCGCTCGCGAGCAGCTCGGGCACCACGTCGGCGGCGTTCGCGTGCAGGCCGATCGAGAGGGGGCGCCCGGCGTCACGGGCCTCGACGGCGCGCGCCAGCGCATCCGCCATGTCCTTCGCCTCCACGTCGAGGTAGCGGTGCTCGATGCGGCGGAGGATGCGGCTGCGGTCGACCTCGACGCAGATCGCGACGCCGTCGTTCATGGTGACGGCGAGCGGCTGCGCGCCGCCCATGCCGCCCAGGCCCGCGGTGAGCGTGATGGTGCCGGCGAGGCTCTCGCGGCCGAGCGCGCGGGCGACGGCGCCGAAGGTCTCGTAGGTGCCCTGCAGGATGCCCTGGGTGCCGATGTAGATCCAGCTGCCGGCGGTCATCTGGCCGTACATGGTGAGGCCCGCCGCCTCGAGCCGGCGGAACTCGGGCCAGGTCGCCCAGTCGCCCACCAGGTTGGCGTTGGCGATCAGCACCCGCGGCGCCCACGGGTTCGTGCGCATGACGCCCACGGGGCGGCCCGACTGCACGAGCAGCGTCTCGTCGTCGTCGAGCCGGGTGAGCTCGCGCACGATCGCGTCGTAGCTCGCCCAGTCGCGGGCCGCCCTGCCGGTGCCGCCGTAGACGACCAGCTCGTCGGGGTGCTCGGCGACCTCGGGGTCGAGGTTGTTCATGAGCATGCGCAGCGCGGCCTCCTGCTGCCAGCCCTTCGCGGTCAGCTGCGTGCCGCGGTGCGCGCGGACCTCTCGTGCGCCTTCCATGGGAGCTCCTCTGTCTCGGTGGCTGGGTCTGGTTCGTCGGGTGTCGATCGATGGGGTGGGCTTTTCGTTCTGCAGGTGATCCGGGCGGCGCGAGGGCAATGCTCCCTCGACAGGCCGCGATCGCCTGCAGAACGGATCGGGTCAGGTGCGGGTGTCGGTGTCGTCGGCGGCGGTGTCGGCGGCGTCGGCGGCGGCGTCGGCGGCGGGCGACCACGACTCGGCGTGCCGCAGCAGGCCTGCCGCGATGAGCGCGCCGCCGCCGACGGTGAAGGCGACGGATGCCTCGATGTCGCGGGCGAGGAAGCGGTCGGGACCGATCCCGGGCACTTCACGTCGGAGGCCCTCGACGACCGCGCCGGTGCGGGGCCCGGCCGGGTCGTCGCGCAGCTCGATGCCTCGGGCGGCGGTCATCACCTCGATCGCGAGCACGCGGCCGAGGCCGTCGACCGCGCGGCGCAGCTTGCGGGCCGCGCCCCAGCCCATCGAGACGTGGTCCTCCTGCATCGCGCTCGACGGGATCGAGTCGACCGAGGCGGGCGTCGCGAGGCGCTTCAGCTCGGAGACGATGCCGGCCTGCGTGTACTGGGCGATCATGAGGCCCGAGTCGACGCCCGGGTCGTGGGCGAGGAACGGCGGCAGGCCGTAGGAGCGCGCCGGGTCGAGGAAGCGGTCGCTGCGCCGCTCGCTCATCGAGGCGACGTCGGCGATCGAGATGGCGAGGAAGTCGAGCACCGCGGCGACCGGCGCGCCATGGAAGTTGCCGTTCGAGACCACCCGGCCGTCGGGCAGCACCACCGGGTTGTCGATCGCGCTGGCCAGCTCGATCTCCGCGACGCGGGCGGCGTGCGCGGCGGTGTCGCGCGCGGTGCCGTGCACCTGCGGGGCGCAGCGCAGCGAGTAGGCGTCCTGCACGCGGGTGTCCTCTGGCCCCTTGTGGCTCGCGACGATCGGGCTGCCGGCGAGCAGCGCGGCGATGTTCGCGGCGCTCTCGGCCTGGCCAGGGTGCGGGCGCAGCGCCATCAGCTCGGCGGCGAAGGGCGCGTCGGTGCCGAGGAGCCCCTCGACGCTCATCGCCGCGGCGAGGTCGGCCGTGTCGAGCAGCTTGTCGAGGTCGGCGAGCGCGAGGCACAGCATCGCGAGCATGCCGTCGGTGCCGTTCACGAGCGCGAGGCCCTCCTTCTCGGCCAGCACGACGGGTGTCAGCCCCGCGCGCTCGAGCGCCGTGGACGCATCCATCAGCTCGCCCCGGAGCTCCACCACGCCCTCGCCCATCGCCGCGAGCGCGACGTGCGAGAGCGGCGCGAGGTCGCCCGAGCAGCCGAGCGAGCCGTACTCGCCGACGACCGGCGCGACGCCGGCGTTCAGCATCGCCGCATACAGCTCGGCGGTCGCCCGGCGGATGCCGGTGCGGCCGGTCGCCAGCGTCTGCAGGCGCAGCAGCATCAGGCCCCGCACGACCTCGCGCTCGACCGCCTCGCCGCTCGAGGCGGCGTGCGAGCGGATCAGCGACTGCTGCAGCCGAGTGCGGTCGGCGGGCGCGATCGACGTGTTGGCCAGCGCCCCGAAGCCGGTCGAGATGCCGTAGTGCGGGCTCGCATCGGCGGCGAGGCCGTCGATCACCTCGCGCGCCGCGTCGATGCGCTCGAGCGCCACGGGGCTGAGCGCCACGGGCGCGTCGAAGCGAGCGACCTGCACCACCTGGTGCCGGGTGAGGGGGGCGTCTCCGATGACCACTGCCATGCAGCCATTCCACCCGCGGAGGCGACCCGACGCATCCGCGTGCCCCATACTGCTGTCTGAGATCTCAGACTCGAGGCGGGAGGCCGCGATGGCGATGCCTCGGATGCCCGCGGCGCGCAGTGCGCTGCGGGTGCTGTCGCTGCTGGCCGAGCAGGCGGGGCCCGTGCGCGCCGCGACGATCGCGCGCGAGCTCGGCCTGCCCCGGTCGAGCGCGTACCAGCTGCTGCAGGTGATGCACGACGAGGGCTTCCTGGTGCACTACCCCGAGCTCGGCGCCTGGGGCCCGAGCGCCCGCGTGCAGCAGCTCGGCTCGAGGGTCGCCGCGGCCACCCGGCTCGAGCGGCTCGCGCAGCCGATCCTCGACGGGCTCGTGCAGCGCGCCAGCGTGCCGGCGACCAGCCACCTGGCGGTGCTCGCCGGCAGCGACGTGGCCTACGCCGGCCGCGGCGAGGGGCGCCGCTCGCCGCTGACGGTCTCGCGGGTCGGGGTGCGGCTGCCGGCGGTGCGCACCGCGACCGGACGGGCGATGCTGGCGGCGCTCGGCGACGACCAGGTGCGGGCGCTGCTGCCCCACGACCGCGACCTGACGGGCGAGCGGCCGGCGACCCGCGCCGCGCTCACCGCCATGCTGGCGGCCGTGCGACGGCGCGGGTGGGCGCGCGAGGACGGCGAGGTCGACGCCGCCTACGGCTCGGTGGCGGCAGCCGCGCGCGACGCGGCGGGCTACCCGGCCGCCGCCGTGGGCCTCACCTTCCGGCTCCTCGACGTCGACGAGGGCGGGTGGGCGGCGATGGGCGCGCTCTGCTCGGGCGCCGCCGCCGAGCTCACGCGCAGGCTCGGCGGCTCCTGAGCCTCAGACCGGGCGATCATCGGCATCGGGCCCCCGGCGCTCGGTGAGCGCCTGCACGGCGGCCGACGCGTCGTCGGGCTGCAGCTCGGGGCTCGCGATGTCGTGCTCGAGGCCGATGACGGCGTGGGCGCGGTCGGAGAGCTCGGCGTCGGATCGCCCGCTCGCGTCGGAGGGCGCGTCGAGGCCGTCGTCCTCGACGTCGTTCGGGTCGGTCAGCACCTCGTCGTCGCGCCGCAGATCCTCGAACATCAGGTCATCAGTTCGATCGTCACCGGGCCGATCGTCACCGGGTCGATCGTCGCCGGGTCGATCCTCGTCGGGCGCCGTCTCCGGCCACTGCGCCTCGGGCTGCTCGGGCACCATCTCGCACCTCCCGTTCGTGCCGCCGCCGGTGCGCCGGCTGCGTCAAGCACAGCACGCGCGCCCGGCGGCGGCAACGGGCCACTTCAGGCCAGGCGCGTCTCGATCGGGGTCGGGTTCGAGAACAGGTCGTGCACCGGGCAGTGCGCGTCGACGATCTGCCGCAGCTCGTCGTAGCGCTCGCGCGACTCGGGGCCGTCGATGTCGACCACGACGCGGATCCCCGCGAAGCCGGGGCGCACGTCGTCGGCACCGAAGAGCCCGCGTACGTCGAGGTCGCCCTCGGCGCGCAGCTCCAGCCGGTCGATCGCGAGGCCCAGCCGCTTCGCGTACAGGCGGTAGACGACGGTCTGGCAGCCGAGCAGCGCGGCCAGCGCGAACTCGACGGGGCTCGCGCCAGCGTCGTCGCCGGCCAGGCCCGCGGGCTCGTCGACGAGCAGCTCGTGGCGGCCGGCGCGCACGACCGTCGCGACCGCGCCCGCGGCGGTGCCGTCGGCGGCGAAGACGAGGCGGGCGTTCGCGACGTCGGCCGCGAGGCGGTCGCCCCAGGCGCGCTCGGCGCCGTCGAGGCGCGCGTCGCGCTCGTCGGCGGTGACGTCGATGACGGATGCGGTGGTGATGCTCATGGGATCTCCTCGGGTCGGGAGTCCACACGCTATGCAGCGACGCGGCGGGCGTGGAAGCCCGCCGCGTCACCGTTCGTCACCGCGCGTCACACCGCGTCATGGGGCGACGCGGCGCGTCATCCGAGGGCGCTCAGGGCTGCGCCCGATCGATGTCGTCGAGCGCGCTGGCGTCGCCCGCGGGGTCGCCGACGGGCGCGGTCGGGTCGAGCGCGCCAGCGCCCTGCGGCGCCGTCGCGGTGCCGGGCGGCGCGGGCACGGGGCTACCCGACTCGGGCTCGGCGACGCCGGGCGTGCCGCTGCCGACCGGGCCGCCGGGCACGTCGGGCGCGCCGGGCCCGGGTTCCAGCCGCTGGCCGGAGGACCCGTCGGGCGCACCCGGCTGCTCGGCCTCGAGCTCGTCGATGTGGGCGCGGATCTCGTCGATCCGCTCGAGTCCGGCATCGACGATCTGCGTGTAGCGCTCGCCGGTCGCGTCCGCGGCGAAGTCGGCCTGACCGTCGCGCGCGGCGTTGGCGTAGGGCAGCGGGGGCTCGCCGCCGGCGGGCAGCTGCTGCTCGTCGTCGGGCGGCAGCTGGGAGCCTCGGCGCTCGGGCACCGAGTCGGACGCCGAGTCGAGCGGCCGGTCGCCTCCGGGCAGGTCGGGCTCGTCGTCGAGGGGCTGGTCGCCCCCGTCGCGGATGGGGCTGTCTGCCATGCTCGCACCTCTCGTGGTCGGGCCGGCGCCGGGTGCGCCGACAGGCGCCCACCCAACCACCGGCGGCTGGGCGTGGCCTCGACGCGGGCGGGCCGGCCTCGACCTCAGCCGCGCCGCCTCAGGCGACCAGGAACCACCAGACCCCGGCGACCGCCTGCGCGATCGCGATCACCCCGGCGATCGCGACGAGGGTGACGTGCACCGTCAGGAACCGGGTGGGGCGACCCTGCGCATCCTTCGCACGGTCATCGTTCGCGACCCTGCGCAGGAACGTCGGCCAGACGACGATGCTGAACGCCGCACCCACCAGCAGCAGCACGGCGCCGAACGTGCCGACGCCCTCAGGCATCGCGCGGCCCGTCGTCCTGGCGGCTCCAGGCGATGCGCACGAGCTGCCGCAGCACCGCCTCGTCGACCTGCTCGAGCCGCTTCACGTAGACGCAGCCCGCGCCCTCGGTGTAGCCGCCGAGCTCCGGCAGCAGCGCGGCGCCCTCGGGCAGGTCCTTCAGCCCGTAGAGCGTGAGCGCGGCCTTGCGCGGCGAGAAGCCGAGCTTCGGCCAGTCGCCCTCGGTGCGCGAGGTCTTCGACGGGGAGACGTAGTGGTAGCTGCCGAAGCCGACCATCGACGGTCCCCACATGACGGGCTCGGCCCCGGTCTCCTCGCGCAGGATCTCGAGCAGGCGGTGACCCTCCTCGACGCGGCGCGCGGGCTGGGCGGCGTCGAGGAAGCCGGTGACGCTCGCATCGGTGGGCTGGGTCTTCTGCTCTGCCATGCGCCCATCCTCCCGCAGCGGCCAGGGGGCGTCCACCGTCAGCGATCAGCGCGCGCGAGCCGTGCGCGCACCGCGGCCGCAAGCCGGCTCGGCCACCAGGGCTGCGCGCCGGCGACGCGCTCGGCGAGCTCTGCCAGCTCGATCGCGCTCGAGATGCCGCCGCGCGCGAGGATCCGCTCGAGTGCGGCGGCGAGCGCCGGATGCGTCTGCTCTGCTCTGCGCCACGGATCCTGCGCGTCGGCGACCGGCACCGCCGCGGGCTCCAGCAGGTGCGCGAGCACGAGCAGGCTCCCGGCGGCGTCGAGCAGGTGGCGGTGCGCGACCAGCCGCTCGCCGCGCGCGGCTCGACCCCCGCCGACCAGCAGTGCCCGGTGGAGCCCCGTCGCGATCGTGCGAGGCTCGCGCTCCGGCGGCGCGAGGGTGGGGCGGATGCGTTCGGCCAGGTCGCCGAGGCGGTCGACGGCGACGCGATGGGCGTCGCTGCGGCTGAGCGACAGCTCGTCGGGCGTGAAGACGGCGTACTCGAGCAGATGCCCGTCGTCGTAGACCGCCCAGGCGCCGTGCGCGGTGTCGCGCTCGTGGAGGGCCAGTGCGGAGCGCCGCCGCGGCAGCCAGGCCGTGCTGTCGCGGAGCCGCTCAGCCGCCGCCGGCGCCGCGATCACGAAGAAGTCGTGATCGCTCCAGTCGTCGGGCAGGTGCGACGTGGCTGCGGTGCTGCCGAGCAGCACGAGGCCCAGCACGCCATCGGCCGTCTCGGCCCAGCCGACGAGCGCCGCGGTCAGGTCGTCGTGGTCGCCGCGCTGCATGGTCGCATCGTACGGTGCCCGCATCGAACGGTGCCCGCATGGTACGGCCGGAGCCCGCCCGGCAACGCGGAAGGGCCCCGCCGGAGCGGGGCCCTTCCTGCACTGCAGAAGAACTACTTGATGATCTTCGTGACCGTGCCGGCGCCGACGGTGCGGCCACCCTCGCGGATGGCGAAGCCGAGGCCCTCCTCCATGGCGATCGGCTGGATCAGCTCGACCGTCATGTCGGTGGTGTCGCCGGGCATGACCATCTCGGTGCCCTCGGGCAGCGAGATGACGCCGGTGACGTCGGTGGTGCGGAAGTAGAACTGCGGGCGGTAGTTCGTGAAGAACGGGTTGTGACGGCCACCCTCGTCCTTGGCGAGGATGTACGCGGTGCCCTCGAAGTTCGTGTGCGGCGTGACCGAGCCCGGCTTCACGACGACCTGGCCGCGCTCGACGTCCTCGCGCTTGGTGCCGCGGAGCAGCAGACCGCAGTTCTCGCCGGCCCATGCCTCGTCGAGCTGCTTGTGGAACATCTCGATGCCCGTGACCGTGGTCTTCTGCGTCGGGCGGATGCCGACGATCTCGACCTCGGAGTTGATCGCGAGCGTGCCGCGCTCGGCGCGACCCGTCACGACGGTGCCACGGCCGGTGATCGTGAAGACGTCCTCGATCGGCATGAGGAACGGCTTGTCGCGGTCACGGACCGGGTCCGGGATGTTCTCGTCAGCGGCGTCCATCAGGTCGACGATGGCCTGGGTCCAGGCCTCGTCGCCCTCGAGGGCCTTGAGCGCCGAGACGCGCACGACGGGAGCGTCGTCGCCGGGGAAGCCCTGGCTCGAGAGCAGCTCGCGGACCTCGAGCTCGACGAGCTCCAGGATCTCCTCGTCGTCGACCATGTCGGACTTGTTCAGCGCGACCATCAGGTACGGCACGCCGACCTGCTTGGCGAGCAGCACGTGCTCGCGGGTCTGCGCCATGGGGCCGTCGGTGGCGGCGACCACGAGGATCGCGCCGTCCATCTGGGCCGCACCCGTGATCATGTTCTTGATGTAGTCGGCGTGACCAGGAGCGTCGACGTGCGCGTAGTGGCGCTTCGGCGTCTCGTACTCGATGTGCGAGATGTTGATCGTGATGCCGCGCTGGCGCTCCTCGGGAGCGGAGTCGATCGACGCGAAGTCGCGCTGCACGTTGGTCGCCGACGGGTACTTGTCAGCCAGGACCTTCGAGATCGCCGCCGACAGCGTGGTCTTGCCGTGGTCGACGTGACCGATCGTTCCGATGTTGACGTGCGGCTTGGTCCGCTCGAACTTGGCCTTAGCCACTGTGTCCTCCTAGGACTGTTCTCATGAGTGCACCGCCGCGTCGCGGCAGAGCGTTCGGGTGGTGTTGATCTATGGTACTTCGACCACGGGTTCAGGAAAAACCGAGGCGTGGCGGGAGGTCGGGGCGGCTCTCGCCGCCCCGACGATCACTCGCCCTTGCTCTTCTGGACGATCTCGTCCGAGACGACCTTCGGAACCTCGGCGTAGCTCGAGAACTCCATCGAGTAGACGGCCCGGCCCGAGGTCTTCGACCGCAGGTCGCCGACGTAGCCGAACATCTCCGACAGCGGCACGAGGGCCTTGACGACCTTCACGCCCTGAGCGTCCTCCATCGACTGGATCTGCCCGCGACGCGAGTTCAGGTCGCCGATGACGTCGCCCATGTACTCCTCCGGCGTGCGCACCTCGACCGCCATGAGCGGCTCGAGGAGCACCGGCTGAGCCTTGCGGGCAGCCTCCTTGTAGGCCATGCTGCCGGCGATCTTGAACGCCATCTCCGAGGAGTCGACGTCGTGCGCAGCACCGTCGAGGAGCGTCGCCTTGACGCCCACCGTCGGGAAGCCGGCGAGCACGCCGACCTGCATCGCGTCCTGCATGCCCGCATCGACCGAGGGGATGTACTCGCGGGGCACGCGGCCGCCGCTCGTCGCGTTGACGAACTCGTAGGTCGTCTCCGCCGTGACCTCCATCGGCTCGAGCTTGATCTGCACCTTGGCGAACTGGCCGGAGCCACCCGTCTGCTTCTTGTGCGTGTAGTCGTACTTCTCGACGGTGCCCTTGATGGTCTCGCGGTACGCGACCTGCGGCTTGCCGACGTTGGCCTCGACCTTGAACTCGCGCTTCATGCGGTCGACGAGGATGTCGAGGTGCAGCTCGCCCATGCCCTTGATGACCGTCTGACCGGTCTCGGGGTTGTTCTCGGTGCGGAAGGTCGGGTCCTCCTCGGCCAGCTTCTGGATGGCCGTGCCGAGCTTCTCCTGGTCGGCCTTCGTCTTCGGCTCGATGGCGACCTCGATGACGGGCTCGGGGAAGGTCATCGACTCGAGGACGACCTGGTTGGCCGGGTCGCTCAGCGTGTCGCCGGTCGTCGTGTCCTTGAGGCCGATCACCGCGTAGATGTGGCCCGCGGTCATCGAGTCGACCGGGATCTCCTTGTTGGCGTGCATCTGGAAGATCTTGCCGATGCGCTCCTTCTTGCCCTTGGTCGAGTTCGCGACCGCTGCGCCCGAGGGCACGTGGCCCGAGTAGACGCGGACGTAGGTCAGACGACCGAAGAAGGGGTGCACCGCGACCTTGAACGCGAGCGCCGCGAACGGCTCGTCGCGGTCGGCGTGGCGCTCGATGATGACCTCTTCGTCGCGCACGTCGTGGCCGGGGATGGCCGGCACGTCGAGCGGCGTGGGCAGGTAGTCCACGACCGCGTCGAGCATCGGCTGCACGCCGCGGTTCTTGAACGCCGAGCCGCAGAGCACGGGGTAGATCTCGGAGTTCACCGTCATCTTGCGGATGGCGGCCTTGATCTCGGCGACCGTCAGCTCCTCGCCCTCGAAGTACTTCTCCATGAGGGCGTCGTCGGTCTCGGCGACGGTCTCGAGCAGGGCCGCGCGGTACTCGGCGGCCTTCTCCTTGAGGTCCTCGGGGATCTCCTCGATGGCGTACTCGGCGCCCATCTTGACGTCACCCTTGGAGTCGCCGCGCCAGGTCTTCGCGTTCATCTCGACCAGGTCGACGATGCCCTCGAAGCCCGACTCGAAGCCGATCGGCAGCTGGATGACCAGCGGGCGAGCGCCGAGGCGGTTGATGATGGTGTCGACCGTGTAGTAGAAGTCGGCGCCCATCTTGTCCATCTTGTTGACGAAGCAGATGCGCGGCACGTCGTACTTGTCGGCCTGGCGCCAGACGGTCTCGGACTGGGGCTCGACGCCCTCCTTGCCGTCGAAGACGGCGACCGCGCCGTCGAGCACGCGGAGCGAGCGCTCGACCTCGACCGTGAAGTCGACGTGGCCGGGGGTGTCGATGATGTTGATCTGGTTGTTGTCCCAGAAGCAGGTCACGGCGGCCGACGTGATCGTGATGCCGCGCTCCTGCTCCTGCTCCATCCAGTCGGTCGTCGAGGCGCCGTCGTGGGTCTCGCCGATCTTGTGGTTGACGCCCGTGTAGAACAGGATGCGCTCGGTCGTCGTGGTCTTGCCGGCATCGATGTGGGCCATGATGCCGATGTTGCGGACCTTGCTCAGGTCGGTGAGTGCTTCCTGTGCCACAGGGTTCCTCCGATTGTGGATGGAGCGGAAATCTTGGGGGTGCTGGGAGGAGGGTCCCGGCGGAGCGCCGGGACCCTCACTCGATCACCAGCGGTAGTGCGCGAAGGCCTTGTTCGACTCGGCCATCTTGTGCGTGTCCTCGCGGCGCTTCACAGCGGCGCCGAGGCCGTTGGAGGCGTCGAGGATCTCGTTCTGCAGACGCTCGGTCATCGTCTTCTCGCGACGAGCCTTGGCGTACGAGACGAGCCAGCGCAGCGCGAGGGTGTTCGCACGGTGCGGCTTGACCTCGATCGGCACCTGGTAGGTCGAGCCACCGACGCGGCGCGACTTCACCTCGAGGGTGGGGCGGATGTTGTCGAGCGCCTTCTTGAGCACGACGACGGCATCCTGGCCCGACTTGGTGCCGACGCCGGCGAGCGCGCCGTAGACGATGCGCTCGGCCAGGCCCTTCTTGCCGTCGAGCAGGATCTTGTTGACGAGCTGCGAGACGATCGGTGCGCCGTAGACGGGGTCAGCAACGACCGGGCGCTTGGGTGCGGGTCCCTTGCGAGGCATTACTTCTTCTCCATCTTCGCGCCGTAGCGGCTGCGAGCCTGCTTGCGGTTCTTGACTGCCTGGGTGTCGAGCGCGCCGCGCACGATCTTGTAGCGCACGCCGGGGAGGTCCTTCACACGACCGCCGCGGACGAGCACCATCGAGTGCTCCTGGAGGTTGTGGCCCTCACCGGGGATGTAGGCCGTGACCTCGGTGCCGTTCGAGAGCTTCACGCGGGCGACCTTGCGGAGCGCCGAGTTCGGCTTCTTGGGGGTGGTGGTGTAGACGCGGGTGCAGACGCCGCGCTGCTGGGGGTTCGCCTTCAGGGCGGGCGCCTTGGTCTTCGAGACCTTGGGCGACCGACCCTTGCGGACCAGCTGCTGAATGGTGGGCACGTTGCTTCTTCCTGCTGCACGGTGACAGCGGTTCGATTGGTTCGCCGGCTTCGCCGGCTCCATCGGTGATCCACCGCGCACGCTCTCGCGCGCTCTTCGCAGATGGTGGATAGGCCGTGGGGGCTGGAGGACTTGGCGCCTCCGCCCGAGTGCTTCTGCTCCTTCGCCCCGCGCATGACGCAAGGCGCGCTCGCGCGCACACCCGATCAAGAATAGGGCCACTCCCCATGCACGGTCAAGCAGGGCCCCGCGGCCGGGAGAGCGCTGCGAGCGCGGACCGCTCAGCGCGCGGGGCGCAGCCAGCGCAACGTCGAGACGCACGCGTCGAACAGCAGCCGCTGCGCGTCGATGGCCGGGTCGTCGGCCTCCATGTCGACGGGCCGGCTGATCGTCGCCGTCAGCTGCAGCGCGCGTCGGCGCTGGGTGCCGGGGATCGGCGTCAGGTAGACGACGGTCAGCACGCGCACCTGCTCGTCCTGCACCGTCTCGAGCGCGTCGCGCTCGAAGCGCACGATGCGCTTGGCGTCGTCGAGGGCGGTCGCGTCGTACTCGAGGATGGCGTGGCGCACCACCTCGTCGAGGGTCACGTCGGTCTGCGCCCTGCGCACCGACGCGAGGATCGACGCGGGCAGCCAGAGCGTGTCGTCGCCCTGCTCGGTGGCCGAGAAGAACGCGACGACGTCGCCGCGGCGCATGCTCTCGAACGAGTCCTTGAGCATCGACTGCGCCTGCGCGAACAGGTCGGGGCGGTGCGCCTGCATCATGCGGGTCTTGATGCCCGCCAGCATCTGCTGCTGCGTGGCCTGGTCGGGCGCGTGCCGTGCCCAGCCGGGCGGCAGCTCCATCGTGAACTCGGGGTCGGGGGTGGCGCCGAGCGCCGCCCGCAGGTCGTTGGCCAGGTCGCTCATCGTGCCTCCGTCGTGCCTTCCGTCGTGCTTCGCGGCCCCGAGGGGCCGCTCTGCGCGTGCCAGCCGTCGGCCTCGACGACGAACCGCTCCGATGGGAGACCGATGAAGCGCGAGCCGTCGGGGCGCGTGACCTCCATGCGGTCGACGACCTGCCGGAGGCCCGACGCGGCCAGCGCCATCAGCTCCTGCGGCGTCGGCGCCAGCGCGATCATCACCGCGGAGTCGCCGTCGTCGAACACGAACGCGGTCGAGCCCAGCACTGCCCGCTCGTAGCCCGGCAGCGGTGCCGTGGCGAGCAGCTGCACGCCCTCGCCGAGGCCCGCGCTCGAGATCGGCTGCAGGCTGCCGTCGTGCTCACTCCACCGGGGCACCAGGCCGCTCGGCATGATGCGCGCCTGCACGGTCGCGAAGATCGGCAGCGCCAGCGGCCAGACCTGCCAGGCGAAGAGGTCGCCCTGCTCGCGCCGGTCGAGGCCCGCGCGCAGCAGCTCTGGCACCAGCTGCTCGTGCTGGTCGCTCCAGCGCTCGCCGAAGGCGACGCGCGCGCCTGCGATGCGATCGGCGAGCCAGGCGGCATCGGCTGCCTCGTCGCCGAGCCGCGGCATCGCGAGCCAGCCCGGGCGATCGGTCGATGCGGTGCTGCGCCACTGATCGATCGTCATCTCCGGCGTCCCCGCTCCGCTCATCCCGTCGCGACCGATCACCAGAGGACGTCGAACGCGGGAACCTTCTTCTTGATCGTCTCATGACCGGTGAAGAGCGAGATCCAGCCGTCGTACTTGAGCGGCACGCCCATCAGGCTGTGCATGACATCCCAGGCCGCGGCGAGGCCCTGGCCGGTCGTCGCGATGCTGCCGTAGGCGCTGTAGGCGGCGACGTCCTTGCCGGTGATGACGCGCGTCATGATGTCGGCGAAGCCGTTGGGGTTGTTGCCCGTGGCGAACTGCCGCAGCGAGCCGAGCGCGCCCGAGGCGCCGCGGCCGTGGAAGAGGTAGGCGTAGCCGAGCTCGCTCACCTGCGAACCGGCCTCGGACCAGGCCTTGCCGCCGAACGCGCCCCCGAACATGTCGTCGACGAAGCGGAACTCGCCGCCGACGATCTTGCTCAGCTTGCCGAAGGGGATCACCCCGACGACGGCCATCACCAGCTGGAAGACCCCCGCGTCGGCGCGGAGGAACTGGTAGATCGTCAGCCCCAGCGCGATCAGGCCGATGATGCCGCCGATGAGCGCCAGGATCGGCCCGGCGAAGATGAGCGCCAGGATGCCGACGACCAGGCCAGCCCAGCTGAGCACCTTCTGCAGGCTGGCGACGAAGCCGTCGACGTTGTCCCAGAAGCCGTCCTCGACCTTGCCCTCGAGCACGCCGCCGATGTCGTTCACCGCCTGGTCGAACGCGTCCTCCCAGGTGTCGTAGTCGTTGTCCCAGTAGCCGGCCTCGGCCTCCCAGGCGTTGTAGGCGGCGAGCTTCGCGGCATCCTCGTCGGCCTGCTGCTCGGCCTCGGGACTGTCGGCGTCGGGCTGGAACCAGCCGCCGGTGCCGCGCGGCTCGACCGAGCCGGGCAGCGACTGGAAGGTCGCCCAGAGCGTCTCGCAGGCATCGACGTGGCCCTTGATCCTCGGCTGCACGTCGGCGAGCACCTCGCCGTAGGCGGCGAGCACGGGGCCGGTCGGCTTGTAGAGCTCGCCGCCCTGGCGCAGCAGGCCGTAGGTCTCGCCGACGACCTCGCGCAGCTTGTCGACCGCGAGGCCCTGCTGGCCGTCGGCGCCGCTCTTCACCTGCTCGAGCAGCGTCGCGCTCGAGATCATCGCCTCACCGAGGCGCCGGATGTCGTTGCCGCGCTCGACGATGTGCCCGGCATCGCCGGCGACCTCGTCGATCCAGCGGCCCTTGGGCGACTGCGGTCCGGGGTTCCCCATGGTCGTGCTCCTCGTGATCCGGTGGTCAGGCGGCCGCAGCGGCGGCTTCGAGCTCGCGCGCGGCTTCCTCGTCGAACTCCGCGAAGCCCTCGAGCACGCCCTGCACGTGGTCGCGGACCTTGGTCATGTCGCGCACGAGATCGACGCGCTTGTCGTTCCAGCGCCCCTCGAAGTCGCCGGCCCTGCTGCGCAGCTCGCCGCGGCCGAAGGGGCTGCCGATCGCGCTCTCGAGCTCGTTCGACCGGTCGCCGGCGCCCTCGAGCTCGGTGATGATCTCGTCGAGCTGCTCCCGGAGCGCGAGCAGCTCCGAGAACGTGATGAGCACATCGGTCATGGTCTCCCCTTGGGTCTGCGCGGCGGTCGCGCGGCGTCGAGCCAAACGTATGCGGGCGGATGCATGGAGCGCGATGGGGAGGACTGCCCACCCGGGTGCGCCCACGCATCCGCTGCGTCGTCGCCCATCACGCAGGCAGGGGGCCGACCGCCCGGTCGACCCCCTGCAGCATGCGTGTCGGTCAGCTGCCGGCGAGCTGCTCGTCGAGCGACTGGATCGCCTGCATCATGCCGCGCAGCGCCTCGCCCATGTCGGAGATGCCCTCGATGGCCTGCTCGAGGCCCGTCGTCAGCTCCTCGTAGCCCTCACCGAACTTGCCCGACGCGTGCTGCGTCTTGAAGTCCTCGCCCAGCAGGGTGTCGACCTGGCTCTTCAGGTCCTTCAGGACACCCGAGATGTCCTCCCTGCCCGTGTCGAGCTTGCCCGCCACCGACTCCATCTCGGCGTAGGATGCTCCGAAATCGCTCATAGCCGTCTCCTCATCGAATCGAGTTCACGCGGCCCGACCGGACCACCTCGGAACCAACGTAAGCGGGGCCGCTCGGGAGCGCGATGGGGAGAGGTGCCCATGCCGATGCGCGCCCGCGCAGCCGCCGCTACAGGCGGTGCAGGGTGCCCAGCTCGGCGCGCGCCGCGCGCCCGGCGACCTCGGCGCTGAGCTTCCCGCGCTCGACGAGCCGCGCGAGCGCGGCGTCGCGGTCGGCGCGGATCTCCCGCAGCTCGTCGCCCGGGATCGCGGCCAGCGCCGCGTGCAGCCCGTCGCCGCCGGCGGGGGCCGCTGCCTCGTCGACGCCCGCGGGCCTGCCGAGCGCGAGCATGAGCACGCCGTATGCCGCGCCGAGCACGCTCGCGATCAGCACCGGCACGCGCCATGCCGCGGCCCCGTCGAACCCGTCGAACGACGACGCGGCGCCCATCACCCACCACGTCGCGGCGCCGAGCACGGCGGTGCCGAAGGCGAGGATGAAGAGCATGTAGTGGCGTGCCCTGCCCGAGCGCAGCCACCAGATCGCGGCGACCAGCTGCACGACCGCGGCGATCGCGAAGCACACCCCGGCGATCGGCACCGAGGTCGACGCCTCCATGCGGTGGAAGCCCGCCGGGTCGCCCACGACGGCGGCGAAGCCGATCACCGGGGCGACGATCGCCAGCAGCGCGGGCAGGACCAGCCACAGCCCCGCCATCCCGCTGCCCTTCGCGGCGGCGACGCGCGCGAGGCCGGCGCCGTCCTCCCCCATGTGCTGCAGCGCATCCGGATGCCGCTGGAGCGCGTAGGCCTCGAGGATGCCGAGCCGTGGCTCGACGGCGGCAGACAGGTCGTCTGCCCATGCAGTGGCGGTCTCGTGCCGCAGGCTCATGCGGTGCCTCCTTCGGTTGATGTGCTGCCCACGGCGACCGGGGACGGCGCGCTCTGCGCGCCCTCGGTCGCGGGCGGGGCGACGGGCGCCTGGGCGGGCGGCCGTGCCGCGTCTTCCGGCACCAGCGGCAGCTGCACGGTGACCGCGCGTCCCTGCTGCACGAAGATGCCGCGGCCCTCGGGGAAGTCGGCGCGCTTGACCTTCGGGAACGGCACCTTGAAGACCGAGTCGCCGTCGTACGCATCCGGCTTCAGCACGATGCCCTTGCGCCCGGCCTTGAAGTCGCCGATGAACCCGTAGCCGCCGGTGACCTGCGTGATGTCGGCGTCGCCGACGAGCAGGTGGTCGCTGCGGTTGATCGCCTGGAACAGGCCCTTCAGCGCCCGCTCGGCATCGGAGTCGGCGAACTGCGGCACGTTCTCGATCACGATCATGATGCGGCCGGGGATCGACTCGTCGCCGACGATCTCGGTGAGCTCGGTCGCGAGCTCCTTCGCGGCGTCGGGCCGGGTGACGCTGCGCACCCAGGGGCGGAAGTCGTGCAGCACCGAGCGGCGGCCGGCGAAGTGGAACAGCTTCACATCCGGGTCGAAGCGCTCGACCGCGATGATCATGGCCTTCAGCGCGTTCGTCTTGCCCGACGCGGGCGGCCCGGCGACGATGAACGTGCCGACGGGGTCGAAGTCGCGCGCGGCCAGGGTGTCCTCGGCGACGCCGAGCACCGGGAAGTCGTCGACGCGGTCGGGCAGCTGCGTGAGCGCCAGGCGCGTCGGCAGCGCGCCGATCTCCTCGACGTCCTGCGCGCCCTGCGTGCGCAGCGCATCCGCCAGCTGGCCCATGAGCTTCGTCTGCTCGGCCACGTTGGGCGTGCCGCCAAGGGTGGCGACCTGCATCTCGAGGCCGTCGACGATGCCGCGGCCGGGCGCCGACTGGTCGTCGAGGATGTCCTTCGGCGCACCGACGAGCATGTAGCCCGACTCGTCCGAGAGCCGCAGCACCACGCGGCGCGAGATGTTCGAGCTCACCGCGGTCGGCACGGCGCCCGAGCGGTCGGCGGTCACGACCGCGTGGATGCCGAGCGGCCGGCCTTCGCCGAGGATGCGCATGAACACCTGGTAGAACGGCGAGCGGGCGCTCGTGACCTCCCACTCGGCCTTGAACTGCGGGAAGTTGTCGAGCAGCAGGAAGATGCGGCTCGCCTTCGGGTCGACCAGCTCGCGGTACTCGGTGAGGCTGGCCGCGCTCGCCGCCGCGAACGCCTTGCCGCGGCGGTCGAGCTCGCGCCCGAGCGAGCGCAGCAGGCGCTGCACGCGCTCGGCGTCGTCGCCGGCGATGATCGAGCCGACGTGCGGCAGGATCTCGAGCGACTTGAGGGCGCCGGAGGCGAAGTCGAGGCCGTAGATCTCGGCGTGGCTGAGCTCGGGGCGCATGCCGGCGGCGATGCCGATGGTCTTCAGCAGCGTCGACTTGCCGGAGCCCGAGGTGCCGTAGACGAGCATCGAGCCGTCGCGGTCGGGGTGGAAGTGGACGGCGTCCTGCCGCTGCCGCTCCGGCACGTCGGCCTTGCCCAGCACGATGCGGCCGTCGCCGTCGAGCGCCAGGTCGCGCAGGTCGACGGTCGTCTCGAGGTCGTCGAGCCAGGGCCGCCGCGGCGCCGGGATGCGCGCCTGCCTGGTCGCCGCGATGAGCGTGCGCACGATGCGCTTCTGGTCGGTGGGGCCGAGATCCTCGTCGTGCGCGTCGGACTCGGGCGCCGACTCGGGCTCCCAGCGCTGCACCGAGCCGAAGCGCAGCTCGGCCACCTTCACGTCGGCGGCCTGCACCTCGTCGGTGGTCCAGCCGCCGGCGTAGGCCGACTGGAAGGGCACCAGTCGGCCGGGGCCGGTCTTGGCGATGCCGCGGCCGGGGATCGAGGCCGGGAACGACGCCGCCACCGGGTCGTCGACGACGTCCTTCGAGTCGGACTCGTCGGCCATGCGCAGCGCCACACGCAGGTTCGTGTTGGCGCGCAGGTTGTCCTTGATCACGCCGGCCGGGCGCTGCGTGGCCATGATCAGGTGGATGCCGAGCGAGCGGCCGCGCTGCGCGATGTCGACGACGCCGTCGACGAACTCGGGCACCTCGCCCGCGAGCGCCGCGAACTCGTCGATCACGAGCACGAGCGCCGGCGGGGTCTCGGGATCCTGCCGCTTCTCGAGCTCGAGCAGGTCCTTCGCCTTCTTGCGGTTGAGCAGGTGCTCGCGGTGGTGCAGCTCGGCGCGCAGGCTCGTCAGCGCCCGGCGCACCAGGTGCGGGCTGAGGTCGGTGACGAGGCCCACGCAATGCGGCAGCTCGACGCAGTCGGCGAAGGCCGATCCGCCCTTGTAGTCGACGAACAGGAAGGTGACGCGGTCGGGGCTGTGCGCGGTCGCCATGCCCAGCACCCACGCCTGCAGGAACTCCGACTTGCCGGCGCCGGTCGTGCCGCCGACGAGCGCGTGCGGGCCCTGCGTGCGCAGGTCGAGGGTCATCGCGTCGGTGGCGCCCTGACCCATGATCGCGCGCAGGTTGCCGGCCTTCTTGAGACGCGGCTTGGGGCCGCCGGAGCGGTCGAGGATGGTGTTGTTCTGACGCCAGCGCTCGATCACCGCGTTCGAGTCGTCCGCGAGCTCTGCGCCGACGAGCGACAGGAACATGACGGAGTCGGGGATGTCGGAGGAGTCGTTGATCACGATGCTCGCGTCGACGACGGGGGCGAGGCGCTTCGCGAGCATCTGCATGTACTCGCCGGAGACGCCCTCGACCTTGACGTCGTCGTAGTCGACGCCGGAGCGCACGGTGCCGACCCGCGCCGACTCGAGCCCGGCGGTGACGTCGATGAAGCTGCGGCAGACCGCCGGCAGCGACTCGACGGCGGGGGCGACGAACACGCCGTAGACGCCCACGGCCGAGCCGCGCTCGAGGATCTGCGTGAGCCTGGGCCGGTCGACCGGCGCGTCGTTCGTGACGATCAGCACCACCGACGTCTGGATCGGGGTGACGGTGTCCTTCGCGGCCCGCTCGACGTCGGAGCCGTACCGCATCGGGTCCCAGTCCTCGTCGAACGGCGTCTTGCGGTCGGGCGAGGCCTGCTTCGAGCGGCCCAGCACGAGCTCCTCGAGCGCGTTCAGCAGGGCTGTGCCGGCGGTCGCCGAGTCGGCGAGCGGCATGTCCTTGAAGGGGCTGGTCTCGCTGGTGGTGTGGGGCAGCCACTTCATCCACTCGAGCTCGCCGGTCCACTCCGGGTCGCAGATGGCGACCGTCACGACCTCGTTGGGGGCGTGCAGCCCGTAGAGCTGCACGGCCATGCCGCGCAGCGCATCCGCCGCCAGCGACTTGGGGCCGGCGATGCCGATCGAGCCCGCCGACGAGAACGACTCGACGATCGGCACGTCGTCGACGTAGCGGTAGCGCTCGCGCAGCCGCTCGACGCGCTCGAGGTACTCGGCCAGGCCGTCCTGGACCTCGTCCTCCTTGATGGTGTTGCGCGACTCCGCACGGCACGTGCCGAGGCGCACCGACAGGAAGTTCCAGTGCTCGGGCCTGCGGGTCCAGAGCATCGGGCCGAGCCGCATCGCGTGCTCGAAGACCTCGGCGACCGGCGGCACCTCGAGGTTGCGGACCGCCTCCTCCTTGGGCTTCTCGCGGTAGAGGATCTCCTCGAGCTCCTCGTACCGCCCCTCGAACATCTCGACCTCGAACTTCTGCTTCTGGCCGTTCTGGGTCTTCATGTTGATGAAGTTGCCCAGCAGCATGAGCGGCGTCATGAGCGCGATGAGGATCGAGCGCGGGTTGTTCGTCAGCGCGAACATCGCGCCTGCGAGCAGGATCGGCGTGACGAGCATCGGCCAGGGGAAGAGCCGCTGGATGATCTCCTTCGGCATCCGCGGGCCCTTGTGGTCGGTGCCCGGGTAGCGGGCCTCGACGCGGGGCGAGCGGTTGAACATGAGGGCCCCGCCGCGCTCGAGCACCGGATCGGGGCCGGATGCGTCAAAGACGCCGACGAGGTCGACCGTCAGTGCCGTGTCCCCGAGGGTGAAGACCGCGCCCGGCACCACGCGCAGGCGCGAGACGAGGCCGCCGTCGACGACGACGCCGTTGGCGGAGTTCAGGTCGACGACCTCGATGTGCGTGCCCACCTCGATGCGCGCGTGGCGCTTCGAGACCAGCTGGTCGGCGAGCACGATGTCGTTCTTCGCGTCGCGGCCGATCGAGGCGTGGCCCCGCCCGAGCTGGAACTCCTGGCCGCGCAGCGGCCCGCCGACGACGCGCAGCACCGCGATCGCCTCGAGCGCGCTGCCCGCCGGCCCGCCCCTGCGCGAGCCGCCGGCCCCGAGGTTCACGACCTGCGTGTGGAAGCCGGAGCCGATGGGCGCCTCGGCGATGAGCGCGTCGGGCTGCAGCTGCACCAGCTGCTGCTCGGTGGGCGGCGCGACCGCGAGCGAGAGGGTGTCGCCGTCGCCGAACGCGATCGAGCGGTCGGGGTCGGCGAGCGCGATCTGCCGCGCGACGTCCTCGACGGAGGCCGTCGAGTCGGCCGTGATGACGACGTCGGTGGGCTCGGCCGTCGGCCGGTGCAGGGTGAGCTTGACCTTCATGGTGCGGTGATCTCCCGATCAGTCCTGGCTGTCGTCGGCGTCGCGCAGCGCGGGGTCGTCGAGCAGCCCCAGGTCGGCGCGGGTGACGAGCTGCGACGAGACGGCGTACTCGACGAGGCGGGCGCGGCGGTTGCTCGCGAGCTTGCCGACGCCGCCGCGCAGGCCCTGCACGCCCATCCGGTCGAGCTTGTCGCAGACGTTGTCGAGCTTGCGGTTGAAGCGGCTCATGGTCCAGCCGAGCCGCTCGGCGGCGGCGCCCGACGAGGGCAGCTCGCTCACGCCCACCCCGTCGCGGCGCAGCATCGGCTCGGCGAGCGCGACGATCAGCAGCTTCTGCAGCTGGGTGAGGCCGACCGGCATGACCGTGGTCTCGCCCGACGAGCGGCGCTGCGCCTCCGGGGAGAGCGAGAACGAGGCGTCGTCGCAGTGCACGCCCAGCTCGTAGGTGGTCGGGCCGGCGGTGAAGACGATGGATGCGTCGGCGAAGACGATCGGCAGGCGCGCGCCGGGCGAGAGCCACGACTGCACCGCTCCGCCGGCGCTCGACACGGTCGCGGAGAGCCGCGAGCCGACGTTCGCGAGCCACCACAGGCCGTCCTGGTGGCGGATCTCGAGGAACGCGCGGTGCAGGTACTGGTTGTCGTCGACCGTCAGATCGCCCTCTCGCCCGATGACGAAGGCGGCCGCCGGGTCGAGCGTGAACCACTCCCCCGAGAACTCGATCTGCAGGCGCGGGATCCGATCAGCCACTGACGCACCCCCGGGTGTCGTTCGAGGAGCGCCCGTCGGAGCGCACGAGCGTCACCAGCACGCACGACTCGCCGTCGGCGTCGCGCGGCACGACCACCGACTCGAGCGGCACCGTCGAGATCATCGGGTCGCCGTCGCTGCGCTCGTACCGGTACTGGAACTGGTCGCCCTCCTGCGGCTGCGCGTTCACCCAGGTGAACTCGACCGAGTCGCCCGTCACCGTGCCGACCACGTTGATGGGCGCGGGCGGCCGCTGCGGCGCTGCCGGCGCGGCGATCGTCTGGGAGGGGTTCGCGGCCTGCTGCGGCTGCGCGGTCGACAGCGCCATCCAGACGATGCCGCCGCCCACCAGCACCACGAGCCCCGCGCCGACCGCGGTCGCCCAGGAACGCCTCCGGGAGGCCGGCGCGACCGCGACGGGCGCGGCCACCGGTGCCGACGCATCCGCCGTCTCACCCGGCCGGGCACGGCGGATCGTGGCGTCGGGCGCGGCGCCCGCCATGCCGGGCATCGGCGCGAAGCGCGGCTGCTCGCCGGCGTGCGGGTCGATCGAGACGACGCCGCGGATGCGGGTCGCGCCGCCGTCCTCCTCGTCGACGGCCCCGGCCTCGACCGAGTCGTCGAGCACGTCGAGCGGTGTGACGGGCAGCGCCATCTCGGCCTCGACCTGCTGCAGCGCGCGGCCGAACGCCATCGCGCTCGGGTAGCGGCGGGAGGGGTCGGGATCCATCGCGGACGCGAGCACCGACTCGAGCCGCGCGGGCACGTCGTGCCTGGCGAGCGGCGCGATGTCGCCGCGGCCGATGCGGTCGATGAGGTCGACGCTCGTGTTGCTGCCGCCCGGCAGCTCGAACGGCGTGCGGCCGGCGAGCAGCGTGAACAGGGTCGCCCCGAGCGAGAAGACGTCGGATGCGGGGCTCGACCTGGGCGGCGTCTCGAACGCCTCGGGCGGTGACCACGGGATCGACATGCCGCTCGAGTCGTCGCTGCCGCCGGAGGAGGTGGCGATGCCGAAGTCGGTGAGCGCCGGACGGTTGTAGGCGGTGACGAGGATGTTGGCCGGCTTGATGTCGCGGTGCAGGATGCCCGCGCGGTGGGCGGTCTCGACCGCGCCGGCGATCTGCACGCCGAGCGAGAGCACCTCGGGCACCGCGAAGCGCTCGCGCCGGTAGCGCACGCCGAGGTTGGGCTTGGAGCAGTACTCCATGGCGAGGTAGGGGCGGCCGTCGGGCGCGACCGCGGCGCCGTAGATCGTGACGATCGACGGATGCGTCGTCAGCTGCGCCATCACGTTGGCCTCGTGCCGGAAGTTCTCGATCAGCTCGCGGTTGACGGCATCGGGCAGCAGCACCTTGATCGCGACCCTGCGCGCGGGCAGCAGCTGCTCGTAGAGGAAGACGTCGGCGAAGCCGCCCGAGCCCAGCAGCGAGACGTAGTCGTAACCGGGCAGCTCGGGCGGGGCGGACGGGGCGCGCTTCGGGCTCACGGCGCCGACTCGATCGTGACGACCTGGCCGTCGCCGAGGTCGAGGCGGTCGCCGAGCTGCAGGATCGTCGACGCCTCGGGGCGCAGCCGCTGCGGTGCCGAGCCCTCGCGCAGCAGCAGCGTGCCGTTGGTCGAGCTGAGGTCGACGGCCACCAGGTTCCAGTCGTCGACGCGCAGCTCGAGGTGGCTGCGCGAGATGTCCTCGCCCGGGCTGTCGACGGTGATGAGGCGCGGCACGCGGCCGTCCTCGACGCGGCGCGAGCGGGGGCGGCGGCCGATCACGACGCCGCGGCCGAGCGGGATGCGCTCGCCGGAGACGAGCACGGCGACCGCGACCTCTGGGCGGCGGCGCTGCGCGGCGGAGCCCTCGTCGATCGCGGAGCCGCAGCGGATGCAGGTCGTCGTGCCGGGCGCGTTGACGTGGCCGTTAGGGCACAGCGTCGAGAGCACCAGCGGGCCCGTAGCCGGCGCTGCTGCGGTCGGCGCTGCTGCGGTCGGCGCTGCGTCCTGCTCCTCGGGCGGCTGGGCGCCGGCCCGCTGTGCCCGCTCCGCGTGCAGCCGCCGTGCCTGCTCGGCGGTGATGGTCAGGCCGTCGTGGTCGCCGAAGTCGCCTGCGGCGGGCGCGGGCTCGGGCGCCGGCGGCGACGCCGCGGGCGCGACCGGCGCCTCGGGCTGCAGCTCGCGCACGTCGGCCGCCGGCTTGATGAAGCCGGGCACCGAGTCGATGAGACCGCCGATCGGGCTGCCGGTGTCGCTGACGCCAGGCGTCGACTCGAGCGCACGCTCGACCGCGACGGGGCGTGTCACCGCGACCGGCTCCGGCTCCGGCACGGTGGGGACGAGCTCGGGGGACACGTCCGCGCCGGGGGCCGATGCCGCCGCGCGGGCATCCGCGGCCGCGGCGGGCGGCAGCGTCTGCCCGAAGGTGCCGAAGCGCGGCTCCTCCGCGGGCATCTCGGAGACGGGGACCGGTGCGGGCGACGGCGTCGACGCATCCGCCCTGCCGGGTGCCACGCGCACGGCCGACACCCGCACCACGCCGCCCTCGAACGGCAGCGTCTCGCCGTCGAGCGAGCCGAGGCCGCCCGCGGCGACCGAGCCGTCGGCCGAGATCTCGTCGAGCGACCAGTCGGCGCCGAAGCGGTCAGGGAGGCCGGAGCCGTCGGCGGTCGCGGGCACGCCGTGCCGGCGCAGCAGCACCCGGCCGTCGCTCAGGTCGACGAGGCCGATGAGCGCCGAGGGCTCGCCGTCGAGCACCTCGCGCAGCGCGTCGGTCGACGCGACCGCGGCGATGGTCGCGTGCAGCGCGCGAGCGCGGGCGGGCGTCAGATCGCGCTCGCACACGAGCACCGTGCGGCCGGCGGCGACGCACCAGGCCTCGCCCGGTGCGTACTCGATGCGTGCGCTCATGGCAGCGCCTCCCTCGGGATCGTGTCGTCGAGGCTGTGCACGTGCGTGTCGAACAGCTCCTCGTCGGAGAGTGCCACAGCGTCGACGTCGACGACGACGACCGTGACGTTGTCGGGCGCGCCCGCGTCGAGCGCGCGGCGCAGCAGCAGCGCGGCGACCGCGGCCGGCGACGAGACGTCGCCGAGGATCTCGCCGATCTCGTGGTCGTCGACCTCGCCCGTCAGCCCGTCGGAGCAGACGATCAGGCGCTGCCCGCGCTCGGCGGGCCGCAGCCAGACGTCTGCCGGCTGGCGCTCGCCGGGGCCGAGGGCGCGCGTGATGACGTTGCGATGCGGGTGACGGCGCGCGTCGGCTCGGCGGAGCGCGCCGGCCTCGACCATCTCCTGCACCACCGAGTGGTCGACCGTGATCTGCTCGAGGCTGCCCGCGTCGTAGAGGTAGGTGCGGGAGTCGCCGATGTTCAGGATCAGCCAGTGCGCGACCCCCGCGACGTCGACCAGCACCGCCCCCGAGAGCGTCGTGCCGCCGATCGGCTCGCCGAGCGAGCGCTCCTGCACGCTCGCGAAGGCGTGCTCGATCGCGCTCTCGACGCATTCGACGTCGGCGAGCGTGCGGCCCTTGAGGCTGCGGAACGCCTCGACCGCGAGCGCGCTCGCGACGTCGCCCGAGGCGTGGCCGCCCATGCCGTCGGCGACGACGAACACCGGGAACGAGGCGAAGACGGAATCCTCGTTCACCGTGCGGCGCATGCCGGTATGGGTCGTGCCCGCCCAGCGGAGCGAGATCGACGGATGGCTGAAGCGGAACTCGCCGACGGTGCTCACGAGGCCTCCTCGACCTGGAACGAGCGGTCGCCGAAGCGCACGAGGTCGCCGGGCTGCAGCGCGAACGGCGTGCCGGGCGCCAGCCGCGACTCGGCGCCGGCGCGCACGACGCTCGAGCCGTTCGTGGACGCCCGGTCGATGGCGGCGAGCGGGTCGGCGGTGAGCAGCAGGTGCGTCTTCGAGATCGAGCGGGTGTCGTCGGCGATCGGCAGCAGGTGCTCGATCACCTCGCCGGCGCTGGGCGAGGGGTTGCGGCCGATCAGCGCCGCGCCGGTGATCGCGAAGCGGTCGCCGGTGTCGAAGGCCAGCGTCGCAACGACCCGTCGCGAGCCCGGTCGCGCCCGCGTCGCCTCGAGGTCGTCGTCGAGCCCGGCGACCTCGACGCGGCGCACGGTGCTGTCGTCGACCTCCTCGGCCGGCCCGGCCTGCGGCGCGGGCGGCAGCGCCGTCGCAGCACTGGGGGCGACGTCCGCCGGGGCGAAGTCGTCGCCGTCGGGCTCCACGATCGTGTGCTCGTCGACTGGGCTCGCCTGCGCAGCGGCGTAGCGCGGCGGCGACGGCGGCGGGGCATACGTCGGCGCCGACGACAGCGGTGGCGGCGCCTGCTGCCAGCCGTGCTGGGTCGGGCGATCGTGGGCCGGGCGCTCCTCGGCCGGCTGCGGCTCGGCCGGCGCTGCTGGGCGCTCACGGCCGGGCACGCTGTCGACCAGGCCGCTCAGCTGCCCGGGTCGGTAGCCGCCCAGTCGCGCACCCCCGGCGGGCATGCCGGGAACCGTGTGCGAGGGAGCAGGGTCGGGCTGGTGCGTCTCGAGACCGACCTGCCCCGGGGCGGGCTGCTGCGGTCGCGCAGCGCCCACGACGCCCGAGCTGATGCGCGCGCCGGGACGGTAGCCGAGCGCCTGGCTGTCGGCCGGCGTGGCCAGCGACGGCAGCTGCGACTTCGAGCCCTCGGGCTCGGCCTGCACCGTCTTGCGCGCGATCCGCATCTTCTTCTCGTGATACGGATCCAGGCCGGTGCGCACGTCGACGAACCACGTCCCCGCCGCCTTGTCGAGCCAGCCGCGGCCGCGCTGCTCGCCGTCGAAGAAGACCGACGAGAACAGCAGCGCCGGACCGACCACCGGCACGAGGAAGCCCAGGTGCAGCAGCACGCCGCGCAGCAGCGCCTTGCCGATGCCGGGCCGCTCGAGCGTCGCGACGTGGATCGAGCGGATGCCGGTGAACGCCTTGCCGAGCGTCACGCCCTTGCGGCCGTGGAGCACGAGCTGCACGATCACGAACGCGAGCGACAGCACGCCGGAGACGGCGGTGCCCACGACGATCCAGACGAAGTCGGGATGCGTGACGAGGCCGTAGGGCTGGATGGCTCCGGTCGCCGCCTTCAGCAGCGTGGGCAGCGCGAGCAGCCAGTACGGCACCTGCAGCAGCGCCCAGAAGGCGAACTCGATCAGCGACGCGAGCGCGCGGCGGCCGAGCGGCGCGGGCCGCAGGCCGAGCGCCGCGGCGTAGGCGGGATCCGGACGGCCGTGGTCGTCGAGGCCCTCGACGACCTTCCGGCCCTCATCGATCTCCCAGATCATCGTCGCCTCCGCTCCTGCCGCCGCCTGGCGAACGATCTCATCGACAGCCTGCCCAGCAGGCGCCGGCGCCCGGTGGCCTCCGAGCGCATCCCCTTGACGCTCTGCTCGACATCGAGCCAGAACGCGTCGACGTCAGCCGCGTCCGGCTCGCCCGGACCGAACACGCCCTCGTCGACGTAGTCGCCGATCTCGGTGGCTCTCGACCGAGGGTAGCGATCCTCCACCACCCGGGCGACCTCGCGCCGGGTGACGCCCGCCGGCACCGGCAGGCCGAGGTCGACGGCCTCGTCGACCACCTCGTGCCAGCCGCCGGAGAGGCGGTCGCTGCCGCGCTCCGCGCGCTGGCGCTTGCGGCGACGCGCGGCCTTCAGGGCGCCCACCACCAGGAACGGCAGCAGCAGCAGGAAGAGCAGCAGCAGCGTGCCGCCGCCGATCCACAGCCAGAGCATCCACGAGGTGTCGGCGGGCTCCTCGTCGTCCTCCTCCTGGCCCTCGTCGGCGACGGTGTCGGGCGACATCTCCGCCGGCTCCTCCGGCGGCTGCGGCGGCTGGAGCACCTGCGGCTTCGGCTCGGGCTGCGGTTCGGGCTCGGGCTGGATCTGGTCGTTGTCCTCCGGCGGCGCGGGGTCGAAGCGCACCCAGCCGTAGCCCTCGAACGGCACCTCGACCCAGGCGTGCATGTCGCCGCCGGTGAGCTCGACGGGCTCGCCTCCGCCGGTGAAGCCGTCGTCCGGGTACATGCCCATCACGACGCGCGAGGGCACGTTGATGCGCGAGAGCGCGAGCGCGAACGCGGTGGCGTACTGCTCGTCGTCGCCGACCAGCACCTCCTGCTCGAACATGCCCTGGATGCGCGAGGCGCCGTGGCCGGCGAGCGAGGGGATCGTGTCGTCCTCGAGGCCGTGGCTGAAGCTGCCGTTGTTCATCAGCCGCAGCATCGCCTCGAGGTTCTCGAAGCTGTTCTGGCCGTTGGCGCCGTGCTCGGACACCCAGGCCTGCAGCAGATCGGGCACGAGCGCCGGCGCGGGCACCGAGACCCTGGTGATCGGCACGCCCTCGAGCTCCTCCTGGGCGGGCTGCGCGGGCACGATCGCCTGCAGCTCGTAGGCATCGCCCGCGCCCAGCCCGTCGAGCGCGATCGCCGTGCCGGTCTGGCCGTTGTAGTGCAGCGACCCCTGGAGGTCGCCGGCCCGGTCGCCCTCGAAGCGCAGCGACTGCATGTAGCCGACGTCGGGCACCCAGATGCCCGAGTAGTCCTGCACCTCGACGCGCACGGTCGCCGGGGCGCCCGACTGCTGCACGAGCACCTCGTCGCCGATGCGCGCGAACGAGCCCGAGCCGCTCGTCTCCTGCGAGCCGGCGACCGCGAACACGGTGCCGTCGTAGTAGTCGAAGGTCGCGAGCCGGAGCCGGCCGTCGGCGGGCATGCCGCTGACGGTCAGCAGCGTCGAGTCGTCGAAGTTCTTGGGCCAGTTGCGGTAGCCGGCCAGGGGGCTCGGGTACTCGGCCAGCTCGATCGGCGGCTCGACCGTGTCGCGCAGCACGGCCCGGCTCTGGGGCTGCACCGGGATGCTGATCAGGGCGGCGACGATCATCGCCCCGGCGATCATCGCGACCGCGCCGCGCGAGCGCTGCTTGCGCGCCCGTGCGCGGAGCCGCGTGTCGTTGGTCACCTCGACCTCGTCGTTCAGGTCGGTGCGCCACGTCGCGCGGCGCCACGCGCACCAGGCCAGGATCGCGCCCGCCACGACCGCGCCGAGCACGGTCGGCCAGAACGCGATCTTGGTGCCGAAGCTGATGCCGACGATCAGCGCGACGACGGCCGGCAGCATCGCGAAGGGCGCGCCGCGCCGCAGCCGCAGCGCCAGCACCGTCGCGAGCGTGGCGCACAGCAGCGTGGTGAGGAAGGGCACCACCAGCAGGCTCGGGAAGCCCTCCGCGGGCGGCTCCGCCGTCAGCAGGCCCTTCCACGAGAAGACGACGCCGAGCAGCAGCTCGCGCCAGCCCTCGAGCGTGGGGATGAAGCCCGCGATCGTGGTGCGGGGCACGGCGAGCGCCGGGCCGAAGAGCACGAGCGCGAGCACGAAGCCGGCCGCGGTCATGAGCCAGCCGCGCAGGGGCTTCAGCGAGGTGACGACGCCGACCGCGATGCCGAGCAGCGTGCCGCCGATGCCGGCTGCGAGGTAGGCGGTGCCGCCGAACACGGGGCCGAACGAGAGCGTCGCCGCCAGCAGCACGACGAAGATCGCCGCGCAGTCGATGGCGGCGTGCCGCAGCGGTCGCGGCAGCAGCTGATCCTGCTTCACTGGAGCGCCACTCCTCGCATGATCCGGGGCAGGTCGCTGACGCTGCCGAGCGTGGCCAGGAAGGTGTCGCCGATCGGCTGCAGCTTGGGCTTCGCGCCCTGCACGACCGTGAAGGCGATGACGCGCGCCTGACCGGGCAGCAGCGTGCGCGCCCGGCGCACCAGCGCCGGATCGACGGTGGCGCCGGCGTGCAGCATGACGACGGATGCGCCGCCGTGCTGCCGCGCCATCGTCGCGGCGAGGTCGAGGAAGCGGTCGTCGCGGGGCGACCACTCGACGCCCGAGAGCCCGTCGAGGAGCCGCTTGCCGGTGGTCGCCGGAACGGTGGAGCGGGAGGTCTGCACCACCACATCCATCTCGTCCCGGATCGCCTGCAGGCCCAGCGAGCCCAGGATCGAGATGGCCGTCTCGAACTCGAGCGGATCGGCGTAGTCGTCGGGCGAGGTCGACAGGCCCAGCGCGAGCACGCTGCGACGCGTCTGCTCGAACTGCCGCACCATGAGCTTGCCGGTGCGGGCCGTCGACTTCCAGTGGATGTAGCGGCGGTCGTCGCCGGCGACGTAGTCGCGCAGCGCGGGGAACGCGATGTCGCGGTTGGTGAGGTCGCGGGTCGTGATGCCCTCGAGGTCGCGGATGAGGCCGGGCGCGGTCTCGTCGAGCTGCACCGTCTTGGGGTGCACGAACAGCTCGACCGGATCGGTCCACTTCACCTGCCGGCGCAGGAGGCCGACGGGGTCGCCGCGCACCGAGCGCACGGGCCCGACCTGCAGGATCGTGCGGCGGCTGGTGGGGATGGCGAAGACGTCCTCGTGCACGCCGCCGGGCTGCATGCGCGGCAGGTGGAAGGAGGCGAGCGCCTTGCCCACCGGCACCTCGATGGTGGCCGGCAGCAGCGGCTTCGTCGATGCGGCATGGATCTCGATCCGGCCGAGGGCGCGCTCCCCCACCACGACGCGCGTGTAGGCGAGGTCGAGCACGATCCGGTAGCGGTTGCGGCCGATGACGAACGCGACGGCGGCCAGCAGCAGCAGCGCGCCGGCGATGCCGATGACGATCAGCTCCTTCCAGCCGAGCGCGATGCCGAGCGTCAGCGCCAGCAGCGTGCCCACGAGCACGGCCCAGCCGAAGCCCGTGATCGGCTCGATCGCCGGCCAGACGTGCGCCCGCAGCCAGCCGAGGGAGACGCGCCACCACTCGACGACCACCGAGTCCTCGCCCGCGACCCCGCCGACCACGCGCTGCAGCGGCGTGCGCTCGCGCTCGACGGCGCGCCGGAGCCGGGTGGTCTCCGAAGCGCCGCCGGTCGCGCTGCGCACGGCGGTGCCGGTGTCGATGTCAGGTGCGGGAGTCGACGTCGCCCGCTCGGGCGCCGTCGTCATGCAGCTTGCTGACGGTCCTGCGGCGCCGCGATGTCGGCGAGCGCCCGATCGATGATGCGGTCGCCCGAGACGCCCGAGAACTCGGCCTCGGGGTCGATCACGATGCGGTGCGCCCAGACGGGCTGCGCCAGGTGCTTCACGTCGTCGGGCAGCACGAACGCGCGGCCCTTCGCCGCCGCCCACACCTTCACGGCGCGCACGAGCGCCATCGCGCCGCGCACCGAGACGCCCAGGCGGGTGTCCTTCGAGTCGCGGGTGTGCTCCGAGAGCTGCGCGACGTAGTCGAGCACCGCGTCGTCGACGTGCACGGTCGCCGCGAGGTCGATCATCTCGGCCACCGCGCTGGTGGTGATGACGGGCTGGACCCCCGCCGAGGCGTTGCGGTTCGAGGCGCCGGCGAGGATCCGCACGGTCTGCTCCCGGCCGGGGTAGCCGATCGACGTCTTCATCAGGAAGCGGTCGAGCTGCGCCTCGGGCAGGCGGTAGGTGCCCGCCTGCTCGATCGGGTTCTGCGTCGCGATGACCATGAACGGGCGGCCGACCGAGTAGGGGGTGCCGTCGACAGTGACGCGACCCTCCTCCATCACCTCGAGCAGCGCCGACTGCGTCTTCGGGCTGGCGCGGTTGATCTCGTCGGCGAGCACGATCGAGGCGAAGATCGGTCCCTTGTGGAACTCGAACTCGCCCGTCTTCTGGTCGTAGACCGTCACGCCCGTGACGTCGGAGGGCAGCAGGTCGGGCGTGAACTGGATGCGGTGGTTCGTGCCCTGCACCGTCGCGCCCATCGACTTGGCCAGCTGCGTCTTGCCGGTGCCGGGGGCGTCCTCGAGCAGCAGGTGGCCCTCCGACAGCATCGCGGTGAACGCGAGCCGGATGACATCCTCCTTGCCCAGCACGACCGTGCCGACGTTGTCGACCAGACGCTGGAACGTCTCTGCGAACCAGGTCGCCTGCTCGCGGGTCATCGATGCGCTCATGGTGTTCCTATCGTCATGGCCAATTCACTCTGGGTGTGTCGAGGTCGATGCCGTTGCCCCAGACACGCATCCACGCCTGTCCGGCGTAGCCGGAGAAGCAGGTGTTGCTGTCGCCGGCCTCGCCCTGGTACTCGGCGATCGTGCTGCCGTTGCGGCTGGTGATGTTCACTCGGCCGGTCTCGAACGGGTTGTTGGCGCCGTTCGCGGAGCCGGTGTTGTGGCAGGTGAAGCTGTAGACGCCGGGCTGGAAGTCGGTCCAGTTGAGCTGGTACCACTGGCAGTCTTCGCCGTTGTTGCCCTGGCAGGAGCCCGCGTGCGCGATGCCGCCCTTCGAGAGGCTGACCGACGGCCTCAGTCGCTCGTCCGCGGTCGCCTGCGCGGTCGCCGTCGTCGTCTGCGCGCCGTGCCCCGGCTCGGCCTCACCGGTCGACGACTCCACGGTGATCTGCACCGTCTGCCCGCCGTTGGCCTGCACCGAGCGGTTGCCGCTCAGTGCCACGCTCTCCCAGCCGCCGTTGCCGATCCGGATGCGGGTCGAGACGGGCCGGCCGTTCGGGGCCGGCGACGACCAGCTGAAGTTGACCTGCTCGACGGCGGAGTTCGCGGTGGCTGCAGGAGCGCCGATGGGGCCGTAGGGGCGCGCCTGGTTGCCCGCCGCGGTCCAGGCGCTCGCGTACTGCGTGCCGTCGACGACCGCGACCGCCCGCACCTCGAAGGTGTACGGCCCGCCGTTGTTGTTCATGCCCGTGTACGTGCCGCCGGGGCCGAACGACTGCGCGCCGGCGCCTCCGCCGCGCACCTCGAAGCGCACCTCGTTCTCGCGCAGGCCGTTCGGGTTGCCCGCCGTCCAGGTCACGACCGAGTCGCCGTCGCCGTCGGTCGCCGAGACGCCGCTCGGCGCATCGGGTGCGGTGTAGGTGCGCACGGGGGCGGATGGGGTCGACGGCTGGCTCGTGCCGGCCCGGTTGGTCGCGGTGACCGTGAAGGTCGCCGCGTGGTCGGCCGCGTCGAAGCGGAAGTTCGCCGTGGTGCCGGTGACCGTCTGCGCGACGGCGCCGGGCACGCCCGACGGGGTCACCGTGTAGGCCTGGATCTGCGCGCCGTTGTCGGCGGGCGCGGTCCAGCTCACCTGCACCTGCACCTCACCGGGGATCGACCGATCGGGCGACGCCCGCACGTCGGTCACGGGGAACGGAGGGCCCGCGGGCGTGATCGCCTGCGAGTAGGCCGAGAAGTCGCCCGGCTCATCGGCGAGGTTCACCGCCTGGATGCGGAACGTGTAGGACGTGCCGTTCGTGAGCCCGGTCCAGGTGAAGCTCGTGCCGGTCGCCTGCTGCTGCACGACGCCTCCGGGCGCGGGCGGCGAGATCTCGATCATGTAGTGCTGGATCGGCGATCCGCGGTTCACCGGCGGCTGCCAGGTCAGCCCGATCTGCGTGTCGCCGTCGGCGACCGCCGGCGGGGCCGGCTGCTCGGGGCGCACGTCGGGGCGGGCGTCGTTCGACGACGGCGACGGGTCGGAGTCGCCGACCTCGTTCTGCGCCACGACCTGGAACTGGTAGGTGGTGTTGTTCTGCAGGCCCGTGATCACGCACGTCGTCGACGTGCACGGGAAGCCGACCGAGCCGTCGCTCGACCGCACGACGTAGCCGGTGATCGGGGCGCCGTTCGAGGGCGGAGCGCCCCAGGTGAGCGTGACCTGCGAGTCGCCTGTCGCGTCGACGTTCGGGCGCAGCGGCGCGTCGGGCCTGGCCTTCACGTTGAGCGTCAGCGTGCCGGTGACCTGGCGGTCGGTGCGCTCGGTGGCGTCCTCGATCGTGTAGCGCACGGTCAGCACACCGCTGAAGTCGGCGGCCGGCGTGACCGTCACCTCGCGATCGGTGCTGGACACCTCGCCGTCGCCCGCGATGCGCTCGGCCGCGACCACGCGCAGCGGCTCGCCGCGGTCGGCGAACGGGTTGACGTCGTCCTGCACGACGTCGACCGTGATCGGCACGGCGGCGGTCGCCTCGCCCGTGTTCGGGTTCGCGATCGCGAGCGACCGCGAGGTGGCGATCACCTCGACCAGCACGGTGCCCGGGGCCCGGTTGCCGAACTTGTCGATCGCCACGATCTGGAAGGCGCCGCTCGCTCCCGGCGGCGTCGTCACGTCGGCGGTGGCGGTGAAGATCGACCCCTGCAGCGAGTGGGTGACGCCGGCCATCGAGCCGCCGACGAGCTCGTAGTCCATCTCCTCGAGGTCGCCCGGGTCGGGGTCGCGCGTGGCGTCGCGCAGGTCGAAGACCGCCTCGCCCTCGCCTGCCTCCGGGCGCAGGATGGCGCCGGCGAACGTGGGCGCGACCGCGCTCGAGGGCAGCACCTCGATGGGGATCGTCAGCATCGCCACATTGCCGTTGGGGTCATCGGGGCCGGTGCCGTCGGTGACCTCGAAGGTGATGGATGCGGGGCCGACGTAGCCGAGCGGCGACCGGAAGAGCAGGGTCCGCTCGTCCTTGATGTAGCCGCTGCCGTCGCCGTTCACGGCCGTCACGGTGTCGCCGGAGGTGATGCGCACCGCGGCGCCGTCCGCGGTGCCGACGTGCTCCGAGAGCGGGATCTCGCTCTGCACGCCCGAAGGCACCTGCACCGGCTCGGTGGTGGTGATGAAGGGCGGGCGATCCTGCACCGGCGGCACGGCGACGAACGCCTCCGCGGTCTGGCCGTCGACATCCGTCACCCGATAGGTGACGACCTGGAACAGCTCGGTCGGGATCACCTGCACCTTGTCGGCGACGACCTCGCCGGCGCCGGTGACGATGGAGAGCGCGAGCTCGCTCGGGTCGCCGTCGAGATCGAGGTCGTTGACGAGCACCGGCACGTCGAAGGCCTGGCCGAGCACGACCTGGTCGCGGGCGAGCGGGTCGTCGCGCGCCATCGGCGGCACCAGCTCGGCATCCTCGGCGACCGTCAGCGTGACGCTGCCGGTTGTGGAGGCGCCGAGCGAATCCCGCACCGTGTAGCTGAACTGGTAGACGCCCGGCTCCGACGGCGAGCGCACATCGATGGTGTCTCGCTCGGTGTTCACCTCGGCGTCGGCGAGCGCCTCGGGCAGCAGCGTGAGCCCGTCGACGGGCAGCGACAGCGGGTTCTGGTCGGGGTCGGAGTCGTTCTCGAGCACCGGGATCGCGACCTGGCGGTCGGGCCGCACGGTGATCTGGTCGGGCTGGGCGAACGGCGTCTGGTTCACGTCGGCCGCCTGCGCGATGCCGATGATCGCGGTCGCCGTGCCGGCGGCGCCCCAGCGGTCGCGCACGCGGTAGGTGAACTCGACCGTGCCCGAGCTGTCCGGGAACGCCTCGAAGTCGAAGTAGTCGGGGCCGACCTCGCGCAGGATGCGGCCGCCCTCGGGCGCGTCGTCGTAGCCGACCAGCTCGACCCCGTCGCCGTCGGGATCGATGCCGTCGAGCGGGATCGGGATGCGCACGGAGGAGCCGGCCAGCACGCGCGACGTCACCGTCTCGGGGGCGGGCGGCGAGTTCTGCTCGGCCTCGCGCGGCACGATCGTGATGGCCACCGTCGCGGAGTCGCGGTTGCCGAACGCGTCGACGATCTCGTACACGACGCTCGCCCGCGTCGGACCGCCCTCGAGCGCGTGCACGCGCAGCTTGCCGTCCGAGACGAAGGCGATGCCCTCGGCCTCCGAGGCGAAGCTCGATGAGATCACCTGCCCCGTGACCTCGAACGGCGTGCCGTCGGGCGAGAAGTCGTTGCGGTCGACGTCGAGCGTGCCGAAGTCGCCGGCGCGCACGGTCATCGCGTCGTCGACGGCCTTCGGCGCGCGCGGCTGCTCGGGCGGCACGACGGGGATGACCTCGACGGTGCCCGTCTCGGAGTAGCGGCCGTTCGACACGGTGTAGGTGAACTGGAACGGCTGCTCGAGGCCACGGTTGTCGACGATGCTGACGATCCTGCGATCGCGCAGCTCGACGCTGATCGGTGCGCCGTTCTCGATCGTCACCTGCTGCACGACCAGCACGCCGCCGGCCGGATCGACGTCGTTGGCGAGCACGTCGACGACGGTGGTGCCCTGCTGCGGCACGAGCGCGATGTCGCGCACCGCCACGGGCCGGGCCTCCTCGTCAGCGGTGCGGATGTCGACGCGCACGCGGCCGACGCTCGGCAGCGGTCCGTCGGCGATCATGTAGGTGAAGTAGTGCGTGCCCACCGGCCCGCCGGTGATCTTCACGGTGCCGGTCGGGGCGTCCCAGGTCATCTGCAGGCCGGGCGCCGGGTCGACGTTCGCCAGGCGCAGCGGCCGGCCCGATGGGGAGAAGTCGTTGAGCATCGGGCGGATCGTCGCCTCGCGACCCTCGACCATGGTGACGAAGTCGGCGTTCGCGAGCGGGTTGGCGTTGCCGCGCTCGCGCACGTCGACGGTCACGTCGCCCGTCGTCTCGGCGCGGCCGTCGGAGACGGTGATGCTGATCTTCTGGATGCCCACGTCGCCGGTGGCGGTGTAGACGAGCCGGCCCGACGGGTCGGTCTGGATGGTGTCGCCGGAGTCACTGGTCGCGCTGGCGAGATAGAGGTCGTCGCCGTCGGGGTCGATCCAGTCGGCGAGCACCTGGTACTCGTACTCTCCGCCCTGCTCGATCGCGAACGCCTGTGCGCGCAGCTGCTCGGGGAGGCCGTTCTCGCCCTCGCCGCGCACGGTGAGCGTGACGACCGCCTGGTCGGTGGGCCCGCGGCCGTCGGCGATCTCGTACTCGAAGCGGAAGGTGCCCGCGGCCTGATCCTCGGGCAGCTCGACCTGCAGGCGCGAGTCGTTCGCGACCGGTGCGACCGTCACGCCGGTCGGCAGGTCGCCGATCGGCCTGGCGGTGAGCACGTCGCCGTCGGCGTCGACGTCGTTCCAGAGCACGGGCAGGATCGTCGAGCGGCCCGGGCGAGCGCCGAACTGGTCGTCGTTCGCCGTCGGAGGCGTGTTCTCCTCGTTGATGGGCGGCGGCTGGTTGGTCAGCAGGTCCTGGGTGGACTCGCTGTCCTCCTCGTCGGTCTGGCTGTCGTCCTGCGGCGGCACCAGGTCTTCCCAGTTGTCGACCAGGATGAGCGTGTCGGCGAGCAGCCACGAGGCGCCCTGCACGTACTGGTTGACGACGACGTCGTCGCGGTTCACACGGAAGACGACGGGCGAGCCGTCCATCTCGGGCACCTGCTGGCGCAGGTCGCCCGCGTCGTCCTGGCAGTCGCGCACGAACTGCGCGCTCCCCGGCCACACGCCGAAGACGCAGCCGTCGAGCTGCACGGGACGCACCGCATCCCCACCGCCCTCGATCTCCTCGACCTCGGGGCTGCCCCCGCCCAGCGGCTGGCGCAGCAGCTGCGTGCCGGTGGCGAGGATCACCCGATCGGAGGCGTCGCCGTCGAGCTGCACGGCAGCCCCCTCCGGCACCTCGACGGAGCCGCCGGGCAGGAGCAGGGTGCTGGTGCCCGGGTCGTGCACGACCGCGTCGTCGCCGACGCTCGTGACGACCGGCGCCTCCATCGCGCCCAGCTCGGCCCTGCCGCGCAGTGTCGGCTCGCCGAGCACGCCCTCGACCAGCGGGATCGTGACCTGCTGCGACTCGGTCAGCGAGACCGCGTGCACGGTGCCGTCGCGGCCCACGGTCACCGCCGCGCCAGCGCCAAGCTCGGCGATGGGGTCGGAGGTCTCGGCCGAGAAGCCGCCGACCTCGCCGAAGGGCATGGCCCAGAGGAAGCCGTCGGCGGGGTCGACGATCGCGACGATGCCGCCGCCCAGTGCGATCACGGCCTGCGGGGGCAGCTGCACGCTGGTGCCGGTGATCACCTGGAGGGGGTCGACGAGGATCGCGGCCGACGCCTCCTCGTTGTGGAGGATGACGTTGTCGCCGTCCTGCAGCACGTCGAAGTTCGCGGTGGGCGACGTGAGGCCCGCGTCGAGCTCCTCGGCCTGCACGTTGATGCGGCCGAGCTGCTGCGTCTGCTCCTTGGTGACCCAGACGCCGCCGTCGTTGAGGTCGACGTCGGTGGTGGTGAAGCCCTCGTGCGTGAAGGCGACGATCCCGAGCGCGACGGAGACCGCCGTGACGAGCGCCCCGGCTGCCGTGGACTTCCGATGGCGCGTGACCCACCTCAGCAAGCCGGCACCCCCCATCCGCGTCGCCAGACTCAGCAGGGCCTCGCCCCGTGGACAGGGGCAAGGCCACTTCCCATTGTGCCAGACCTGAGGAAAACGAAACCTGGGCGTGAGGAACGGGGCCCTGCCTCGACAGGACCCGTTCCTCAGCGGATGGTGGGCTGCGTCTAGCCCCGTGCGCGCTCGTAGGCGGCGAGCCGTTCGGCGTTCTCGGCGTTGAAGTCGTCGAGCGCCTGCCGGTTGTACTCGCGCGCCTTGCGACCGCGGCGCGAGACGATGCCGCCGACCCAGACGGGCACCTCGCGGGCGATCACGAACGCGAGCACCGAGAGCGGTGCGAGGAGCAGCTCGCCCAGGTCGCCGGCGTCGATGCCGAGCACCTCGGTGTAGCTCTCCCAGCCGTCGAGCGACTCCATGTAGGCGCCGGCCATGTGGGCTGCGTAGACGAGCAGCGCGACGATGAAGGCGCCGAGCACGTGCGCCCACCACCCGGCGCGGTTCACGAGCAGCGTGAGGATCCAGTAGGCGACGAAGAAGACCACCACCGGCAGCAGGTACGAGGGGCGCAGCCAGAGCGTCTCGAGGGTCTCCAGGGCGTCGAAGCCGCGGTCGAACAGGTAGCCGACGGCGAAGAACGCGGCCGCGAAGACGAGGCCGAACACCACCGTCGCGAGCAGCGCGACCGCGAAGCCCACGCCGCGCGCGCCCTTGCGCCGCGGCGGCATCGGCTCCTCGACGAGCACGATGGGCGTGCCGCCGGCGGCCGCGCGCGCCGTCTCGTCGTCGACCGGGATCGACGACGCCGGCACCTCGTCGCGGATGATGCCGAAGCGCCGTGTCGGCTCGTCTGCGGCGGGCTGCGCCGGGAGCACCTGGGTGGCCCCGTCGGCCTCCTGCGTCGGCAGGGCCCGGGTCGCCTCGTCGTCGCCGCGCTGCGCGTCGAGCGCCTGGGTCGGCTCGGGCTCGACGAAGGTGCGGTCGGCGCTCGAGCCGGCGGCTGCCGCGCCCAGCGCGGTGCCCCCCGCCGCGGTGGCGCCGACTGCTGCGCCGGCCGCCGCGGCGCCCGCGCCGTGGCCGTCAGCGGCGGCGTCGTCGGAGTGCCGGCGCAGGCCGAATGCCGGGCGGCGGGGCTCGACGAGCGCGGGGGGCCCGTCGGTGCTCGTCGAGTCGGTGCTCGTCGGGTCGGTGCTCGTCGGGTCCGTGCTCGACTCCGGCACCTGCTCGAGCGAGCTGGTCGCCGCCTCGCCGTGCGCGCGGTCGGCGTCGGGGCGCGCGGTGTCGGCGCCGACGGTGTCGAGCCGCTCCGTGTCGTCGGGGTGCGCCGCGGAGTGCGACGGGCCGCGCAGCGTCGACGGGGCGATCACCGTCGGCTCGATCGGGCTGTCGCTCGCACGGTCGTCGGATGCGTCCCCGCGGTCGCGCTCCAGACCTGCGGTCTCGTGCGTGTCGAGCACCGCCGTGTCGGCCTCGCCCTCGTGCTCGACGAGCGGCTGGTGCTCGTCGTGCTCGGTCACCGAGGTCGCCGCAGCCTCGGTCGAGTCAGGAGCGAGCTCTGCCGAGTGCTGCTCGCGCGGGTCGACCTCGGACTCCGCGCCGGGCTGGGTGACGTTCGCCTCGGGCTCCGGCTCTCGGCCGGGGCCGCCGAAGAACCGGTCGCGCCACGAAGTGGGCTGCTCGTCGCTCATGGTGAAACCTCCTGAGACGGCACGGTGCCGCATCGTCGGAGCGATTCTAGGCACGGCGCGCCGCACGGGCCCTGCGGCGCACCGCCGGGCGACTGATCCGCGGGGACGACGGAGGGGCCGCATCCGTGTGGATGCGGCCCCTCGCGTCAGTCACCGATCAGACGTACTGACCCGGCTCCTCACCGAGCTCGCCGCCCGTGAAGGCGTCGAAGTCGAGGTACGACAGGTCGGCCTCGTCGACGCTGCCCGCGTCGGCGAACAGGCGGTTCGGGTAGCGCTCCGCCTTCGCCTCCTCGGTGGCCTCGACCGAGACGTCGCGGTAGCGCGCCAGGCCGGTGCCGGCCGGGATGAGCTTGCCGATGATGACGTTCTCCTTGAGGCCGAGCAGCGGGTCGCGCTTGCCGGCCAGGGCGGCCTCGGTGAGCACCTTGGTCGTCTCCTGGAAGGAGGCGGCCGAGAGCCACGACTCCGTCGCGAGCGACGCCTTCGTGATGCCCATGACCTCCTGGCGGGCCGAGGCGGTCTTCTTGCCGTCGGTCAGCGCGGCACGGTTCAGCTCGTTGTACCGCGAGCGGTCGACGAGCTCACCGGGCAGCAGGCCGGTCTCGCCGTGGTCGACGACGGTGACCTTGCGGAGCATCTGCCGAACGATGACCTCGATGTGCTTGTCGTGGATCGGCACACCCTGCGAGCGGTACACGTCCTGGACGCCCGAGACCAGGTGCTTCTGCACCTCGCGGACGCCGCGCACGCGCAGCACCTCCTTGGGGTCGACCGAGCCGACCTGGAGCTGCTGGCCCTGCTCGACGCGATCGCCGTCGCCGACCTCGAGGGTCGCGCGGCGGAGCACCTGGTAGGTGAACTCCTCGTCGCCGTTGTCGGGCGTGAGCACGATGCGCTTCGACTTCTCGTCCTCCTCGATGCGCACGCGGCCGGCGGCCTCGGCGATCGGCGAGGAGTTCTTCGGCGTGCGTGCCTCGAAGAGCTCGGTCACGCGGGGCAGACCCTGCGTGATGTCGCTCGCGCCGACCGAACCACCCGTGTGGAAGGTTCGCATCGTCAGCTGCGTGCCGGGCTCACCGATCGACTGGGCGGCGATGATGCCGACCGCCTCGCCGATGTCGACGAGCTTGCCGGTGGCCAGCGAGCGGCCGTAGCAGTGCGCGCAGACGCCGACCGCGGACTCGCAGGTGAGCACGGAGCGCACCTTGACCGTGGTGACGCCGGCCGCGAGGAACGCGCGGATCTCGCGATCGCCGACATCCTGACCGCCGACGGCGAGGACTGTGCCGTCCTCCGCCACCACGTCGGTCGCGACGTTGCGGGCGTAGACCGACGACTCGGCGAGCTCGTGCAGCATGACCTGGCCGTCGATCGTCTCGGCGATCGGGAAGTCCAGGCCGCGCTCGGTGCCGCAGTCGTCCTCACGGATGATGACGTCCTGCGACACGTCGACGAGACGACGCGTCAGGTAGCCCGAGTCGGCCGTGCGGAGCGCCGTGTCGGCCGAGCCCTTGCGGGCACCGTGGGTGGCGATGAAGTACTCCGCCACGGTCAGGCCCTCGCGGTACGACGAGATGATCGGGCGCGGGATGACCTCACCCTTCGGGTTGGTCACCAGACCGCGCATGCCGGTGATGTTGCGAACCTGGATCCAGTTGCCGTTGGCGCCTGCCGTGACCATGCGGTAGATGGAGTTGTTCTCGTCGAACGCCTCCTGCGTGGCCTTCTGCACCTCGTTCGTGGCCTTGGTCCAGAGCTCGGTGAGGTCGGTGCGACGCTCCGAGTCGGTGATGAGGCCCTTCTCGAACTTGTCCTGCACCTTGCGTGCCACTGCTTCGGCGCCGGCCACGATCTCGCCCTTGCGGGCGGGCGTGATGACGTCGGAGAGCGCGACCGAGATGCCGGAGCGCGTCGCCCAGTAGAAGCCCGCGTCCTTGATCTTGTCGAGCGTCGCCGCCACCACGGTCTTCGAGTAGCGCTCGGCGAGCGCGTTCACGATGAGCGAGATGACCGGCTTGGCCGCGACCTCGGTGACGAACGGGAAGTCGTCGGGCAGCAGCTCGTTGAAGAGCGCACGGCCCAGCGTCGTCTCGAGCACGAACGGCTCACCGTCGACGTAGCCCTCCGGGCGGTCCTGGTCGCGGAAGACCAGGCCCGTCAGGCGGATGCGCACGACGGCGTTGAGGTCGAGCGAGCCCTGGTCCATCGCCATGATCGCCTCGGCGACCGAGGAGAACGTGCGACCGTGGCCCAGCGCGTCCTGCTTCACCGTGGTGAGGTGGTGCAGGCCGGAGACGATCTCGTGCGTCGGGAGCGTCACCGGGCGGCCGTCGGACGGCTTCAGGATGTTGTTCGACGCGAGCATCAGCACGCGGGCCTCGGCCTGCGCCTCGACCGAGAGCGGCAGGTGCACAGCCATCTGGTCGCCGTCGAAGTCGGCGTTGAACGCCGAGCAGACGAGCGGGTGCAGCTGGATGGCCTTGCCCTCGACGAGCAGCGGCTCGAAGGCCTGGATGCCGAGGCGGTGCAGCGTGGGCGCTCGGTTGAGCAGCACCGGGCGCTCGCGGATGACCTCTTCGAGGACGTCCCACACCTGGGGCTTCGAGCGCTCGACCATGCGCTTGGCGTGCTTGATGTTCTGCGAGTGGCCCAGGTCGATCAGGCGCTTGATGACGAACGGCTTGAACAGCTCGAGCGCCATCTGCTTCGGCAGGCCGCACTGGTGCAGCTGCAGCTGCGGGCCGACCACGATGACCGAGCGGCCCGAGTAGTCGACGCGCTTGCCGAGCAGGTTCTGGCGGAACCGGCCCTGCTTGCCCTTCAGCATGTCGGAGAGCGACTTCAGCGCGCGGTTGCCGGTGCCCGTGACGGGACGGCCACGACGGCCGTTGTCGAACAGGGCGTCGACCGCCTCCTGCAGCATGCGCTTCTCGTTGTTCACGATGATCTCGGGAGCACCGAGGTCGAGCAGGCGGCGGAGTCGGTTGTTGCGGTTGATGACGCGGCGGTAGAGGTCGTTCAGGTCGCTGGTCGCGAAGCGGCCACCGTCGAGCTGCACCATCGGGCGCAGCTCCGGCGGGATGACCGGCACCACGTCGAGCACCATCGCGGCCGGGCTGTTGCCCGTCTGCAGGAAGGAGTTGACGACCTTCAGGCGCTTGATCGCACGGATCTTGCGCTGGCCCTTGCCCTCGGCGATCTGCTGGTGCAGGTCGGCCGCCTCGGTGACGAGGTCGAAGGCGAGCAGGCGCAGCTTGATGGCCTCGGCACCCATGTGGCCGTCGAAGAACTCGCCGTACAGGTCGACGAGGTCGTGGTACGCGGCGTCCTCAGCCTTCAGGTCGCCGACCTTGAGCGTGCGGAAGTCGTCGAAGACCCGCTCCATCTGGGCGATCTGGTCGTCGGCGATCTTGCGCAGCTGCGCCATCTCGCGCTCGCCCGCGTCGCGGACCTTGCGCTTCTGGTCGGCCTTCGCGCCCTCCTCCTCGAGCTGGGCGACGTCGGTCTCCAGCTGCGCGAGGCGCTCGGCGATGTCGGCGTCGCGGCGCTTCTCGATCTCGTTGACCTTGAGGCGCAGCTCCTGCTCCAGCTGGGGCAGGCGCTCGTGACGGGCGTCGGTGTCGACCCGGATGATCATGTATGCGGCGAAGTAGATGACCTTCTCGAGGTCCTTCGGCGCCATGTCGAGCAGGTAGCCGAGACGGCTGGGCACGCCCTTGAAGTACCAGATGTGCGTGACGGGGGCGGCGAGCTCGATGTGGCCCATGCGCTCACGGCGCACCGACGACTTCGTGACCTCGACACCGCAGCGCTCGCAGACGATGCCCTTGAAGCGCACGCGCTTGTACTTGCCGCAGGCGCACTCCCAGTCGCGGCTCGGGCCGAAGATCTGCTCGCCGAACAGGCCGTCCTTCTCCGGCTTGAGCGTGCGGTAGTTGATGGTCTCCGGCTTCTTCACTTCGCCATAGGACCAGCCCCGGATGTCGTCGGCCGTTGCCAGGCCGATCCGCAGCTCATCGAACGTGGTTGCGTCGATCAATGCATTTCCCTCTTGTTTCGAAGTTCTGTCTGCGGCTGCTGGATCAGATGTCGTCGATCGACGACATCTCCGGCCGGGAGATGTTGATGCCGAGCTCCTCGGCGGTGCGGAGAGCCTCGTCCTCGTCATCGCGCAGCGTGACGACGTCGCCGGCTGCGTTCAGCACCTCGACGTTCAGGCAGAGCGACTGCATCTCCTTCATGAGCACCTTGAAGGACTCGGGGATGCCGGGCTCCTGGATGTTCTCGCCCTTGACGATCGCCTCGTAGACCTTCACGCGACCGACGATGTCGTCGGACTTGATGGTGAGGAGCTCCTGCAGCGTGTAGGCGGCGCCGTACGCCTCGAGCGCCCAGACCTCCATCTCGCCGAACCGCTGGCCGCCGAACTGGGCCTTGCCGCCCAGGGGCTGCTGCGTGATCATCGAGTACGGCCCGGTCGAGCGCGCGTGGATCTTGTCGTCGACCAGGTGGTGCAGCTTGAGGATGTACATGTAGCCGACCGAGATCGGGTACGGGTACGGCTCGCCGGAGCGGCCGTCGAACAGCGAGGCCTTGCCCGAGCCGTCGACCAGTCGCTTGCCGTCGCGCGTCGGGAGCGTCGCGTCGAGGAGGCCGATGATCGACTCCTCGGTCGCGCCGTCGAACACCGGCGTCGCCACCTTGGTGTTCGCGGGCGCCTCGAGCGTGCGCGCGTCGAGGTCGACCGCCCACTCGGGGTTGCCCTCGACCTTCCAGCCCGTCTTCGCGATCCAGCCGAGGTGCGTCTCGAGCACCTGGCCGAAGTTCATGCGCTTCGGGATGCCGAGCGGGTTCAGCACGATGTCGACCGGGGTGCCGTCCTCGAGGAAGGGCATGTCCTCCTCGGGCAGGATCTTCGCGATGACGCCCTTGTTGCCGTGACGGCCGGCGAGCTTGTCGCCCTCGGTGATCTTGCGCTTCTGCGCGATGTAGACCACGACCTTCTCGTGCACGCCCGAGCCGAGCTCGTCGTCGCCGTCCTCAGCACGGAACTGCTTGACGGAGATGACCGTGCCCTGCTCGCCGTGAGGCACCTTGAGCGACGTGTCGCGCACCTCGCGGCTCTTCTCGTTGAAGATCGCGCGCAGCAGGCGCTCCTCGGCGCTCAGCTCGGTCTCGCCCTTCGGCGTGACCTTGCCGACGAGGATGTCGCCGGGCACGACCTCGGCGCCGATGCGGATGATGCCGCGCTCGTCGAGGTCGGCCAGCAGGTCGGGGCCGACGTTGGGGAGGTCACGGGTGATCTCCTCCTTGCCGAGCTTCGTGTCGCGGGCGTCGACCTCGTACTCCTCGATGTGGATCGACGAGAGCACGTCGTCCTTCACGAGGTTCTGGCTGAGGATCATGGCGTCCTCGTAGTTGTGGCCCTCCCACGGCATGAACGCGACGAGCAGGTTCTTGCCGAGCGCGAGCTCGCCCTGGTCGGTCGCGGGGCCGTCGGCGATGACCTCGCCGACCTCGACGCGGTCGCCTGCGGAGACGATCACGCGGTGGTTGTACGACGTGCCCTGGTTGGAGCGGTCGAACTTGCGCAGGAAGTACTGCTGCGTGCCGCCGGCGTCGAGCTGCACCGAGACCATGTCTGCGGAGACCTCGGTGATGACGCCCGCGTCGGTGGCGGTGATGACGTCGCCGGAGTCGATGGCGGCGAAGCCCTCCATGCCGGTGCCGACGTAGGGCGCCTCGGAGCGCACCAGCGGCACGGCCTGACGCTGCATGTTCGCACCCATGAGGGCGCGGTTGGCGTCGTCGTGCTCGAGGAACGGGATGAGGCTGGTCGCGACCGAGACCATCTGGCGCGGCGAGATGTCCATGTAGTCGACGATGTTGCGGTCGACGAGCTCGACCTCCTCGCCCTTGCGACGGGCGACGACGCGCTCCTCGACGAAGTGCTGCTTCGCGTCGAGGCGGTTGTTCGCGTAGGCGACGACGAACTCGTCCTCCTCCGACGCGGTGAGGTAGTCGACGCGCTCGGTGACGAGGCCGTCGACGACGCGGCGGTACGGCGTCTCGATGAAGCCGAACGAGTTGATGCGCGCGAAGGTCGCGAGCGAGCCGATCAGGCCGATGTTCGGGCCCTCAGGGGTCTCGATCGGGCACATGCGGCCGTAGTGCGAGGGGTGGACGTCGCGGACCTCGACGCCGGCGCGCTCGCGGCTCAGACCACCCGGGCCCAGCGCCGACAGGCGGCGCTTGTGGGTCAGGCCCGCGAGCGGGTTGTTCTGATCCATGAACTGCGACAGCTGCGAGGTGCCGAAGAACTCCTTGATCGCAGCGGAGACCGGACGCACGTTGATGAGCGTCTGGGGCGTGATCGCCTCGATGTCCTGCGTCGACATGCGCTCGCGGACGACGCGCTCCATGCGGGCCAGGCCCGTGCGGACCTGGTTCTGGATGAGCTCGCCGACGGCGCGGATGCGACGGTTGCCGAAGTGGTCGATGTCGTCGGTGTCGAGGCGGATGTCGACCGGCTCGCCCTTGCGGACGCCCGGCAGGGTCGCCTCGCCGGCGTGCAGCGCGACCAGGTACTTGATCGTCGCCACGATGTCGTCGACCGACAGCACGGAGTCGCGCATGCCGGCGTCGATGCCCAGCTTGCGGTTGATCTTGTAGCGGCCGACCTTGGCGAGGTCGTAGCGCTTCGGGTTGAAGTAGAAGTTGTCGAGCAGCGCACGGGCGGCCTCGGCGGCCACCTGCTCGCCCGGACGCAGCTTGCGGTAGATGTCGCGGAGGGCGTCCTCCTTCGACAGGGGCGCGTCCTTCTCGAGCGTCGCGAGGATCGACTCGTAGCCGGCGAACTCCTTGGCGATGTCCTCTGCCGTCAGGCCGAGCGCCTTCAGGAAGACGGTGACCGACTGCTTGCGCTTGCGGTCGATGCGCACGCCGACGGCGTCGCGCTTGTCGATCTCGAACTCGAGCCATGCACCGCGGCTGGGGATGACACGAGCCGAGAAGACGTCCTTGTCGGAGTTCTTCTCGGGAGTGCGCTCGAAGTAGACACCGGGGCTGCGCACGAGCTGCGAGACGACGACGCGCTCGGTGCCGTTCACGATGAACGTGCCCTTCTGGGTCATGAGCGGGAAGTCGCCCATGAAGACGGTCTGCGACTTGATCTCGCCCGTCTCGTGGTTCATGAACTCGGCCGAGACGTACAGCGGCGCGGCGTAGGTCTTGCCACGCTCCTTGCACTCGTCGATCGTGTACTTCGGCACGTCGAGCACCGGCTCCGAGAAGGAGAGCTGCATCTTCTCGCCCAGGTCCTCGATGGGGGAGATCTCCTCGAAGATCTCCTCGAGGCCCGAGTGCGCGGGGACGTCGTCGCGCCCCTCGGCGGTGGCGAGCTCGAGGCGCGCCTTCCAGGCATCGTCACCGATGAGCCATTCGAAGCTCTCGGTCTGCAGTGCCAGCAGGTCGGGGACGGTCAGGGTGTCCGAGATTCGCGCGAAGCTCAGTCGGCTTGCGTTCCGACCGGTCTTGGGGCTCAGTTCAGCCAAGGCAGATACCTCCGTGCCGGGAGAGGTTGCGGGTCTTCCCGGGATCGTGTCGTCGGTGAGAGACTCGTCAACACCCTGATGCGCCCGGTTGAACGGGCGCGCGCCGACCGCAATATGAAGGCAGAGGGGATGTCTTTGAGCGCAAGGACCAACACTACGGTGCAGATCACCCCGTGTCCAGTCGATTCGGCGTGTCGCCTGGACTCCGCTCGGGACCGGATGGTAGCGGGCGCCCATCGTGCACCATCCCCCGACCGGCGCGCGGGAGAATGTCCGGCGTGACCACCCCCAGCCGCCGCCTCTCCAGCGGCCTGCATGCCGAGATGCGCTTCTCAGGGTCCGGCGGGTGGCAGCTGGTGGTCGACGGCACGCCGCAGTCGCACGTCGACCCCGACCGCCCCGAGCTGCTCGTCTACGAGTACGTGCAGCAGATCGGCCACGTCGTCGACGCGCTGCCGCCGGGGCCGCTGACCGCGGTGCACCTCGGCGCCGGCGCGCTCACGCTCCCCCGCTACGTCGACCGCACGCGGCCGGGGTCGCGCCAGCAGGTGATCGAGCTCGAGCCGCTGCTGGTCGAGCTGGTGCGCGAGGTGGCGCCGCTCCCCCGCGGTGCGAGCGTGCGCGTGCGCTACGGCGACGCCCGGGAGCAGCTCTCGCGCCTGCCGGCGGGCCTTCGCGGCCGCGTCGACGTGGTGATCGTGGATGTGTTCTCCGGCTCCCAGACGCCGGCGCACGTGACGACGGTGGAGTTCCACGCGCTCGTGCGCGAGCTGCTCGCCCCGACGGGCGTGGTCGTCGTGAACATCGCCGACGACCGCACGCTCGCCTTCGCGAAACGGCAGCTCGCCGCCCTGCTCGAGGTGCACGCCGAGGCCGCCGCACTGGCCGACCCCGGCATGCTGAAGGGCCGCCGCTTCGGCAACGTCGTGGCGATCGCGGGCGCTGCGCTGCCCGACCTCGAAGAGCTGGGTCGCGCGCTGCGACGAGACCCGCTGCCGGGCAAGGTGGTGGCGGGCGCCGAGCTGCGGCGATTCCTGGGCGGCGCCTCGCCCGCCCGCGACGCCGACGCGACGCCGAGCCCCGCGCCCGGCAAGGGCGTGTTCGGGTAGCGCTGGCCTCCGCGCCGGCCGACGGCCGGCCTACTGCACGGGTGCGCCCACGCGCAGCTCGACGACGGTGCCCCACGGGTCGGCGAGCAGCTCGACGGCGCCCATGCGGGTGTCGGCGCTGACGGGCGGCCCGGCGGCTTTCGCGCGCGTGCCGGGGCCGAACCCTGCCCGCTGCTCCACGAAGGCGACACGGCGCACGCAGTGACCGGACCCCTTGCACCGAATCCGACCCGGTGCACCGGGTCGGATTTGGTGGACGGGATCGACGGCGGGGCTCGCCGCGGCCGGTCGAGGGCGCTCTTCGTGCACAGGCTCGGCGCGTGCTCCCGCTGAACGCGCCGACGTGCGCCACCATGGGTGGATGAGCGAGTCGATCGGCTACGACCAGACCGCGCTGCGCAACGCCGTCGACGTCGCGGCGGCGGCCCGCAGGCTGCGCGAGCTCGGCAAGGAGCGCTCGCTCGCCGCCGTCTCGGAGCGTGCCTGGCTGCTCGAGAGCATCGGCCGCCTCGACGAGGCGCTGGCCGTCGCCGGCGAGGCCGTGGCGATGGCCCGCACCTCGGGCTCCCGCGACCGGGTGGCCGAGGCGCGGCTGCTGCGCGCGGCGGTCGTGCAGACGCGCGGCGACCTGCAGACGGCGCTGCGCGAGTGCACCGCGATCATCGCCGAGGCGCGCTCGAACGACTGGGTCGAGCTGTGGGCGCACGCGCTGCAGCAGCGCGGCACCGTGCACTTCGCGCTCGCGCACTGGCATGAGGCATGCGTCGACTTCACCGTCGCGGTCGAGCTGTGCCGCGAGGCGACCCTGCCCGCCGAGCAGCTCGAGGCGGCCGAGATCGCGCTGCTCGTCGCCACCGACCGCGCCCAGACCGAGGCGGTGCGGGCCGAGCAGGACCTGCCGCGCGCCCAGCACCCCATCTGGGGCGGGCGCTGACGCGCTGCGCGCCGATGCTCTCCACAGGCCGTCGCCGCCGGTTCGCGTCGCGCCGCCCGCTGCTGGCATGCTCGCTCCCGTCGTGGAGGTGACAGGTGGCTGAGCTGGAACGGGTGCGGGTGTGGGCCGAGGCCCTCATCAGGCTGCACCTCGACGACACCTGGAGCTTCGGCTTCGACCGAGCCGCGAAGCGCGCGGGCCTGACGAACTACACGACGCGGCGCATCACGGTCTCGAAGCACCTCGCCGCCCGCTGGGACGACGACGAGGTGCACCAGACGCTGCTGCACGAGGTCGCGCACGCGATGGCCGGCGCCGCCGCGGGGCACGGGCCCGAGTGGCGGCGCACCGCGCGCGAGCTGGGCTACGTCGGCGGGCGCACGCACCAGGGCGAGATCGCCGCCGAGCGGGCCGGCTGGGTGGGGCTGTGCCCCGGCGGGCACGAGCACGTGCGGTTCCGCGCCCCGCGCGGGCGCTACGCGTGCAAGCCGTGCACCCGGTCGACCCGTCGCGTCGTCGAGATCCGCTGGCAGCGGCGGCAGCAGGCGGCGTGACCGCAGCACGCGGCGCAGCGGCGGCAGGCGGCGCGGCGCCGGCCGCGATGCGATCGGCCTACCTGGGGTCGGCCGCGCTGCCGCCCTCGCTCACCGCGCCCCTCGACAACTGATCCGCCGGGGCCGGAGCAGACGCATCCGCCATGCCGCCTCGCACCGCCGGGGTGGGAGCGCTGCTCGGCGAGCCCTCGCCCTGCGGGGCCGACGCCTCATAGGAGTCGCTGATGCGGTGGTACGACTTCGTCAGGAACGCGAGCGCCCCGGCGATCACCATGACGATGCCCGAGATCAGGAAGACGAGCGCGATGCCGCGGGCGACGCCGGTGCCGAGCAGCGGCTCGAGCGCCGCCCCGCCCTCGGGCGAGCGCGACCACGGGATGATGACGAACTCGGCGATCGGCGCGATGAGGAACGCCGTGATGGGCGCGGCCGCCGACTCGAACGCCATCGCGAAGCCGAACACCCGGCCCTGCCGCGGCAGCGGCACGACGCGCTGGATGATCGTCTGCTCGGCCGCCTCCGCTGCCGGGATGATCGCCATGTACAGGAAGATGCCGGCCGCGTACAGCAGCCACGACTCGCGGATGGTGAACAGCGCCCCGAGCACGCCCATCGCGATCACGACCAGCAGCAGGGTGCGGATCGGGCGCCGGCCGAGGCCGAACCGGGCGATGACGAGGCCGCCGATGATGAAGCCGATCGAGGCGACGCCGAAGACGACGCCCCACATCTGCACCGAGAACAGCTCGAGGCCGTAGGGATCCATCAGCGCCATGTAGACGCCGCCGATGAGGTTGTTGAAGGTCGAGAAGATGATCAGCGCGAACAGGCCGCCGATCGCCAGCACCGCGCGGATCGAGCCGCGCAGGTCGATGCCGCGGGCGGTGTCGTCGGGGTCGACGACCACCACGTCCTCCGGGATGCGCAGCGTCATCAGGTGGGCGAGGCTGAGGGCGAGGAAGACGATGCCGATCGCGATCGTCCAGCCCATGCCGAGGAAGCCGATCGAGAGGCCGGAGAAGACGCTCGTCACGATCATCGCGATGCCCTGCACCGTGCCGACCATGCCGTTGGCGTTCGCATGCCGCTCGTCGGGCACGAGGATCGTCACCGTCGTCGACAGCGCGATGTTGCGCATGTGCTCGACGACCGAGCCGCCGAGGATGATCGCCATGAACAGCCACAGCCACGGCGCCGTCAGGTCGAGCAGCACCGGCTCGGGCAGCAGCAGGTACATGACGCCCGCGACGGCGAAGGCGATGAGCGTGACCGTGCCCGACAGCAGCATCACCCGCAGCTTGCGGTGGTGGTCGACGATCGAGCCGAAGAGCATGCTGCCGAACGCGACGAACAGCATGTAGGCGCCGCCGACCACGCCGGTGGCGAGCACGCTCTTCGTCTCGAGGTAGACCCAGAAGGTGAGCGCGAACCAGACGAAGGCGGTCGTGAGGTTGGCCAGCGCCGTGTTCGCGAGCACGTGCAGGAACGTGCGCTCCGTGGCGGTGCGCTGCGTCTTGCCGGTGCGCTGCGGCGTCGCGACCATGCGCCCACGGTAATCGCGGCCGCCCGCACGCGCGAGGGGCGAGTCGCGCCGCGCGCGCGGGGAGCGTCAGCCGCGCGAGTCGCGCGCCTCCGCCCACAGGTCGACGCCGGGCTCGTCGCGGGCGAGCTCGTCGATCGCGGCCAGCTCGTCGTCGCCGAAGCGCAGCCCCGCGAGCGCGCCGAGGTTCTGCTCGAGCTGCTCGACGCGCGAGGCGCCGATCGTGAGCGACGTGACCCGCTCGTCGCGCAGCGCCCACGCGAGCGCCAGCTGCGCGAGCGTCTGCCCGCGCTGCTCGGCGATCGCGGCGAGGCCGCGGATGCGCTCGGCCGCCTCGGACGAGACGCGGGGGTCGAGCGGCTTGCGCTCGCTGCCGCGACCGGCGCGCGAGTCGGCCGGCACCCCGTCGAGGTACTTGCCGGTCAGCAGCCCCTGCGCCAGCGCCGTGAACCCGATGACCCCGAAGCCGAGCTCGCCCGCGGCGTCGAGCAGCCCATCCGTCTCGATCCAGCGGTTGAGCATCGAGTACGACGGCTGGTGGATCGTCAGCGGCGTGCCGAGCGACGCGAGGATCGCGTGGGCCTGCCGCGCCTCGTCGGCGGTGTAGCTCGAGACGCCCACGTACAGCGCGCGGCCGGTGCGCACGATGTGGTCGAGGGCGCCCATGGTCTCCTCGAGCGGCGTGTCGGGGTCGGGACGGTGGTGGTAGAAGATGTCGACGTAGTCGAGGCCCATCCGCTCGAGCGACTGGTCGAGGCTCGCGACCAGGTACTTGCGGCTGCCGCCGAAGCCGTAGGGGCCGGGCCACATGTCCCAGCCGGCCTTGGTCGAGACGAGGATCTCGTCGCGGTGCGCGCGCAGGTCGCTCGCCATCACCCGGCCGAAGTTCTGCTCGGCGGCGCCGAACGGCGGACCGTAGTTGTTGGCCAGGTCGAAGTGCGTGATGCCGCGGTCGAACGCGGTCGTCAGCAGGCTCCGCTGGCGGTCGAGCGGCACGTCGTCGCCGAAGTTGTGCCACAGGCCCAGCGTCAGCGCCGGCAGCCGCAGGCCCGATCGGCCGGCGCGGCGGTACTGCATGGCGTCGGGTCGCGCGCTGTCGTAGCGGGCGGGGTCTGCGCTCCAGCTCATCGGGATGCTCCTGTCTGCTGCCGCACCGCGGACTCCGCGGCGACGAGGGTGGTGGTGGCGCCCCGCAGCGCGACCGATGCCGCGCAGGCCGCGGCGCACGCGGGGCTGTGGAAGTCGATGCCGAGCTCGGCCAGCTCGTCGACCACGCGACCGGCGACGAGCAGGTCGGCGGCGTTCGGGCGCAGCGTCCCGTCGCCCCAGCGGTCGCCGGCGGCGACGATCGCGATCGACGCGCGCACGCCCAGGCGCACCTGCTCGTCGAGCGCCGCACGGGCGATGTCGGATGCGTTGGCGAGCGTCGCGTCGAGCACAAGCGTCGTGCGCGGGGCACAATCTTGCAGCTCGGCCGACTCCGGGCCGCGGTCGGCGTCGGCCAGCACGATCACGTCGGCGGCGGAGGCCTGCAGGCCCGCGACGCCCCACTCGAGGGTCACCTGGTACTGAGCGCTCATGCCACCAGCCTACGGATGGCGACCGAGCGCATCCGCTCGCGCGCCGAGCCGCCCCGCACGCACCGCGGCCGCCGGCTCAGCGCAGCGCGCCGCAGTGGGCGAGGGCAGCGCGCAGCAGGGAGCCGCGGCCGCCCTCCATTTCGCTGGCGATGAACTCGGACGCGGCCGACTCGGGCGAGAGCCAGGTGAGCTCGAGGGCGTCCTGCCGCGGGTCGCAGGTGCCGGTGACCGGCACGATGTAGCAGAGCGAGACCGCGTGCTGCCGGTCGTCGGAGTAGAGGCCGTCGCCGATGAGCGGGAAGTACTCGGCGATGTGGAACGGCGCGGGGCTCGCCGGCAGCTGGGGGAAGGCCATCGGCCCGAGATCCTTCTCGAGGTGCCGGTAGAGGGCGTCGCGCACCCGCTCGCCGCGCATCACGCGGCCCGAGACGACGGTGCGGGTGATCTCGGACTGCTCGTTCATGCGCAGCAGCAGGCCGACCTCGGTGACCTGGCCCATGCCGTCGAGCCGCACGGGGATCGCCTCGACGTAGAGGATCGGCAGCCGTTCGCGAGCGTGCTGCAGATCGTCGTCGCTCAGCCAGCCTGGGTTGGGATCGGGAGTGCGCACGGCCATGGGGCCCATTGTGCCGCCTCGACCTGGCATTCGCCGACGACCGCGTGGCGCCCCGCATCGGTCCGCCATCGACAGGCAGGCGCTAGGGGCGCAGGCGCCGACCGCGCCGCTCGGCCCACAGCGCGAGCGCGAGCCAGGCCGCGACCACCAGCAGCCCGAGCACCACCGAGGGGATGTCGCCGAGCGCGGCGAACCAGCCGACCGGATCCTGGTCGGGCATCGCCTCGAGCAGGGTGCGCACGGCGAGCGTGGTCGCGACGGCGAGCAGGCTGATGCGCCCGACCGCGGCGAACGGCTGGGCGAGCGCCCCCACGGCCGAGGTGCCGCCGCGCAGGTCGGTGTCGATGACCGGATGCATCACGGTCGCGAGCAGGCTGGCGAGCGTCGCGACCGCGAGGGTGAGCGGCGGCGTCCACAGCGCCGTCGTCGGCTCGAGCGCCGGCTGCCCCCACATCGTCGGCGTGAAGTAGGCGATCACGCCGAGCAGCCCGAACACGGCGGCGGCGAGCAGGCCGAAGCCGATCACGCGGCCGCGCTGGTGGCCGGTCACGCTGCGGGCACGCAGGAAGGCGTGCACGAGCGCCGCGCCGGCGGCTGCGGGCAGCGCCAGGCCGAAGCCGGCGACGACGGTCGTGACCGCCTGCACGACGAGGGGGTCTGCGGGCTGGCCCAGGGCATCCGCCACCCCGCCGACGACGAAGGTCGCCGGGCTGCACACGTCGCTCAGCGAGCCGCACGACGCGGCCGACATCCACAGCACCGCCGAGCCGAGCAGCGTCGCGAGCGCGACCGCGAAGGCCCAGCCGGCGAAGCTGCCCGCGAGCAGCCCGAGGAAGCCGAGCACCGCGATCGCCACCGCGAGCTGCAGCAGGGGGCCCGCGACCCGCAGCCGCTCGAGCCCACCGAACGTGCCGGCGGCGGGGTCGAACGGGATGCCGACGGCGGCCCCGACGATGAGCGCGACGAGGGCCGCGAGCAGCAGCCCGAGGGCGAGCAGCAGCAGGGTGCGGGCGGCGACGCGGCCGCCGCTCGTCCAGGAGCGGTGCTGCGCCATGGCGAACGCGCAGCCCGCGATGAGCGCGAACGCGGGCATGGCGAACGCGTCGATGCCGATGGCGCCCCAGGGCTCGGAGGCCGGGATGGGTCGGCGCGGCGCGGCGAGCCAGGCGACGGTCGCGAGCACGAGCAGCCCGCGCGCGGCGTCGAGCGAGACGACGCGGCCGATGGGCTTGCCGCGGCTGGGCCGGCGGCGCGGTGCCGAGCCGCCGGCCCAGGCGCGGGTCGCCCCTGCGCGCGGCACGATCTTCGTGGTCGCAGACGTGCTCGTCACCTGTCGCACCCCATGCTCCAAGGCTACGGTGATCCAGTGACAGCGCTCGCCCGGAGGCGCTCGCAGAGAGGTGCTCGCATGCTCGAGATCGACGCGGATGCGGTGCTCTGGCGCCCCGGCACACCCGACCAGGGCGGGTCCGACGACCTGCTCGTCGTCATGCACGGCATCGGCTCGCACGAGGGCGACCTGTTCGGGCTCGCGCCGCACCTGCCGCCCGCGATGACCGTCGCCTCGCTGCGCGGCCCCATCCCCTTCGGCGGCGGCTTCGCGTGGTTCGACTTCATGCCGGGCGACAGCGACGACCACACGCAGATCGACGAGTCCGCCGCGGCGATCCTCGCGTGGCTCGACGGGCTCGAGCACGACTTCGACCGCGTGCACCTGCTCGGCTTCTCGCAGGGCGGCGCGATGGCGGTGCAGCTGGCACGCATCGCGCCCGAGCGCTTCGCCTCGGTCGTGCACATCGCGTCGTTCGCCTACAACGGCGAGCTCGCCGGCGATGCGACCCTGGCCGCGCGGCAGCCCCGGCTGCCGATGCTGACGACCATCGGCGACCTCGACGAGGTCATCAACCCCGACAAGATCGAGCGCTCGGCGCCCTGGCTCGACGAGCACTTCGCCGTCGACCGGCGCACCTATCACCGCGCCCACTCGATCGTGGCCGAGGAGCTGGCCGACATCGTCGCGTTCCTCGAGCGCGTCTAGGTGGAGCCCTTCCGGCTCGGCGGCGTGCCCGGCGTCACGCCCGCCAAGTGGCTGCGCGTGTGGGCGCAGCGGCTGCCCGAGGTGCCGATCTCGCTGGTCGCGATCGACGAGGCGGATGCGTCGGGTGCGCTTCGTGAGGGACGCGTCGACGCCGTCCTGGCTCGCCTCCCCATCGACGACGCGGGGCTGCACACGGTGGCGCTCTACGAGGAGCTGCCGGTGGTGGTCTCGGCCAAGGGGCACCCGATCGTCGCGTTCGAGACGGTCACGCTCGCCGATCTCGCGGGCGAGCCGATGCTCGAGCGCGGCGACATGACGAGCGCGCAGCTGCTCGAGACCGTCGCGACCGGCGCGGGCCTCGCGATCGTGCCGATGGCGGTCGCGCGGGCATTGGGCGGCCCGGAGACCCGGCACCGGGTGGTCACCGACCTGCCGCCGACCACGATCGCGCTCGTCTGGCTCGAGACGGCCGACTCGGCCCTGCACCAGGAGCTGGTGGGCATCGCCCGCGGCCGGCGCGCCGATTCGTCGCGCGGCGACCGCGAGCATCGCGTCGAGCCCGGCAACGCGGCGACCGGCGCCAAGCCGCGCCCTTCGAAGCCGAAGCCGAAGCCCACCCCGAACCGTCCGCGCCGCCCCGGCGGGCCTGGCCGCTCCGGCAGGCCCGGGCCCGGCAAGCGGCGCTGAGCCGCGGGCTCGCGCGAGGGGGCCACGGAGGCCCGGGCGGCGCATCCCCCGGGCACGCAGAAGCCCCGCGCTCTCGAGGAGGCGGGGCTTCGGCGATGTGGCGGTGACGGTGGGATTTGAACCCACGGTGGAGGGTTACTCCACACGACTTTTCGAGAGTCGCACCTTCGGCCGCTCGGACACGTCACCAAGGGGATATCTTACACATCCGCTCGACCGTGAGCAACGCGCGGCCCGTCGAGGTGCCTGACGCGCCGCAGCTCGTGGAGGCCCTCCTCGACCTTCTCGCCGCCGTCGAGGTGCCAGCCGTGGGTCTCGTAGAAGGCCGCGGCGCGCGCATTGCCCGCGAGCACCCAGAGGTAGGCGCGCGCGTGCCCGTCTCCGGCCAGTCGCCGCTCGACCTCGGTCAGCATCGCGTTGCCGACGCCGCGCGACCACCGCTCGGCGTGCGCGTAGATGGCGTAGAGCTCGCCCGTCACGCCCTCGAGCCGGTCGCGCGCCCTGCCCGCGAACGCCCAGCCGACCACCTCGCCGTCGGCCACCGCGACCAGATCGTGACTGCCGGCATCCGCGTGGTACTCGTCCCACCGCTCCATCCGGTGCGCCGTCTCGCGCTCGACGTCGAGGCGGTCGAGCACCTCCTGCGGCACGAGGCCGGCGTAGGCGGCGCGCCACGTCTCGACCCGCACGCGCGCGATGCCGGCGGCGTCGTCGATGCGCGCGTCTCGGATGTGCGCGGTCATGCGGCCTCCCCCGGGGCGGCGTCGATCACGCAGAAGCGGTTGCCCTCCGGGTCCTCCATGATCACGTAGTCGGCGTCGGCCGGGCGCTTCGGCCAGTGCACGCGCTGCGCGCCGAGCGACTCGAGGCGGTCGACCTCTGCCGGCTGGTCGTCGGCGTAGAGGTCGAGGTGGATGCGTGGCGGCAGCACCCGCTCGGAGGGCACGGCATCGAGCGACACGTTGGGCCCGGCGCCGGAGCGCGGGCGCAGCAGCGCGAAGTCGTCATCGAGCGGCAGGCGCGGCTCGTAGTCGAGCGCAGCGCTCCAGAACAGCAGCTGGCGCTCGAGGTCGGAGCAGCGGATCACGACGGAGCCGACGGTGAGCATGATCGGAGCGTAACCGGTGCCGCCGACGTCCGGCTCGGAATCCGGGTCAGGAACCGCTCAGCGGCTGCCCGCTGTGGAGCGCCGCCCCGGCCGCGTGGGCGGCGGGCGGTAGCGTCGATCGCATGCCCAAGACTCCCGCCTTCCGCTGCTCCGAGTGCGGGTGGACCACCCTGAAGTGGGTCGGCCGCTGCGGCGAGTGCCAGCAGTGGGGCACGGTCGGGGAGGCCGGAGTCGCCCCGCGGCGCGTGGCGCCCGCCGCGGTGCCCGCCGGTCGCGGCGCCCGCCCCATCACCGAGCTGCAGACGGCCGACGCGCCCCGCTGGCCGACCGGCATCGGCGAGTTCGACCGGGTGCTGGGCGGCGGCATCGTGCCCGGCGCCGTGGTGCTCTGCTCGGGCGAGCCCGGCGTCGGCAAGTCGACGCTGCTGCTGGCGGTGGCCGCTCGGGCAGCGGCCGCCGGCCGGCGCGTGCTCTACGTCTCGGGCGAGGAGTCGCTCGCGCAGGTGCGGCTGCGCGCCGAGCGCACGAACGCGCTCGAGCCGCAGCTGTACCTCGCGAGCGAGACCGACCTCGCGACGATCCTCGGCCAGATGCGCGACACCCAGCCCGAGCTCGTGATCGTCGACTCGGTGCAGACCGTCGCGAATGCCGAGAACGAGTCGCTCGCCGGCGGACCGAGCCAGGTGCGCGACGTCGCGTCGGCGCTCACGCGCGCGGCGAAGGAGGCGGATGTGCCGCTGCTGCTGGTCGGGCACGTCACGAAGGACGGCTCGGTCGCGGGGCCGCGCGTGCTCGAGCACCTCGTCGACGTGGTCGCGCACTTCGACGGCGACCGCCAGACGGCGCTGCGCTTCGTGCGCACCTCGAAGAACCGCTTCGGGCCGACCGACGAGGTGGGCTGCTTCGAGATGACCGGCGACGGCATCCTCGAGGTGCCCGACCCGTCAGGGCTGTTCCTGTCGCGCTCGCCCACCCCGCTCGCGGGCACCTGCGTGACGGTCGCGCTCGAGGGTCGCCGAGCGCTGCCGGTCGAGGTGCAGGCGCTCGTCGTGCAGGCCTCGACCGCACAGCCGCGCCGGGTGGTCAACGGCGTCGACTCGTCGCGCGTCGCGATGGTGCTCGCGGTGCTCGAGAAGCACGTCGGGCTCGCGCTCGGCGGCCACGACGTCTACGTCTCGACCGTCGGCGGCATCCGGCTCACCGAACCGGGCGCCGACCTCGCCATCGCGCTGGCGATCGCGAGCGCGCACTCGTCGATCGCGCTGCCGCGCACCGTCGCCGCGGTGGGCGAGATCTCGCTGGCGGGCGAGATCCGGGCGGCCTCCGCGTCGAAGCGCAGGGCCGCAGAGGCGCGCCGGCTCGGCTACTCGCGGGTGGTCGACGACGGCGCGGCGCTGCTGCGCATCGCCGTGCACGAGGCGATGGCCGCGGGGCGCCAGCAGGCCGAGCCGCGCAGGCTGGTGGCCGTTCCCGAGTTCTGATCTGCGCGAGGCGGCGGCCGCTTGTGGCCGATCGCCGCTTGTGGTCGATCGCCGCTACCGGCCGACCGCCGCGATCACCTCGTCGGCGGCGGCCCGACCGGAGCGGAGCGCGCCGTCGACGTGCTGGTAGCCGTGGCCGGCGAAGTCGCTGCAGGCCCAGTGGATGGGTCCGACGGGCTGCCGCTGGTCGGCGCCGTAGCGGTGGAGCCCGCCGAGGTCGTAGCTCGCCGCGTAGGCGCCGCGCGTCCACTCCTCGCTCGCCCAGTCGCTCTCGTAGTAGACGACCGGCTCGAGCGCCTCGGCGCCGAGGTAGACCGCGAGCGACTCGAGGATGCGCCGGCGCCGCTCCTCGTCGCTCCAGCGGAACGCCTCGTCGGCGTGCTCGTCGGAGACGAAGCCGACGAGCGTGCCGCGCGGGTCGTCGTGGTTGGTGTTGTCGTAGAGCTCGTGGACGAGCTCGTCAGGCCCGAAGCCGGTGCCCGACAGGCCCGCGTCGCGCCAGAACGGCCGGTCGTACACGGCGTGCACCTTGATGACCAGCCCGAGCGACAGGTGCTGGTGCAGCTGGTGCTGGCGACGCGGCAGCGGGGGCTGCACGTCGATGCGGGTGATGAGGTTCGGGGGCACCGCGACGATCACCCGGCGGCCACGGGCCACGACGCCGTCGGCGACGACCGTCACGCCATCGTCGCCGCGCTCGATCCGGCGCACGGCAGCACCGAGGTGCACGGCGTCGCCGAGCACCTCGGCCATGCGGATGCTCACCAGCTGCATGCCCCCGACGACCCGCCGATCGAGGATCTCATCCTCGTCGACGAGGTTCGAGAACCCGTCGGCGCTCGCCGCCATCAGCAGCGCCTGCAGCGTCGAGAACGCGTGCGAGGGCTTCGTCAGCATCGCCGGGCCGATGAAGAGCGCCGCCAGGTGCGCCGCCGTGGCGTCGTCGGTCTGCGCGCGCAGCCACGGGCCGAACTGCACCGTGTCGAGCTCGCGTGCGCGCGGGTGGGCCCAGGGCGCGTCCGGGTCGACCTCGGCGGCGAGCGCGTCGACGACCGCGATCAGCCGGTCGAGCTCGGCGACGGTGCCGGCGTCGATGGGGAAGTCGCCGTCGTACCGGCGGGCTTCGCCCTCCGGCGTGACGTAGACCGAGTCTCCGGCGCGGTAGCGCGAGAACGTCTCGAGCCCGAGTCGCTCGATCGTCTCGAGCAGCACCGTCTGGTGGGGGGAGATCCACTGCCCACCGAGCTCCAGCATCGCGCCGTCGACCGTGGAGGTCCAGGTGCGTCCGCCGACCCGATCGCGCGCCTCGAGCACCGCCACCGTGAGCCCGGACCTCGCGACGGCCGTCGCGGCGGCGAGACCCGCCGGCCCTGCCCCGACCACGACGACATCCGCCTCGATCTCGCGCGCTCGATCGCCCACGGTCGTCTCCCTCGTCAGCCCGATGGATGCACGGTAGCGCCTCGGCGACTACTCGAGGATGAACTGCCTGCTCTCGGTGCTGGCGTAGTCGCCCACCCGCACGCTCAGGTTGTAGGCGGCACCGCCCGCCGTGACCTGCGGTCGCTCTGCGGTGCAGGTCTCGATCGACGAGGCCGTGCGATCCCATTCGACCGGCACGGTCGCCTGCGGCGTGCCCGGCTCCAGCTGCACCACGTTGTCCTGCACATCGGCCGCGCAGTCCGACCACCGGTGCACGACGAGGTCGCCCGTGCGGATCTCGTACTCCTGCACCGACGTGCCGGCGTTGACCGAGCAGGCGCTCTCGCCGATGTTCTCGATCGTGAACGACAGCTGCACGCGCTCGCCGGGGGCGTAGGCGGTCTTGTCGGTGACGGGCGAGAGGCGGATGGCCTCGGGCGCGCACGGCTCGGTCGGCGCCGCGCTCGGTGCGCCGCCGATGGGCGTGAACGGGCCGGTCGGCGTCGGTGTCGGGGTGGCCACCGGGGCGGCCGACTCGGTCGTCGCCGGAGCTGCGTCGGTGGGCGCGGTCGCCGGTGGCGCGTCGGCTGACGCCCAGGGCCGCCACACGAGCAGCACGACCGCCGCGATCGCGACGAGGGCGAGCAGGCCGAGCAGCGTTCGCCGCCGACGCACCGCGGCGCGGCGCTTGGCTGACACGGGCTTGCTCATCGATCCAGGGTAGGCGTCACCACAAGTCAGAGGCGCTTGAGCATGCGCGTGTTGCCGAGCGTGTTCGGCTTGACGTGCGCGAGGTCGAGGAACTCGGCCACGCCGCCGTCGAGCGAGCGCAGCAGCTCGGCGAACACGTCGGCATCGACGATCTGCTCGGCGACCTCCTCGAAGCCGTGGCGGCTGAAGAACTCCGTCTCGAACGTGAGGCAGAACAGCCGCGAGAGCCCCAGCTCGCGCGCCCGCTCCTCGAGGTCGGCGAGCATCGCGTGGCCGACGCCCTTGCCGAGCGCGCCCTGGGCGACGGCGATCGTGCGCACCTCGCCCAGGTCCTCCCAGAGCACGTGGAGGGCGCCGCAGCCGACGACGACGCCGTCGCGCTCGGCGACGACGAACTCCTGCACTGCCTCGTAGAGCGTGACGAGCTCCTTGCCGAGCAGGATCCTGCGTCGTACGTAGGGCTCGATCAGGTCGCGCATCGCGCGCACGTCGCCGGTGCGGGCGCGCCGGACGACGAGCGGTGCGCCGGCGGGGGCAGATGCGGTGTCGGCCATGGTGGTCGAGCCTACTTGCGCGCCCGCGCGCCAGATGAACCCGTCGACGCCCGCGGAGGCGTCAGCCGACCCGGTACGCGAGCCGCGCGAACTGCCCGACCTGCCGCGCCTCGACGAGCGTGAGGCGGTCGGACTCGATGCGTCGGGGCAGCAGCGGCGCACCGCTCGGCAGCGTGACGGGCGCGACGGTCACGGCGATCTCGTCGAGCGCGCCGGCGTCGAAGAACTGCCCGACCAGGTCGCCGCCGCCGATGAGCCAGATGTCGCCCTCGCCCGCGGCTTCGCGCAGGGTCGGCAGCGCCGCGGCGACATCGCCGCGCAGGAAGCGCACGTCTGCGCCTTCCGGCACCGGCAGCTCGCGGCTCGTGAACACGAAGATCGGTCGAGCACCGGCGAACTCCTGCCACTGCTGCGCGTCGGCCCCCTGCCATTCGCGCAGCATCCACTCGTAGGTGTGCGCGCCCTCGACGAGGATCGTCGCCGCCTGCGGCAGCAGCGTCGGGTCGGGCTCGGTGCCGCCGGCGACGGCGAAGAGCCAGGAGAGCGAATGCTGGTCGTCGGCGAGGAAGCCGTTGAGGGTGGATGCGGTGTCGAAGACGATCTTGCCCATGGCGCGACCGTAGTCCTCGCCGCCCACACCGCGAACGAGGAAGGGGCGGAGCCGAAGCCCCGCCCCTCCTTCGTCTCAGCCGATCAGCTGCAGGAGCGCAGCCAGGCGACGCCTGCCGAGAGCGACGGCTCGCCGCCGAGCAGCGTGACCGAGGCCGGCTGCAGGCGCTCGAGCTCGGTCAGCACGCGCTCCGGCACGCAGCCGGGCTGGCTGATGAGGAGCGGCGCGCCCTGCGCACCCGCGACCGCGCTGCCCGCGAGGGCATCGGGGAAGTTCAGGCCGGAGGCGAGGTAGGCGCCGTTGGGTGCCGCGTCGAACGCCGACATGGTGACGATGGCGCTGGTGACGAACCGGTCGGAGCCGCCGAGGCGACGCACGCTGAAGCCCTCGTCGACCAGCTGGCCGGCGACCGACGACGGCACCGCGTTGATGTCGCCGACGATGCGCACCGCACCGATGCCGAGGCCGTCGAGCACGTCGACCGTGGCAGCCGGCACCGCGAAGCGGGGGTCGACCAGCACGAGCGGCATGTCGAGGTGACCCGCCGCGGCTCCGGCCGACAGCGCGTCCGGGAAGCGCAGGCCGGTGGTGATGTAGGCACCGGCAGCCGACTCGAACGCGTACTCGGCGACCATCAGGCTGGTGTCGAAGCGGTCGTCGCCCGCGAGGCGGTCGACCGTGGTGACCGTCTCGATGGCGGCGATCGCGTCGGCGACGTCGGCACCGACCGACGGCTCGCCGCCGACGATCACGACGCGCTCGGCGCCGAGGCGCGCGATCTCGCCCACCACCGAGTCGGCGACCGAGTCACGGCGCACCAGGAGCAGCGGGCCGCCCTCGTGCGCAGCCGCCGGGCCGGCGGTCAGCGCGTCGGGCCAGACCTCGCCGCTGGCGACGTAGACCACGTCAGCACCCGCCTGGTAGGCCGACTCGGAGATGTCGACCGCCGTCTCGAAGCGGTCGGCGCCCGCGATGCGCGAGGTCGGCGCAGCGACCTCGAGCTGGAACGGGATCTCCGAGCCGTTGGTGGCCCGCACGGTGTAGGTCTGCAGCGCGGGGCTGGCGACGTCGGTCGCCGGCGTCGACGGCGTGAAGGTCACGGTCGCCGAGGTCGCGGTGGCGCCGGCGACGACGTCGCCCGAGCCCACAACGGCGCCTGTCTCATCGAGGATCTCGACGGTCTCGGAGGCGACCGCACCGAGCGAGCGGATGCGGTCGATGAGATTGACCTCGACCGTCAGCTCGGTGCCGGCGGTCACCGGAGCGTCGGGCAGGCCGACCACGTCGACGTGGCGCACGGTGTAATCGGGAGCGAGCCCAGGGTTGGCGGCCAGGTAGGCCAGCAGCGCGTCCTGGTCGACGAGTCCGGAGTCGCGCTCATCGGTGCCCTCGCCGAAGCTCCAGAAGTTGTCACCCGCGTTCGAGCCCATCACGCCGATCAGGAACGACGAGCTCGCGACGCGGATCTCCTGGTCGGGCGTGACGAACGCGCCGTCGATCGCGATGTCGCTGACGCGGTCGTCGATCGGTCGGGTCGGGTCGGAGGTGTAGGTGACGTTGTCGCTGAGGCCCAGCTGCAGGTAGGTGCGGCCGCTCGTGAACGGCACGCCGTCGATGCTGCGCTGCCACTGCTCCTCGAGCACGGCGTCGAGCTCGGCGCCGGTGAGCGTGATCGACCACAGGTTGTTGATGAACGGCAGCATGGTGTTGGCCTCGGCGAGGCGAACGACACCGGGCTCGGTCTCGGGCGCCGTCGGCTCGTAGAGGAAGCTGTCGCGCACGCCGCCCGGGTTGACGATGCCGATCTCGGCGGCGCCGCGCGCCTCGCTGGCGAGCTGGTCGCGGTACATGTTCGCGACCATCTGCGCCGAGGTCGACTCCTCGCTGCGGTTGCCGTTGGAGAGCGCCGGCACGGTGATCGGGCCCGAGATGGTGCCGACCTCGACGTTGCCGATCACGGCCGCCTCGGCCACTGCGGCGTCGACGATCGTCTTGACCTCGGCCGCGCGCGGGTAGGAGGCCGCCAGGTCGGCGGCAGGCAGGGTCGTGCGGGTGTGGTTCGCGAGCACCTCGACGGTCGCGTCGCCGGTGGCGCGGTCGACGGCGAGCACGACCTGGCCCACCAGGTTGGAGTACTCGTTCGACTGCACGATCGGTCGCGTCTCGCCCGGGGCGCCCGGAACGGGCGCCATCCACGAATAGGTCCGGTGCGTGTGGCCGTTGAAGATCACGTCGACGTCGGCCGACAGCGAGTTGACCATGTCGCCGAAGGCGCCGCTGGCGGCCGCGTCCGGCGCGAGGGTGGCCTCCTGCTCGGCCTGGGGCGCGTTCGGCGCGAGCGTCAGCTGCGAGCCGTCGTGGATCTCGGCGACGATCACATCGGCCTCGCCGTTGGCGGCGTCGCCATCGGTGAGCTCTGCGGCGACCGCGTTGACGGCCGTGACGGGGTCGCCGAACTCGACGCCGACCACGCCGGAGCCGTCGACCAGGCTGGGCGTCTGCTGCGTGACGGCGCCGATGACGCCGACCGTGATGCCGTCGATCTCGAACGTCTCGAAGGCGGGGCCGATGGGCGCGCCGTTGAGGGTGACGTTCGCGGAGAGGTAGGGGAAGTCGGCGAGCGCGTCGACCCGGCCCGTGAGGTCGTCGACGCCCTGGTCGAACTCGTGGTTGCCGACCGCGGCGGCGTCGACGCCGATCGCGTTCAGCACCTCGAGCGTCGGCTCGTCGTCCTGCGACGCCGAGACGAAGTTCGATGCGCCGATGCTGTCGCCGCCCGAGAGCAGCAGGCTCGAGGTCGGGTAGTCGGCCCGCAGCTGCTCGATGGTGCCGGCGAACTGCACTGTGGTGTTCGCATCGAGGCGGCCGTGGAAGTCGTTGAAGTGGAGCAGGTTGACGACCGCGGTGGTCGCGGGGTCGACGACGATGGGAGCGGCGACGGCGGCCGTCGGGGCGACGAGCAGCCCGACGCCGACGGCACAGGCGGCTCCCGCCGCTGCAGTGCGCTTGAAGTGCTTGATCACAGGTTCTCCGTTGCAAGGGATCGGACGGCGCAAAGGGCACGCCATTCGCGAGCCTAGGCAAAGCCTGTGACGTGCGCGACCCCCAACTGTGACGCGGAGGTGAACATCGGGTGCTCGGCACCCCGGCGCACGCGAAGAGGGGGCCCCGTGGGACCCCCTCCTCGACCGAGCGACGCTACGCCCCTGCGGGCTCCAGCTCGTTGGCGTTCGCCTCCGGGCTCGTGTGCGTGAAGACGAACTCGTCGTCGACGAAGTCGACCATGACGTGCTCCCCCGCACCCAGCTCGCCGTGCAGGATCTTCTCGCTCAGCACATCCTCGATCTCGTGCTGCACCGCGCGGCGCAGCGGCCGGGCGCCGAGCGCCGGGTCGTGACCGATGTGGATGAGGCGCTTCTTGGCCGCCTCGCTGAGCTCGATCGTCATGTCGCGGTCGAGCAGGCGCTCGCGCAGGCGGTTGATGAAGAGGTCGACGATCTGCAGCAGCTCGGGCGGCGAGAGCTGCGGGAAGACGATCGTCTCGTCGACGCGGTTGAGGAACTCGGGCTTGAAGTTCTTCTTGAGCTCCTCGCGCACCTTGGCGCGCATCCGGTCGTAGTCGCCCTCGTTCGAGCCCTCGAGCACGAAGCCGACCGGTCCGCCGGCGATGTCCTTCGTGCCGAGGTTGGTCGTCATGATGATGACCGTGTTCTTGAAGTCGACCACGCGGCCCTGGCCGTCGGTGAGACGACCCTCCTCGAGGATCTGGAGCAGCGAGTTGAAGATGTCGTTGTGCGCCTTCTCGATCTCGTCGAACAGCACGACCGAGAACGGCTTGCGCCGCACCTTCTCGGTGAGCTGGCCGCCCTCCTCGAAGCCGACGAACCCGGGAGGGGCGCCGAACAGGCGCGAGACGGTGTGCTTCTCGCTGTACTCCGACATGTCGAGCGCGATCAGGGCGTCCTCGTCGTCGAAGAGGAACTCCGCGAGCGCCTTGGCGAGCTCGGTCTTGCCGACGCCCGTGGGGCCGGCGAAGATGAACGAGCCCGAGGGGCGGCGCGGGTCCTTGAGGCCGGCGCGCTGACGACGGATCGTCTTGGCCAGCACGCTGACGGCCTCCTCCTGGCCGATGACGCGCTGGTGCAGCGCCTGCTCCATGAAGACGAGCCGAGCCGACTCCTCCTCGGTGAGCTTGAAGACCGGGATGCCGGTGGCGTTCGCCAGCACCTCGGCGATCACGCCCTCGTCGAGCACGCCGGTGGGGCCGCCGTTGCCGCTGCGCCACTGCTTCTCGAGGCGCAGCCGCTCGCCGAGCAGCTCCTTCTCCTCGTCGCGCAGTCGTGCGGCCGCCTCGAAGTCCTGCCCCTCGATGGCGCCCTCCTTGCGGTGGCGCACGTCGGCGATGCGGTCGTCGAACTCGCGCAGCTCGGGGGGTGCCGAGAGGATCGACAGGCGCAGGCGGGCGCCGCCCTCGTCGATCAGGTCGATCGCCTTGTCGGGCAGGAAGCGATCCTGCACGTAGCGGTCGGCGAGGTTCGCGGCGGCGACGAGCGCGCCGTCGGTGATCGTCACCTTGTGGTGCGACTCGTAGCGGTCGCGCAGGCCCTTGAGGATGTTGATCGTGTGGGCGACCGACGGCTCGTTGACCTGGATGGGCTGGAAGCGGCGCTCGAGGGCGGCATCCTTCTCGAAGTGCTTGCGGTACTCGTCGAGCGTGGTGGCGCCGATGGTCTGCAGCTCGCCGCGGGCGAGCAGCGGCTTCAGGATGTTGGCGGCGTCGATCGCGCCCTCGGCGGCGCCGGCGCCGACGAGCGTGTGGATCTCGTCGATGAAGGTGATGATGTCGCCGCGGGTGCGGATCTCCTTCGTCACCTTCTTGAGGCGCTCCTCGAAGTCGCCGCGGTAGCGGCTGCCCGCGATCAGCGAGCCGAGGTCGAGCGTGTAGACCTGCTTGTCCTTGAGCGTCTCGGGCACCTCGCCCTTGACGATGGCCTGCGCGAGGCCCTCGACGACGGCCGTCTTGCCGACGCCGGGCTCACCGATCAGCACCGGGTTGTTCTTGGAGCGGCGGGAGAGGATTTGCATGACCCGCTCGATCTCCTTCTCGCGCCCGATGACGGGGTCGAGCTTGCCGTCGCGCGCCGCCTGCGTGAGGTTGCGCCCGAACTGGTCGAGGATCTGCGAGCCCTTGGCGTCGGTCTGCTGGGTCTGGTCGCCGCCGACCGTGGTCGACTCCTTGCCCTGGTAGCCCGCGAGCAGCTGGTTGACCGTCTGGCGCACGCGGTTGAGGTCGGCGCCGAGCTTCACGAGCACCTGGGCGGCGACGCCCTCGCCCTCGCGGATCAGGCCGAGCAGCACGTGCTCCGTGCCGATGTAGTTGTGGCCGAGCTGCAGCGCCTCGCGCAGGCTCAGCTCGAGCACCTTCTTGGCGCGCGGCGTGAACGGGATGTGGCCCGTCGTCTGCTGGCTGCCGGTGCCGATCATGTCCTGCACCTGGGCGCGCACGGCATCGAGCGAGATGCCGAGCTGCTCGAGCGCCTTGGCAGCGACGCCGTCGCCCTCGTGGATGAGGCCGAGCAGGATGTGCTCCGTGCCGATGTAGTTGTGGTTGAGCAGCTTCGCCTCTTCTTGAGCGAGCACCACGACTCGGCGAGCGCGGTCGGTGAACCTCTCGAACATCGCTGCCTCCCTTCCTTGTTCCACGAGCGTAGCCGCGCGACTTCGTCGCCGCGGCCGTGTTCGCTGTCGGCGCGACGGGGGCGCGGATGCGTGGTGACCGTCATGTGCGGATGTCCCTTGACGCACGTATCGAGGTTCGATAACTTCACGACAATCGATAACACCGAAGGAGCCTGCGATGACCATCTCCCCCACCCTCGGCCTCACTCGCACCGACCGCATCGTGCTCCGCATCCTGCAGATCGGCGGCTGGGCCGGTGCGGCCCTCACCGCGATCGGCGGGCTCTTCACGACCGTCATGCACGCCATGGGCGGCGGCGCGGCGCGCCTGACGACGCAGGCGACGGTGCCGCCCTCGGGCGGGTCGGTCGACGTGCTCTCGATGCAGACGGTCGAGTCGGTGCTGCGCGTCGAGGGCCAGCCCGCGCACCTCACCGCCGCCATGGTGGCGGCACTGGGCGTGCGTGCGGCGGGCCTCGCGCTCGTGCTGATCGGCATCGCGCTGCTGGCCGGTCGCCTGCTGCGCGGGCGGGCGCTGCTGCAGGCGGCGCAGGTGCCGCTCGGCCTCGTGCTCGTCGGCGTCGCTGGTGCCCCGGTCGTCGCGGATGCGCTCGAGGGCTGGGTGAGCATGGCCACTTGGGATGCCATGGGAAACGCGAGCGGCTTCGGCGCCGTCGCCGCGTTCAGCCCGATGGCGATCTTCCTCGGCCTCGCGGTCGGGGCGCTGATGATCGTCTTCCGCATCGCCGGGCGCCTCGAGCAGGATGCGCAGGGCCTCGTCTAGTGCCGGCCGAGGAGGACCTCTCGCGGCTGCACTGCCGACTCGACGAGCTGCTCGAGGCCAAGGGGATGACGCTCACCGCCCTCGCCGAGGCGGTGGGCGTCAGCCTCGTCAACCTCTCGGTGCTGAAGAACGACCGGGCTCGGGCCATCCGCTTCTCGACCCTGATCGCCATCTGCGACGCGCTCGACTGCCAGCCCGGCGACCTGTTCACGGTCGACGCCCATCGAACTGAGGGCTGACCTCGGTAGCCTCATGGGGACAGACGCGAGGAGCAAGGTGACCGATCAGTACGGCCAGCAGGTGCCGGTTCCGCAGCCCTTCGGGCAGCCGCAGCACGAGCAGCAGCCCTACGGGCAGCGCCAAGACGGGCAGCAGCCCACGGGGTACGGCCAGCCTTCCTACGGCCAGCAGCCGCCCGGCTACACCCAGCCCGCGTACGGCCAGCCCGCGTACGGCCAGCCCGCGTACGGCCAGCAGCCCACATACGGCTACGCCCCGTACGGCCAGCCGCTGCCGCCCGCGCCGAAGCGCCCCGCGCTGCTGCCCGCGGCGCTGCCGATGTCGGGCCTCGCCCACGCGCAGGTCCTCCGGCCGCTCGAGCGCCGCGTCGGCCGCTGGTTCATCGCCTGGGCGATCGCGGCCGGATTCTTCGCCCTCGGCCAGCTCCTGTCGATCGCGCTGCTGCTGCCCGGCATCATCGAGTTCTCGTCGACGATCGACCCGCTGGACGCGCAGGCCGGCGATGCCGACTTCGCCAGCGAGATGATCGCGGCGACGGTCGGCACGCCGCTCGGCATGGTCGCGGTCAACCTGGCGTGGGCGGTCATGATCCCCGGCGTGATCGTGGCGCTGGCGGCGTTCGGCAAGCGTGCGGCCGGCTTCGCGTCGAGCGTCGTGGGCCGCTGGCGCTGGTCGGCGGTCGGCCGCGCGGCGATCCTGATCCTGCCCATCTTCGCCGTCTACATCGGTGCGTCGCTGGCGATGGACCCGACGGTCGAGTGGCAGTGGGATCCCAACTGGGGCCTGGTCATCGCGGTGCTGCTGACGACGCCGCTGCAGTCCACGGGCGAGGAGTTCACCTTCCGCGGCCTGCTGCCGCAGCTGATGGGCGGCTGGCTGCGCCACCGCTACGTGCCGGTGCTCGTCATGCTGCTGCCGGTGCTGCTGGTGATGGCGCTGCAGCCGGCCACCTGGTGGCTCTCGCTGCTGGCGCTCGCCTCCGCAGCCCTCGGGCCGTGGCTGCTGCGCGGGCCCCTCGGCAACGCCATCTGGACCGGAGCCGCGACCGGCCTGCTCTTCGGCGCGATGCATACGCATCCGTCGATCGCGGCGACCCTGCAGCTGTCGCTGGTGGGCTTCGCCTGCTCGATGCTGACCTACCGCACCGGCGGGCTCGAGGCCGCGTCGGTGCTGCACACGGCCAACAACGTCTTCATCATGGTGCCGCTCGCGCTCACCGGCACATCGGCGTTCGCCTCCGCGCAGCCGGTCGCGGGCGAGGACTGGCTGTCGTTCGCCATCACGCTGGTGGCGCTGACCGCCGCCTACGCGGCCGTGCACTTCGGGATGCGACGGGCGCAGCGGTCGACCGAGGGCACGCCGGCCGCCGACCTGCTCGAGCCGCGGCCCGCGCTCCCGATGCCGCAGCCGGTCGCCGTGGCCTGACGGGTCGCTAGGCCCGGGAGCGGTCGTCGGTGGGGTGCTCGCCCTGCGGCGGTGACGCATCCGCGTCAGCGCCGTGCCCATCCCCCGGGTGCGCGGCGCCGGGCGGCTGGGCCTCGACGGGGGCGGATGCGTCGCCTGCGGCGGGCGCGCCCGTCGCGCGGGTGCGCGGCGGGAGCCCGGCCTTGGCGCGCTCCTCGGCCTCGATCGCGTCGTAGGAGCTGCGGGCGTTGCGATCGCCGCGGATGATCAGCCGCAGGACCATCCAGAAGATGAGACCGAGCACGATCGTCGGGATCAGCGAGAAGATCGCGTTCCCCCACCAGCTCTCAGGCATGGGCCCAGTCTACCCCGCGCCGGGCGAGCGGCTCACGGGGCGAGCAGGGACCGCACCCGCTCGCGACCGATCGCGAGCAGCAGCGTCGGGATGCGCGGGCCGGTCTCGCGGCCGACCAGCAGCCGGTAGAGCAGCGCGAAGAACGCGCGCTGCGCGGCCGAGAGCTCCTTGTCGCCCTTCACCAGCGCGTCGGGCTCGAGGCCTCGCTGCACCTTCGCGACGCCGTAGGCCTGGTTGGTGAGCCCGTCGAGCGTCCATGCCTCCTCGATCGGCGGCAGCCCCATGCCGCCGTCGACGAGCAGCCGCAGCGCGTCGCGCTCGGTCTCGGTGAGCGCCTCGAGCGCCTCGCGGTCGGGGCTGTCGCGCACGACCGTGTGCTCCTCGGCCGGCATGTGCGTCGCGACCCACGCCTCCACCCGGTCGAGGCGCGGGCGCAGCGGCTCGAGGTCGGTGATCGGGTCGTCGGCGTCGAGGCCGCTCAGGATGCGCAGGATCTGCGCCTCGTCGCCGAAGGTGAGGTCGACGACCGAGGCGAGGGTGCGGTAGGCGACGCGGCGCGGGGTCTCGGGCAGCCGCTCGTGCGCGGAGGCGGTGGCTCGTTCGAGCGCCGCGAGCTCCGCCTCGCCCGCCGTGCCGGCCGCGGCCTTCCGCAGCAGCGCATCCCACTCGTCGTAGGTGCGCTGCAGCTCGGAGCCGAAAGCGACGTCGAACGACTGGTTCATGCGGCGGCGGGCGTAGAGCCAGCGCAGCACCGGCGCCTCCATGACCGCCAGCGCGTCGGCGGGCACGGGTGCGCCGCCGCGCGAGGAGGACATCTTGGCGACGCCGCCGAAGCCGACGAACGCGTACATCGGGCCGAGCGGCCGCTGCCAGCCGAAGACCGGCGCCAGCTCGAGGCCCACCTGGAACGACGAGCCGGGCGACTGGTGGTCAACGCCCGAGGGCTCGAAGACCACCTTCTCGAAGGCCCAGCGCATCGGCCAGTCGACCTTCCACACCAGCTTGCCCGACCGGAACTCGCGCAGCAGCACCGTCTCGCGGTGGCCGCACTGGCACGAGTAGGTCATCTCGGTCGAGTCGTCGTCGTACGCCTCGATGGTCGTGAGGTCCTTGCCGCAGCTCGTGCAGTAGGGCTTGTACGGGTAGTACTCGGTGCCGCCCGAGCCGTCGTCCTCGCTGGCGGCACCGGAGGAGGCGTCGAGGGCGGCCTGCAGCGCCTCGTCCTCGTCCTTCGCGGCGGGCAGCGTGCGGTACTGCGCGAGGATCGCGTCGATCTCGGGGCGGTGGCGCATCGCGTGCAGGATCTGCTCGGTGTAGGCGCCCGCCCGGTACTGCTCCGTCTGGCTGATGCCGCGGTAGCGGATGCCGACCTCGGCGAACGAGGCCTCCGCCTGGGCGCGGAAGTGCGCGGCCCAGCTCTGCTCGGCGCTGCCGGGCGGGGCGGGCACGCTGGTCAGCGGCTTGCCGATGTGCTCGGCCCACGTCTCGTCGACCCCCTCGATGCCCGCGGGCACCTTGCGGAACCGGTCGTAGTCGTCCCAGCTGAAGATGTGCTCGGCGTCGATCCCGCGCCGCTGCAGCTCGTCGACGACGAGGTGCGGGCTCATCACCTCGCGGAAGTTGCCCAGGTGGATGGGGCCCGACGGCGAGATGCCGGATGCGGCGACCGGTCGGGTGCCGCGGGCGGCGGCCTCGGCGATCACCTCGTCGGCCAGGCGCGAGACCCAGTCGGCGCGCTCGTGCTCGGAAGTGCGGTCTGCGGGCGTCTCGGTCACGACGTCCGATCCTACCGGCGCCGACGCATCCGCCACCTCGTCCTCACCGACGGGCTGCGATCGACGAGCGGGCGGATGCGGCCGTCAGGGAACGCTGTAGATCGCGTTGTCGATGAGGCGCACGCCGCCGACGCGCGCCGCGACCAGCACCTGCACGGGGCCGTGGTGGGCGTCGTTCGCGAACGCGAAGGTGCGCGGGTCGACGATCGCGAGGTAGTCGAGCTGCACGCCGGTGTCGTCCTGCAGCACGCCCTGCGCCGCCGCGAGCATCGCCTCGACGCCGCGGTCGGCGTTCGCGCCGGCGGCCTCGAGCGCGCGCCAGAGGGCGAGCGCGTCGCGGCGCTCGCCGGTCTGCAGCATGCGGTTGCGGCTCGACAGGGCGAGGCCGTCGGGCTCGCGCACGGTGGGCACGCCGACGATCGCGAGCGGCAGGTTCAGGTCGCGCACCATGCGGCGCACGAGGAACAGCTGCTGGCCGTCCTTCTCGCCGAAGACGGCGACGTCGGGCTGCACGATCGAGAACAGCTTGGTGACGACCGTCAGCACGCCGTCGTAGTGGCCGGGGCGGCTGCGGCCCTCGAGCACGGTGCCCAGGTGACCGGCGGAGACGATCGTGGCGCTGCGGCCGCCGTCGGGGAACATCTCGCCGACCGTCGGCATGAAGACGGCGCCGATGCCGAGCGCGGCGAGCGCGTCGATGTCGGCGTCGGGCGTGCGCGGGTAGCGGTCGAGATCCTCGTGCGGTCCGAACTGCATCGGGTTGACGAAGATCGACGCGATCACCAGGTCGGCGTGCTCGGTGGCGGTGCGCACGAGCTCGACATGCCCGGCGTGCAGCGCGCCCATGGTCGGCACGAGCGCGATCCGCTTGCCCTCGGCGCGCGCGCTCGCCACCAGCTCGCGCACCGCCTCGATCGTCGTGAGGGTGCGGATGCTCTGGCCTGCCTGGGGCTGCATGGTCACCAAGCCTAGGGTCGCGTCGTGCACCGCGGCGCCACGTGCGCGTCGCCCGGGCGATCGCTCAGGGCTCGATGGGCGGGTCGGGGTAGCGCGCGAGCGCCGACTCGACCGCGGTGCGGACGACGCCGCCGATGACGCGCGAAGGCCGCTCGACGCCGATCTCGTGCAGCTGCCGCAGCGCCTGCGCGACGATGCCCTCGGCGAAGTCGCGCGCGGCCGCGACCGCCTCGGCGTAGGCCGGGCGGTCGGCCTCGTCGACGACGATCGGCTCGGCGCCCATCTCGACCGCGAGCGCCTGGCCGATCGGCAGCACCGGCGCGGCCGCGGTGACCGCGACGGTCGACTCGAGCAGCCGGGTCAGGTCGAGCGAGGTGCCCGTGAACGTCATCGCGGGGTGCAGGGCGATGGGGATCGCGCCGCGCTCGGCGGCGGGCCGCAGCACCGCGGTGCCGTGCTCTGCGGCGGTGTGCACGACGATCTGCCCCGGCTGCCAGGCGCCGGTGGCGGCGAGGCCGGCGACCAGGCCGGGCAGCTCGTCGGTCGGCACCGCCAGGATCACCAGCTCGGAGCGCTCGACGATCGTGGGGATGTCGAGCACGCGGGCGCCCGGCAGCACGGCCTCGATGCGATCGACCGCATCGTCGCCGGTGGCGTCGATGCCGACGATCGCGTGGCCGGCGCCCGCGAGCGCGGCACCCAGCACCGGGCCGACGCGGCCCGCACCGATGATGCCGACGCCGAGCCGGCCCGGCTTCGCGCGCTCGCTCACGGCTGCTGGCGCGGCGGCTGCCAGCGCGGGTCGTGCTGCGGCGGCGCGGCCTGCTCGGCCGGCTGCTGCGGGGCTTGGCCCTGCCACGGCTGCTGCGGGGCTTGGCCCTGCCACGGCTGCTGCTGCGGCTGACCCTGCCACTGCTGCTGCCGGGGCTGCGGCCAGGGCTGCTGCGTCGGCGGCTGCGCCGGCCACGGCTGCTGCACGGCAGGCTGCTGCGGCGCGCCCGACCGCTGCGGCCAGGACGGCTGCTGCGGCCACGCCTGCTGCTGCGGCTGCACGCCGGGCTGCGGCACCGGCATCAGGCCGTCCTGCACCGCGGGCGCGGTCTCGAGCACCGCGTGACGCGACAGCGACGCCGCCCACGACTCCGACGCATCCCGGTCGATGCCGACCTTGACCGTGCGCATCGCGTGCTCGAAGAGCGTCTGCGCGTCGCGCTGATCGATCGCGCCCAGCCCCGGCGAAAGCACCGTGTCGGGCACGTGGAACTGCACGTGCGCCAGCCGCGCCATGCCGTAGATCGGCCCCTGCTGGATCGCGACAGACTGCACGCGCGCCTGCGGCACGATCTGCAGCGACCGCCAGATGCGGCCGCGGCGCAGCAGGAACGCGGCGTCGTGCACGTGGAAGCCGTTGCGGCGCAGCGAGAACCAGCGGAACGCCCGCGCGCGCGGCGGGCTCGTGACGAACGCGTCGGGCGCCTGCCCGAGCAGCCCCTGGTCGACCAGCGGCGAGTGCGCGAGCTCCGGCAGCACCAGGCCCACGACGGTGCGCACGTCGCGCAGGTCGCCCACCGGCAGCAGGAAGCTCGCCATCTGGTTGCGCTGCGCGTCGCCGGAGGTGCCGTCGCTCTTCTTGCTGCCCGCCCGCGTCACGGTCACCTGCCACCAGCCGAACGGCCGCCACAGCAGCGGCTGCTTGATCTGCAGCGCGAAGATGCGCCCGGGCGGGATGACGTCGGTGGTCGTCGAGGCGAGTCCATAGGCGAGGCGGATGCCGTCGGGCGTCGCCGCGATCGAGTAGCGCAGCTTGGCGCCCAGCGAGCGCATGGCGCCCGCGAGCGCCGCGACCGCCGCCGGCAGCAGCGCGAAGACCGCCCAGAACTGCGCGAAGCCGACGATGAGCACGAGCGTGCCGACCAGGTAGAGCAGACCCCAGACGATCCAGCCGTCGAGCAGCGACGAGAGCGCGATGCGCTGCGCCGGGATCCGCACGAGCGAGTCGGGCGCGAGGAACGCGATCTCGGCGTCCGGACGCAGGAGCTCGTCGACGACGCCGTGGCCGCCTGCCGCCTCGCGCTCGGCCGCGAGCCGCTGGGCGTCTGCCGCCGACCTGCCCGACGCGCGGTTCATGATCTCGTACCGCAGCGCATCCGCCACCGACGAGCTCAGGTAGTTGAGGTCGACGTTCGAGTCGGCGCCGGCCTGCTGGATCTCGAACTTGCACGCGCCCAGCAGGCGCGCGAACCACGGCTTCTGCACGTTGATCGCCTGGATGCGGGCGAGCGGCGCGCGCCGGTGCTTCTTGACCAGGATGCCCTGCTCGACCTCGACCGCGTCGCCGGTGATGCGGAACCGGTGCACCCGCCAGGCGGCGTAGAACAGCGCGATGCAGAGCAGCACGAAGCCGATCACGCCCAGCGTCACCCACAGCAGCTGATCGAGCAGGAAGTCGCCGAAGGGGTCGTCGCCGAAGTCGCCCTCGAACGAGTCGGGCACGAACGTGGCGATCAGCCGGTCGCGGAAGACCGAGAACAGGATGCCGAGGAAGATGATGAGCGCCAGGCCGCCGCGCAGCAGCGGCGTGGCCGGGTGCAGCCGGTGCCACTCCCCGTCGACGAGCTCGATCGCCTTCGCGCGCGCCTGCCGGGCCGCGCCGGGCGCGCTGGGCGGCGGGAAGCCCTGCTGCGGCCCGAACCCAGGCTGCGGCCCGAACCCAGGCTGCGGCCCGAACCCAGGCTGCGGCCCGAGCCCAGGCTGCGGCGCGAAGCCCTGCTGCGGCGCGGGCCCAGGCGGCTGCGCGGGGGCGGGCGGATGCGTCGGCACGGGCCCCGCCTGCCAGCCCGGCGACGGCTGCGGCTGCTGGCCGGCCCAGCCGGGCGGCGGAGCCTGGGGGCGCGGGGCGTCGGTCACAGGCCGGCCCGTCGCGATTCGGAGACCGCGACCAGGCGGTCGCGCAGCTCCTCGGCCGAGGAGCCCGGCATGCCGGGGATGGTGATGGCGCTGGACGCGGCCGCGGTGACGAACTTCAACGACTTGAGCCCGAACATCCGCTCGATCGGCCCCTGCGTGATGTCGACGATCTGCATGCGGCCGTACGGCACCGCGACGAAGCGACGGAAGAGCATGCCGCGGCGCACCAGCAGGTCGTCGGGGCGCTGCAGGTAGCCGATCGTGCGGGTGCGCAGGAACGCGAAGACGACGGCGAGGATCGCGAACAGCCCCGCGGCGGCGAGCGGCAGCCACCCCCACCACGGCAGCGAGCTGTCGTTGGCGAACCAGATCGGGATCGTCGCGCCGGCGGCGACGATCGCCCACCCGATGACGGAGCCGATCGACTCGACGATCGCGTAGCGCATGCTGATGCGCTGCCACTCCCCGGCGACGTCCAGGCGCTCGGCCACGGTTCCTCCTGCTCGCCGGCGCGCCGGCGGTGTCGATGCTCCGGCGGTTCGCATCCGGCGCTGTCCAGGCTAGCCCGGGGAGGCTGACGGCGCGGTCTGGGATACTCGATTCGTGAAGCCAGAGACCGAGAAGCGCAAGAAGCACGTCGGCCGCTGGATCTCCGTCGGCATCGTCGGCGTCGTGGTCCTGGCCCTGCTCGCCGCCATCGGGTGGTACTTCCTGCGGGTGAACCCCTCGCTGCAGCAGGTCGAGACCATCGAGACCGCGTTCCCCGACGAGTCGCTGCGGCCGACGGTCGCGCCGGTCGAGGGCAACGCCAACGCCCCCGTCAACATCCTGCTGCTGGGCAGCGACTCGCGCGCCAGCGACGGCTCGCTGCTGACGGGCCTGGGCGACCGCGCCGACACGATCCTCGTCGCGCACATCCCGCCCGACCGCGAGACGGTGCAGATCATGTCGATCATGCGCGACTCGTGGGTCGAGATCCCCGGGCACCCGGGCCTGCGCAAGGTGAACTCGGCGCTCGCGCTGGGCGGCGTGCCGCTCATGGTGCAGACCGTGGAGGGCATCATCGACCAGCGCCTCGACCACGTCGCGGTGATCGACTTCGAGGGCTTCAAGGATCTGACCACGGCGCTGGGAGGCGTCACCCTGCAGAACGACATCGCCTTCTCGGAGGGCGCCTTCTCCTACCCGGCCGGGCAGATCACGGTCGACGGCGACGAGGCGCTCGCCTACGTGCGCGCCCGCTACCCCTTCAGCGACGGCGACTACCAGCGCGCCCACAACCAGCGGGCGCTGCTGCGGGGTGCGATCGAGCAGCTGATGACGCGCGAGAACCTGACCAACCCCGACCGGTTGGCGACCCTCTTCGCGACGATCTCGCCGCACATCGCCACGACCGACACCTTCTCGCTGCCGGTCGTCTACGACCTCGCATCGCAGATGGCGCAGCTCGACTCCTCGCGCATCCAGACCTTCACGATGCCGACGCTCGGCACCGGCATGGAGGGCTCGCAGTCGGTCGTCTACGTCAACTGGGAGGGGGTCGAAGCCATCCGCACGGCGTTCGACGAGGAGTCGATGAGCGGCTTCGCACCAGCCCCCGAGCGGTAGCGCGCTGGAGCTATGGCGAGGGGTCCTTTCGGACCTCTCGCGCGACGCCAGCGCCGACGCCCGTCCCGGGCGTCGGGCACGCGCCCCTTCCACCGAGCCGCCATGCGGTGCGGATGCGTCAGGCCGGCCCGGGCGCGGAGGCCGTCGGCACGGTCTCCTCGTCGTCGGGCGGCAGCACGCACCAGTGCTCGGCGAGGAGTCCGGCGACGAGCTGCACGAGGGCGCCGGCTGCGGCGACGCCCAGGGCGAGCAGCGTCTCGCCGATCACGACGCTGCGGCTGGCGAAGAACGCCAGCCCGCCGAGCGCCGCGCCCGCGACGATGGCGCCGACGAGCGACGACGCCTTGGCGAGGCCGAGCACGCTCGTGGCGTGCCGGTAGTCGATGCGCCGCCTGCCGCGCGCGGCCTGCCGCACGGGCCACGCGAGCAGCAGCAGCACGGTCGCCAGCAGCACGAGCGCCGGGCCGAGCGTCAGGGGTGCGACGAATGCCGCGCGGCCGCTCGTGACCAGCATCGCCTCGACGATCCACGCGCCCGACGCGGAGCCGACGAGCAGCAGCGCGATCGTGAGCGCGCTGGTGCGCTTCACGCGAGCTTCCAGGCGTCGCCGTCGACGTAGTCGGCCAGCTCGGCGATCGAGCCGTGCTCGGGCAGGGTCGCGCCCGGGTCGACCTCGATCCACGGCTGCAGCACGAACTGCCGCTCGTGGGCGCGAGGGTGCGGCAGGGTGAGCCGCTCGTCGTCGAGCACCAGGTCGCCGATCGCGACGATGTCGATGTCGATGGTGCGCGCCGCGTAGCGCTCCGCGGCCGGCCCTGCGGTGCGGTCGCGGCCGAGCGCGACCTCCACCGCCTGCGTCGCGTCGAGCAGGTCGAGCGGCTCGAGCACGGTACCGATGATCGCGACGACGTTGACGTAGTCGGGTTGCAGCCCCTCGCCGTCCGGGTGCCAGGAGGGCGACTCCCACGCGCTCGAGCGCTCGAGCACGCGGATGCCGTCGATCGCCTCGAGCGCCCGCAGCGCTGCGCCGATCGTCGCGACCCGGTCGCCGAGGTTCGAGCCGAGCGACAGCACCGCGCGCCGCTCGAGGGCGAGCCTCATCGGCGGCGAGCCCGGCGGTGCACCGTGACGGCGACATCGCCGAAGGGCACGCCGATCGGTGCGCTGGGCTTGTGGACCGTGACGGATGCGTGCCGCACGCGCGGGTGCGAGAGGCAGACGTCGGCGAGCCGCTCGGCCAGCGTCTCGATGAGGTCGACCGGATCGCCCGCGACCGTCGCCGCGAGCTGCTCGGCGAGCTCGCCGTAGTGCACCGTGCCGGCCACGTCGTCGTCGCGGATGGCGTCGGTCGCGTCGATCTCGAGGCGCACGTCGACGACGAACGCCTGGCCGTCCCTGCGCTCCTCGGGCAGCACGCCGTGGTGGCCGAACGCGCGGACGCCGGTGAGCTCGATCGCAGCGAGGCGCGGCTGGCTCGCCGCCGCGTCGAGGTCGATCCGCCAGTCGGGCTCGCCCGCGCGCTCGGCGACCGCCTGGTTCGTGCGCTCGAGCGCGCGCAGCGCGGCGACGGTCGAGGCCACGTCGTGCACACGCACGGCAGCGGCGCCGAACTGGCCCGCCAGCAGCGAGGTGGCGGCGGTGGCGGCATCCCGCTCCGCCGCGGGGGCGCCATCCGGCACGAGCTCGCCGAGGAACCGCTTGCGGCTCGTGCCGACGAGCACTGGCGCGCCGAGCGACTGCACCTCGCCCAGCCCGGCGAGCAGCCGCCAGTTGTCGTCGGCGCCCTTCGAGAAGCCGAAGCCGGGGTCGAGGATGATGCGCTCGAGCGGGATGCCCGCCGCGACGGCGGCATCGACGCGGCCTTTGAGGTGGCGGCGCACGTCGCGCGCGACGTCGTCGTACTCTGTGTCGAGCGTCACGTCGATGCCGCGGGAGTGCATCAGCACCACGCGGGCACCGGTCTCGGCGACCGCCGCCAGCATGTCGGGGTCGTGCTCCCCCGCCGTCACGTCGTTGACGATCTCGGCGCCGGCCGCCACCACGGCGCGGGCGGTGGAGGCGTGGACGGTGTCGACCGAGACGCGGATGCCCTCGCGCGCGAGCTCGCGCACGACCGGCAGGATCCGGGCCTGCTCCTCCGCGGGGTCGAGCGGCGTCGCACCGGGCCGGGTCGATTCGCCGCCGACGTCGATCACGTCGGCGCCCTGCGCGCGCATCCGTCGCGCGTGCGCGATCGCCGCGCCGGCGTCGACGTAGCGGCCGCCGTCGCTGAACGAGTCGGGGGTGACGTTGAGGATGCCCCACACCTCGACGCGGTGCTGCTCGGCCACCGCTACCTCCGCTCGCCGATGAGGGCCATGATCTCGGCGCGCTCGATCGGCTCGGAGAGCTGCCCGCGGCTCGCCACCGTCACCGTCGACGACTTGGCCTGCCGCGACCCGCGTGCCGCGACGCATCCGTGCACCGCATCGACCACGACCAGCACCCCGCGAGGCTCGAGGCCCGCGACGAGCGCGTCGGCGATCTCGTCGGTCAGCCGCTCCTGGATCTGCGGCCGCGAGGCGATGGTGTCGACGACACGGGGGATGCGTCCCAGGCCCACGATGCGCTCGCCCGGCAGGTAGGCCACGTGCGCGACGCCCATGAACGGCAGCAGGTGGTGCTCGCACATCGAGCGGAACTCGATGTCGCGCAGCAGCACCAGCTCGCCGGTCTTCTCGCCGGCGAGGTCGCCCGAGTCGAGGTGGATGGTCGGGTCGACGCCGACGCCCGAGAAGTAGTCGTCGTAGGCCTCGGCCACCCGTCGCGGCGTCTCGGCCAGGCCCGGCCGCGACGGGTCGTCGCCGATCGCCGCCAGCAGCGCTCGGACCGCCTCGGCGATGCGCTCGCGATCGACGGCCATCAGCTCTGGTTGGCGGGCTCGGTGTCGGGCTCGACGGCCTCGTCGACGTGCTGCGAGACCGGCAGCTCGATGGGCGGGCGGTCGCTGACGGGTCGATCGCTGTGCGAGAGCCACTGGGGGCGCTCGGGCAGCTTCTCGACGTCGGCGAAGATCTCGGCGAGGCGGATGTGGTCGAGCGTCTCGTTCTCGATCAGCTCGCCCGCCAGGCGGTCGAGCACGTCGCGGTTGTTGTTGAGCACCTCCCACGCCTCGTGGTGCGCCTGCTCGATGAGCGCGCGCACCTCGCGGTCGACGACCTCGGAGAGGCTGGGCGAGTAGTCGCGGCCGCCGCCCATGTCGCGGCCGAAGAAGGCCTCGCTCTGGTTGCTGCCGAGCTTGACGGCGCCGATCGCGCTCGTCATGCCGTACTCGGTGACCATCTTGCGGGCGATGCCGGTGGCCTTCTCGATGTCGTTGCCCGCGCCGGTGGTGGGGTCGTGGAAGACGATCTCCTCGGCGACGCGGCCGCCCATGGCGTAGGTGAGCTGATCGAGCAGCTCGTTGCGGGTGACCGAGTACTTGTCGTTCACCGGCAGCACCATCGTGTAGCCGAGCGCCCGGCCGCGCGGCAGGATCGTCACCTTCGTGACCGGATCGGAGTGGCGCATCGCCGCCGCCGCGAGCGCGTGGCCGCCCTCGTGGTAGGCGGTGATCAGCCGCTCCTTGCTGTTCATCACGCGGGTCCGGCGCTGCGGGCCGGCCATCACGCGGTCGACCGCCTCGTCGAGGGCGCCGTCAGTGATCTGGGTCAGGTTGCCGCGGGCGGTGAGCAGCGCGGCCTCGTTGAGCACGTTCGCGAGGTCGGCGCCCGTGAAGCCGGGCGTCTTGCGCGCGAGCACCTCGAGGTCGACGCCGGGGGCGATCGGCTTGCCCTTGGCGTGCACCTTCAGGATCGTCTCGCGGCCCTTCATGTCGGGGGCGTCGACGCCGATCTGGCGGTCGAAGCGGCCCGGGCGCAGCAGCGCCGGGTCGAGGATGTCGGGGCGGTTGGTGGCGGCGATCAGGATGATGTTCGTCTTCACGTCGAAGCCGTCCATCTCGACCAGCAGCTGGTTGAGGGTCTGCTCGCGCTCGTCGTGCCCGCCGCCGAGGCCGGCGCCGCGCTGACGGCCGACCGCGTCGATCTCGTCGACGAAGATGATCGCGGGCGCCGCGGCCTTCGCCTGCTCGAAGAGGTCGCGCACGCGGCTGGCGCCGACGCCCACGAACATCTCGACGAAGTCGGAGCCCGAGATCGAGAAGAAGGGCACGCCCGCCTCGCCCGCGACCGCGCGGGCGAGCAGCGTCTTGCCGGTGCCGGGAGGGCCGTAGAGCAGCACGCCCTTCGGGATCCGCGCGCCGACCGCCTGGAACTTCGACGGGTCCTCGAGGAACTCCTTGATCTCGCCGAGCTCCTCGACCGCCTCGTCGGCGCCCGCGACATCCGAGAACTTCACCTGCGGGGTGTCCTTCGTGAGCAGCTGCGCCTTCGACTTGCCGAACTGCATCACGCCGCGGTTGCCGCCGGCCATGCGGGTCATGAAGAAGTAGAACAGGCCACCGAGCAGCAGCACCGGCAGCAGGATGCCCAGCAGCGACAGCAGCCAGTTGCCCTGCGGCACCTGGTCGACGAAGCCCTCCTCGGGGTCGGCGGCGGTGATCGCCTCGACCACCGCGTCGCCGCGCGGCTCGACGTAGTAGAACTGCACCAGCTGGCCGAACTCCTCGTGCGGCTCGGTGAGGGTGAGGTCGACGCGCTGCTCGCCGTCGACGATCGTCGCCCTCGCGACGTCGCCGTCCTCGATCAGTTGCATGCCGACATCCGTCTGGACGGGCCGGTACTGCGGCGTCGCGAAGAAGCTGAACGCGATGCCGACGATGACGAGCGCGAGGACGATCCAGGGGATCGGTCCGCGCAGGAACTTCTGGAAGCTCATGACGCCCTTCTGGGTCAGATTCCGACCAGGCTATCGCCGCGCCGTCGGCGCTCGTCGGGGTGTTCGCTCAGGGCGCCGTGCCCCGTGCGCACGGGTCAGAGCAGCTCGAGCGACATCAGGATGGCGCGGAGGGTCGCGTACTCCGGGTCGGCCAGGTAGGCCTCGGCGTCGGCGAGCGAGTCGATCGCCCAGGGCGCGCCTGCGCCGGCGCCCTGCGCCACCACCTCGGTGCCGAAGCTGATGGTGCCGGCGGGAGTGTCGACCGCGTGGACGATCGGGCACTGCGGGCGCTGCGCGGCCTCGGCCGGACGGAGCCCCATGGTCATCACCCACTGCCCGCCGAGCTGCAGTCCTGCCGAGCCGAACGCGAGGCCTGGCGCGCCCTCGAGCGCGACGTCCTGCCGATCGAGGCCCAGGGTGCGCCACGCGACGGCCTCGCCCGAGGCGTCGCGGCACGCTCCGTCGCCCACGTTCGGCGCCTCGACGTAGCCCAGCTGCCGCTGCCCGTCGTCGCGGAGGACGTCGAGGCCGCCCGCGGCCGGCGCGACCGACCACCCCGGCGGGATGCGGAAGGTGGCGGCGCCGCTCGGCACGGCGATCTGCTGCCACCCGGTGGTGTCGACCCCGGCGATCTCGGCGGGCAGCGAGGAGACCACCTCGGGAGCCGCCTCGGTGGGCTGGGCCGGCGTCGTGGGCGGCGGCGCCGTGATGCCCGGCGGGATCTCGGGCTGGGCGGGGCCGGGCGTGCCGGCGCAGGCGACCAGCGCAGCCGCCGAGACGATCATCGCGATCGACGCGAGCGAGCGTGCGTGGAGCCTCATCGAGCCAGTATCCCAAATCTCAAGGGTGCCGCGCCGGAAGCCCGACGGGGCTGCGCGCGCGGCATCCGGGGCCTCAGTTGTAGACGTGCGGCGCGAGCACCGCGATGCCGCGCAGGTTGCGGTACTGCTCGGCGTAGTCGAGGCCATACCCGATCACGAACTCGTTGGGGATGTCGAAGCCGCAGTACTTCACGTCCACCTGCACCTTGAGCGCGTCGGGCTTGCGCAGCATCGTGCAGATCTCGACGGACGCGGCACCACGGGACTCGAGGTTGGCGCGCAGCCACGACAGGGTGAGGCCGGAGTCGATGATGTCCTCGACGATGAGCACGTTGCGGCCGGTGAGGTCGCTGTCGAGGTCCTTGAGGATCCTGACGACGCCGGAGGAGACGGTGCCGGAGCCGTACGACGAGACCGCCATCCAGTCCATCTCGATGTGGCGGCGCAGCGCTCGGGCGAGATCGGCCATCACCATCACCGCACCGCGCAGCACCCCGACGAGCAGCAGGTCCTTGCCCTCGTAGTCGGCCTCGATCTGGCGAGCGAGCTCCTCGAGCTTCGCGTGCAGCTCGTCCTCGGTGATCAGGGTCTGCGCGAGGTCTCCCTCGACGTGGTCGAACTCCATGGGCGCTCCCGGGTCGCGGCTGGCGGTTGCGACCAACCTACCGGCGCGCTCGGGGGCGCGCCGCGCTGCAGCAGTCCCTGCGCGATCGCAGCGCCCGGTCGCCTGCGCCGGCGGGAGGCTCAGGCGGCGACGAAGACCAGCCTGCGGCCGTCGCGCGTCACGCGGATGCCGGGCAGGTGGATGGGGCCCTGGCCATGCCAGTCGGTCACCAGCCGCGACACCTCGAGCGTCTGCTGCCGCGTGAGCGCGACGTGGAACTCGCTCTGCACGGCCAGCCGGATGATGCGCTGCCGCAGCGCCGGCGGGTTCGCGCCCAGCCCGCCCACGTCGAGCGAGAGACCGCCCTCGGCGTGCTCGACCAGGTCGAGGATCTGCTCCTGCGCGAAGTGGGCGAGGGCCTCGGCGTCCTCGCGCAGGGTGTCGGCGGTGCGCGTGAGCGCGAGGGCGACCCCGCCGCCGAGCACCTCGTCGAGCATCGGCAGCACGCGGTGCCGCACGCGCACGCGCAGGAAGCGGTCGTCGTCGTTGTGCGGGTCGCTCCAGGCGTCGAGGCCCAGGTCGCGGCACGACTGGTGGGTGGTCGCGCGCCGCACCTGCAGCAGCGGCCGGCGCAGGAAGCCGATGCGCGAGTGCATGCCCCAGAGGCTCTCGGAGCCGGAGCCGCGGGCGAGGCCGATGAGCACGGTCTCGGCCTGGTCGTCGAGCGTGTGGCCGAGCAGCACGACCGCTGCGCCCAGCTCCTTGCGGACCTGCAGCAAGGCCGCGTAGCGCGCCTGCCGGGCCGCAGCCTCGGGGCTGCCGTCGTGCGCGACGTGCACGGGCATGATCCGCACCGGGTCGAGCCCGAGGTCGCGCGCCTGTGCCGCGGCGCGCTCGGCGACCTCCGCGCTGCCCGGCTGCAGCTGGTGGTCGACGATCACCGCGCCGGCGCGCAGACCGCCTCGGGCCGCCTCGAACGCGGTGGCCGCGGCGAGCGCGAGCGAGTCGGGTCCGCCCGACAGGGCGACCAGCACGAGCGAGCCCTCCGGCAGGTCGACGACCGACTCGCGCACTGCCCTCCGCACGTCGGCGACGGCAGGTGTCAGCCGCGGACGACGGTCGTTTTCGGGCATGAAGTAACCTTATGCCGATTCCCGACCCCCGCGAGAAAGGGCCCCCGTTGGCCAGCTACGACGTCGTCATCGAGATCCCCAAGGGGAGCCGCAACAAGTACGAGGTCGACCACGAGACCGGCCGGGTGTACCTCGACCGCGTGCTGTTCACGACCTTCGTCTACCCCACCGACTACGGCTTCTTCGAGGGCACGCTCGGCCTCGACGGCGACCCGGTCGACGCGCTCGTGCTGCTCGACTTCCCGGTGCCGCCGGGCGTGTTCGTGAAGGTGCGCCCCGTCGGCCAGCTCAACATGGAGGACGACGGCGGCATCGACACCAAGGTCATCTGCGTGCTCGACAAGGACCCGCGCTGGTCGCACATCCAGGAGATCGACGACGTGCCGCAGCAGCTGCGCAACGAGGTCGAGCACTTCTTCATGCACTACAAGGACCTCGAACCCGGCAAGTGGGCGAAGCTCGGCGGCTGGGAGGGCGCGGCCGAGGCCGAGGCCACCGTGCAGGCCGGCTACGCCGCCTTTGACGCCGCGCACGGCGACCAGACCGGCGAGGCCGTCGAGAAGCCCGAGGGCGGGCGCGACGTCAACGACTGACGCACAGAGACGAAGGGGCGCACCGGCTGGTGCGCCCCTTCGTCGTCGGTGCAGTCGTCGATGCAGAGCGGATGCGCGGGGCCGGCCGAGCGCGTCCGTCCCGTCTGCGCTCGCCCCGGCTCGGTCAGCGCAGGTAGACGCCGCGCGCCCCCAGGAACGACTCCGGGTTCACGAGCGAGCCGTTGATGCGCACCTGGAAGTGCAGGTGGCAGCCGGTCGAGAGGCCGGTGGTGCCCTCGTAGCCGATGACCTGGCCGCGGCTCACGCGCGTGCCGGCGCCGACGGTCGCCGGATAGGCCATGTGCGCGTACTCGGTCTGCACGCCGCCGCCGTGGTTCAGGTAGAGGATGTTGGCGCCGTAGATGTCACGGCCGCGCAACGACACCGTGCCGTCGGCGGGGGCGACGATCGGCGAGAGGCAGCCGGCAGCGAGGTCGACGCCGCCATGCAGCTTGTAGCCGAGCTTGCCAGTCGGATCGTTGCGCATGCCGTACGCCGAGGTGAAGCGGCCGTAGTGCGGCGTCTGCCAGCCGCTGCCGGCCGGGGGCGCGACCGGCACGACGCTGCCTCCGCCTCCGCCTCCGCCTCCGCTGCTGCCGCTGCTGCTGCCGCTGCCGGCGTTGCTCTGCGCCGCTGCAGCGGCCGCTGCGGCGGCCTCGTCTGCGAGCCGCTGCAGCTCGGCCAGCCATCGCTGCCGCGCCTCCTCGGCCAGCCGGGCCTCCTCGGCGAGGCGGATGCGCTCCTGCTCGGCCAAGTACTCCTGCCACCACTGGCCGGCCGCGTAGTCGGCCTCTGTCGCGGCGCGGTTCCCCTCGAGCACGCTCAGCTGGGTCTCGAGCTCGACGCGGTGCTCGCGCTCTCTCGCAACCGCCTCCTCGGCGAGCGCGGCGGCGGCGTTGGCCGCCTCGAGCGCGGCGTCGGCTGCCTCCTTGAGCGCCTGGAGGGCGTCGCGGGCGACGACCGCCTGAGCCTGCAGGGACGCAGCGGTGTTCGCATCCTGCTGCGCGCGCTCGTAGAGCGAATCGGCGGTGCCGGCGACGCGGTCCATGACGTCGAGCCGGTACAGCCACGTGTCTGCGGAGCCAGGGTTCGCGAAGAGCTCAGCGCTCATGTCTCCGGTGCCGCCCGAGCGGGCGAGCTGCGCGGCGAGCTGGCCGGCAGCGACCTCCGACTCCTCGGCGCGCGCCAGCGCCTCGTCGGCCTGCTGCTGCAGCCGGTCGGCGACCGCGACGGCCTCGTCGTGCACGCGCTGCGCCTCGATCGCCTCCGCCGCGCGCTGCTGGGCGAGCGCCTGGGCGCTCGAGAGGTCCGACTCGAGCTGACCGATGAGCGCCCGGATGTCGGCGATCTGCTGGTTCTTCGCCGCCTCGTCGCCGCGAGCCGCCTCGACCTCTTCCCAGGTCGGGAACCCCCACTCGTCGACCGCCTGCGCCGCGGGGGTGCCGGGGACGACGAGCACGAGCACCATGCCGGCCACCGCGGCGGCGGTGACGACACCTCGGCGCAGTCCGCGCAGACGCGCGCGGATCGCCTCGGCTCGTGCCGGCTGGTCGGGCTGGGCCATGTCGCTCCTGTTCGCAGCTCTCGCTGCCTTCGCACTCATCGTGCACCGCGGTCGGGCGGGTGTCACGACACAATGGGCGCAATGCTACCAACTTTCATCTTCCACATGAAGGTTGGATTCAGCGAACACTGAGCGGGCGTGTCCGGCGATCGGTGCGACGCGAGGCATTCTGGCGCTCGGTTTGCAGGACAGTGCGACCGTGCTGTAACGTCTTCCCTCGGTAGTCATGTGCTCCGGCGCATGGCCCCATCGTTTAGCGGCCTAGGACACCGCCCTTTCACGGCGGCAGCACGGGTTCGAATCCCGTTGGGGTCACTCACTGCGGATTCTGTCTGTACGATGGGTACTACCAGAATGGCCCTGTAGCGCAGTTTGGTTAGCGCGCCGCCCTGTCACGGCGGAGGTCGCGGGTTCAAGTCCCGTCAGGGTCGCCATTGCCCCGGCCCTCTCGAAAGAGAGGGCCTTGTGCAAGGGCGGGCATCGCCCGTCGGCTCCTCGGAGCATGGCTCTGTAGCTCAGTTGGTAGAGCGTTCGACTGAAAATCGAAAGGTCACCGGATCGATGCCGGTCGGAGCCACCACGGAAGCCCCCGCTTGAGCGGGGGCTTCGTCTTTGGTGCGGCAATCCTCACCGCGCGACACGCCGATGGCGAGCCGCCCGGATCCGGCCCGGTCGGCGCTCAGGCCTAGGCGGCGAGCAGCTCGCGCAGCGTCGCGGCGTCCTCGTTCGCACCGAACGCCGGGAACCCGGGCTGCAGGCGCAGGCCCCCCTCGAGCGAGTCGAGCACCACGGGGTCGAAGCCGAACGCATCCACGAGCCTCGCGACCAGCGCGGTGTCGACCGCGTCGTCGCCGGCGATCGCGATCGCCTTGCGCTGCGCGCTGCCGGCGGGCCGGGGCCAGTCGGCCAAGTCGTGGTAGCCCATGTGGTTGAACGCCTTCACGACGCGCGAGCCCGGCAGGAAGGCCTGCACGAGGCTGCTGGTCGAGCGCTCCGGGTCGGTGAACTCGTCGCGGATGCCGTCGGTCTCCCACCAGTAGTTCATCGCGTCGATGACGACCTTGCCGTCGAGCTCGGCCACGGGCAGCTGCTCGTACTGCCCGAGCGGCAGGGCGAGGATGACGACGTCGGCCGCGGCAGCCGCATCCGCCGCCGTCATGGCCTCGGCGCCCGGCGCCAGGTACTCGGTGATCAGGCGGATGCGCTCCGGCTTGCCGGACGCCGCGATGAGCGTGCGGTGACCGGCGGCCATCGCGAGGCGCGCGAGCACGGTGCCGATCTTGCCGGCGCCGAGGATGCCGACCGTGAGGGTCTCGAGTGGTCGGTCGATCTCGCTCGTGGTCGACTCGGACGGCTGCGACATGCGGCTCCCTCGGTTGCTCTCAGAGCAGTCAACGCGGCGCGAGGGCCGCGGCATTCCCGCTCGGCGGTCTCGACGCCCGCTCCTCTAGGGTGCGGGACATGCGATATCGGTGGGATGCGGGCGTCGTCAGCGCGGACGGGGTCGAGGCGGCGCGCACCGGCGATCGGTTCTGGAGCCTGCGGCCCACCTTCTCGCTCGGCGATGGCGAATGGAGCTACCGGAGCGAGCCGGAAGGGCTGATCGGGGCGCTCGACGGCCGCGACCGGCTCGGCGTCGAGCGCGGCCGCATCTGGCAGTCGACCTGGCGGATGGCAGGCCTGCAGGGACCGCTCGAGCTGACGCGCACGACCAGCTGGCTGGCGGGCCGGCTGCATTTCGACCTCACACGCGAAGGCCAGCGGGTCGCCGAGGTCGTGCCGGAGGGCGCGTGGCGCTACCGGCCGTCGCTCGAGGTCACCGGGGCGCTCGAGCTCGCCCAGGCGATCTTCGTGCTGTGGGCGGCGGCGCGCATCGACGGTCGGCGGCCGGCGCACGCGATCCGGGCCGGCGGCGGCGCCGCGGTCGGTGGCTCCTCGGGCGGCGAGGCGTGATGGCCGGCTGAGCTCAGTCGGTCGAGTCGACCAGCGGCTCGGCGTCGGGGTCGGGCTGTGCCCAGCGGTGGAAGCGACGGCCGGAGACCCGCGTCAGGTCGATGCGCACGAACTCGCGCTTGACGGTCGGCACCAGCGGGTGGATGGGCAGCCGCGACGCCGCCTCGACCTCGTCGCTCGACTCGAGTCGACGCGCCTTGCCGTGCCCGATCACGCTCCACGCCTCCTTGGCGCCGATGTGGTCGATCTCGAACACGACGTCTTCGGCGAGGAGCACGCCGGCCAGCTTCGTCCCGGGAGCGGTGCGGAACGTGATCTCGCGGCCGTCGGCGTGGTAGTTGATCGGGAACACCTCGAGCAGCTCACCGACCCGGAACGCGATGCGCCCGAACTCGAAGGCGGCGAAGAGCTTGTGGCACTCCGCCTCGCTGATCTCGTGCACTGGCTGCTGGTCCATGCGCTCATCGTGACAGCGGCCGGGGACGGGCGCCAGGGGTGGCGTCGGCGCGGTGCCCTGCGCTCAGCGCAGACCGCGCTCCTCGGCGAGGCGCTCGGCCAGGCCGGCCTCGTCGGCGAGGCGCGGCTCGGTGGTGCGCTCGGGCCGGATGCCGCGCTTGTCGGCGTAGAAGGCGCGGATGCGCTCCATGTCTGCCGGCACATCACCGGTCAGGTGCATGGTCGGTCCGAGGCCCGTGGTGCGGGTGGTCGAGTCGACGAAGCCGAGCGTGATCGGCACCCCCGCCTCGAGCGCGATGCGGTAGAAACCGCTGCGCCACTGCTGCGAGCTGCGCGTGCCGTCGGGCGTGACGACGATCGCCGCGCGCGGATCGCTGCGTGCGAGCTCGACCACGCGATCGACGAGCCCGGCAGGGTCGTCGCGATCGACCGGGATGCCGCCGAGCCAGTGCATGACGCGGCCGAAGGGACCCTCGAAGAGCTCTCGCTTGCCGAGCCAGCGCACGGCGAGCCTCGCATCCCACGAGATCGCGAGCATCAGCACGAAGTCGCGGTTCGAGGTGTGCGGGGCGCCGATCAGCAGGCGCGGCCCCTCGTAGGCCGGCTGCTCACGGATGAGCTTCCAAGGACTGAGCGCCCAGTGGAGCGCGGCGATGGCGTGGCGCAGCGGCCTCCGGCTCATCGCCGCTTGTCGAGCATGGGGCAGTCGAACGGGTCGCGCGCCGCGAGGCCGACGCGGTTCAGGTAGGCGACCACCGCGCCGTAGGCGCCGACCAGGTCGGTCTCCGTGTAGACGATGCCGTGCGTGGCGCAGTGGGCGCGCACGATGTCGCTCGCCTTGCGCAGGTGCGGGCGCGCCATGTTCGGGAACAGGTGGTGCTCGATCTGGTAGTTCAGGCCGCCCAGCAGCGCCGTCATGCCGAAGCCGCGGACGTTGCGCGACGTGCGCACCTGCTTCGTGAAGAAGTCGAGCTTCGCGTCGCGGCCGACGGTCGGCATCCCCTTGTGGTTCGGCGCGAACGAGGCGCCCATGCCGATGCCGAAGACGGCGAGCTGCACGCCGAGGAAGGCGAGCGCCATGAGCGGCGGCATGACCCACAGCAGGAAGGTGATCAGCACGGCGAAGCGGACGGCGATGAGGCTGAGCTCGATCCAGCGGCCGACGACCGGACGACGCTCGAGCAGCGTGATGATCGAGCGCACGTGCAGGTTCGCGCCCTCGAAGGTCAGCAGCGGGAAGAACAGCCAGCCCTGGTGACGGGTGACCCAGCGCTGCAGGCCGCGTGCCTTCTTCGCGTCGCTCGGCAGGAACGAGATCGTGTCGATCTCGATGTCGGGGTCGCGCCCGATCTGGTTGGGGTTGGCGTGATGGCGGGAGTGCTTCGTCATCCACCACTGGTGGCTGATGCCCACCACACCGGCGGCGAGGATGCGACCGAGCCGGTCGTTCGCGGGACCCGACTTCAGCACCTGCCGGTGCGAGGCCTCGTGGGCGATGAACGCGATCTGCGTCAGCACGATGCCCAAGGCACCGGCGATGAGCAGCTGGAACCAGCTGTCGCCGAGCAGGAACGAGCCGACCAGGAGGCCGACGAGCGCGACACCCAGGATGACCATCAGCCCGGCGTAGAAGCCCACGGTGCGCTCGAGGAGGCCCGCGTCGCGCACAGCCTTCGCGACGACGCGGAAGTCAGCGCGACGATCCTCCTCGGAGCGCTCGGAGGCGCGCATCGTGGAGCGCAGGGGACCATGGGTCACCTCGGTAGCGGTCATCGTGGTCATGCTGCCCCCTCGGGGTCGACGGCGACTTCCCAGCCGGTGGGGGCCAGCCGACCTGCATGGTCGGGACCCCGGATGGTTTCAGCGTATGGCGTACGCAATGCCGCATGGCGCATGTGCGCTATGCGTTCATCATGGAAGGCCTGGTCATGGAAGGGGCCCGGCCGCTCTCGCGGCCGGGCCCAGCTCCTGCGGTGGGCGGGTCAGCGCGCCGCGACCTGCGCGCCCTGGGCGTCTTCAGCCGCATCCGCCGACGGTGCGGACACCGAGTCGGGCGTCGCCGCCGACATCACGGCCGACGGCGGCACGGGCGCCGCCCCCGCGACCGCGATCGGCTGTGCGCCGGGCTCGGAGGCGCGGTGCTGCTTCTCGGGCGTGGGCAGCTCGCCCGATGCCCGCAGCGCCTCGAAGTGCGCCATCGCCTCAGCCTGGCGGCGGCCCTCGGCACCGGTCGCGATCTTCGCGCGCAGGTGCTCGTCGCCGAAGCCGAACGCCTCGACGAGGTCGAGCGCGTGCGGGCGCAGCTTCTGCAGCAGCCGGTCGATGGTCGAGGTGACGGCCTTCGAGCGGGCGCCCGAGAGGCGACCGTTCTCGAGGTGCCAAGCGGCGTGCTCCTCGACGATCGTGAGCGCGAACAGGTCGCGCAGGTGCGTCATGACCTTCTTGGTCGCCTCGGGTGCGCGCTCCACCGCGGCGTCGAGCGCGTCGTACTGCTGCAGCTCGACCCACGCCCGCGCGGCCTCGATGAGCTCGTGCTGCTCGGCGTTGAACGCGGCCGCGGCGAGCGCCTGCTCCTTCGGCGCGTGGCGCAGACGACCGGCGATCTCGGCGACCATCGTCTCGACCCGCTCCTCGAGCAGCTCGCGCTGCACGTCGCGGTCGCGCAGCGCCAGCGACGACTTCTTCACGTTGCGGAGGTCCTTCACATCCTGCGAGAGGGTGCGCAGGCCCGCGACCGAAGTGGCGCGGTCGAAGAACTGGTCGGCGGCGAAGCGCGCGATGTCGGCCTTCGACGCGCCCTTGAACTGCTTGGCGAAGTCGCCCAGCAGCCGCTTGCCGACCAGCTGCAGCAGCACGGTGTTGTCGCCCTCGAAGGTCACGTAGATGTCGAGGTCGGCGCGCAGCTGCACGAGGCGGTTCTCGCCCAGGAAGCCGGCGCCGCCGCAGGCCTCGCGCGCCTCCTGCAGTGTGTCGAGCGCCTGCCAGGTCGAGAGCGCCTTCAGGCCGGCGGCGAGCGTCTCGAGATCCTCGCGCTCGTCGGGGGTGTCGGTGCGGCCCGAGAACACGCCGTCGAACTTCGTCAGCAGGATCTCGTGCGCGTAGCGCTGCGCGAACGACTTCGCCAGGCGCGTGAAGAGGCGCCGCTGGTGCCGCCGGTAGTCGAGCAGCACCTCCTCCTGCACATCGCTGGACGCGTTGAACTGTCGGCGCTCGGCGCCGTAGCGGATCGCGATCGCGAGCGCCGCCTGCTGGGCGACCACCGCGGCGCCGTCGAGCGAGACGCGGCCCTGCACGAGCGTGCCGATCATGGTGAAGAAGCGACGGCCCGGGCTCTCGATCGGGCTCGAGTAGGTGCCGTCAGGGGCGACGTCGCCATAGCGGTTGAGCAGGTTGGTGCGGGGGACGCGCACGTCGGTGAAGTGCAGCCGGCCGTTGTCGATGCCGTTGAGGCCGCCCTTGTAGCCGTCGTCCTCGCCGCCGATGCCGGGCAGGAAGGCACCGGCGTCGTCGCGCAGCGGCACGTAGAAGGCGTGCACGCCGTGGTCGACGCCGCGGGTGATGAGCTTCGCGAAGACGACCGCGTGCTTGCCGTGCAGCGCAGCGTTGCCGAGGTAGTCCTTCCAGGCGCCGCGGAACGGCGTGTGGATGACGAACTCCTCGGCGGCCTCGTCGTAGGTGGCGGTGGTGGCGATCGAGGCGACGTCCGAGCCGTGGCCGGTCTCGGTCATCGCGAACGCGCCGGGCACCTCGAAGCGCATGATGGGCGGCAGGAACGTGTCGTGGTGGTGCTTGGTGCCCAGGTGCAGCACCGCCGCGCCGAACAGCCCGTACTGCACACCCGACTTGATCTGCAGGCTCGGGTCGGCGAGCACGAGCTCCTCGAAGCCGGCGATGTTGCCGCCGTGGTCGTCCTGGCCGCCGAGCCTCGTCGGGAACGCCGCGAGCACGGCGCCGTCGTCGACGAGCTGCTGCAGCTGCACGAGCGTGCGGGCCCGGTGGTCGGCCATCGTGAGGTCGTCGATGCGCTGGAAGCGCGGGTCGGCGACCTTGGCACGCGCGGCGAGGCGCTTGTCGGCCCAGGTGCCGAGCAGGTCGCGGCCGAGCCACTCGACGTCGACCTTGCCCTGGAGACGCGGACTCGTGGACGGCTGGCGGTCGGTGCGGTCGGCCATGGCTCCCCCTTCAGGTGCGGATGGCTCCCACGGTAGGCGCGCCGCCAGCGGGCCGCCCGAGGCTTGGCTCAGGCCGCAACCGCGCTGTCGGAGGGTGCGCGGTCGGTTGTGACGAACCGACAACGAGCCGACGCATCCGCTGTTCGAGATCGCAGGGCGCACGACACGGTGCGCCGCCGCCGGGCGTCAGTGCTGCAGCGTGCCCGTGCGGGTGCGTGCGGCGTCGAAGACCGTCTCGCCCGCGATCAGGGTCTGCGCGATGGGCATGCTGCGCAGCGCGGCGGCGATCTCGTTCGGCGAGCCGACGCGCGGGGGCTCGGCGCCGAGCACGACCAGGTCGGCGGGCTCGCCCGGCGCGATGCGGGTGCGGCTCGAGACGGCGATCGCCTCGGCGAGCGTGATGGCCTCCTCGGGCTGCCAGGGCTGCTCGTCGCCGCGCGTACGGGTGACGGCGGTGGCGATCGCGAGCCACGGGTCGAGGGGCGTGACCGGCGCGTCGGAGCCGAGCACCACGCCGACGCCGGCGTCGAGCAGCGACCGCAGGCGGAAGGCGTCGCGGCTGCGGTCGGCCCAGAGCGCGGCGGTCAGCTCGCGGTCGTCGAGGGCATGCTCGGGCTGGAGCGAGGCCGTGATGCCGAGCGTCGCCAGGCGCGGGATGTCGACGCCGGCGACGAGCTGCGCGTGCTCGATGCGGCCGCGGCGGCTCGCGTCTCGCCCGGCACGCTCGAAGGCGTCGATCGCCGCGGTCACCGCCGCGTCGCCGATCGCGTGCACGCTCGCGTCGATGCCGAGCTCGGTCGCGCGCGCGAGCAGCCGGTCGAGCTCGGCATCGTCGACGTTGCGCACGCCGGTGCGCGGCTCGTCGCCGTGCCCGTACGGATGCGCCGTCCACGCCGTGCGGGTGCCGAGCGAGCCGTCCGAGATCACCTTGAAGCGGCCGACGCGCGCTCGCCCGCCGAGGCTGTCGCCGGTGCGCAGCCCGCGCTCCGCGGCGAGCTCGAGATCCTTGGCGTAGATGCCGACCTCGACACGCAGCGGTGTCGAGCCGCTCCGGCGCATCCAGTCGCCGACGGCATCGTCGAACTCGAGGTCGACGACGCCCACGACGCCGCGCGCGGCAGCGGCGGCCAGGGCGTCGACGACGTGACGATCGAGCGTGTCGCTGTCGAGCATCCGCTCGACCGTGCTGAGGGCGGCGAACGCCGCGTCCTCGCGCAGCAGGGGCTCGTCGAGCTCGATGCCGAGTCGCTCGAGCATCGCCGAGTTGGGCCAGGAGCAGTGGACGTCGCTCGACACGATCAGGGTGGGGATGCCGCCGGTCGCGCGGTCGAGGAGCTCACGGGTGGGCGGGGCGGGCCAGAGGCCGTCGCGCATGCCGACGAGCACGAGCGGTTCGGGGCCTTCGTGCTGCCGCGCCGTCTCGGCGGCGATGGCGGCCGCCGCCTCGGCGGTGGGGGCCTCGAGCACGGATCGACGCGTGCGGTGCCGGGCCCACTGGCCCATGTGGGTGTGCTCGTCCCAGAGGCCCGGGATGACCGTCGCGCCCTCGAGGTCGCGCCGCTCCCCCGCCGACGGCGTCGACCCCGCAGGGCTCACCCGCTCGATGTCGCCGTCGACGATGTCGATGTCGGTCAGGGAGCCGTCGAGCAGGCGGGCGTTCGCGAGGCGCATGCCTCCATTGTGCGTGAGCGACGGTCAGTGGGCGCTGCGCGGCTCGCGGCGTCTGGCGATGCGCTCGGCGTCGGGCTTGCGGCGCGGCTCGCGCTGGCGCACGAGCATGATGACGGTGGCGATCGCTCCGGAGGTGCCGATCGCCGCGACGACGGCGGGCCACGTGGGATCCATCGCGACGGAGCTGAACCAGTTGTCCATGCTCCGATGATGCGCCTGACGCGGCGCCGCCGCCAGAGGCGATCTCCGGCGGCGGCGGGCGGCGGTGCGCGTGGCGCGGGTTCACACGGCGCCGGCCCAGAGCCGGGCGTCGGCGAGCTGCTTCGGACGCGGGCCGGCGGGCTGCGTGAGCTGGGGTGCGAGGCCGTTGCCCGGGGCGTCGAGCTGGTGCGCGATGCGCTCCTCGGTCTCGACCGCGAGGCGGCGAGCCTCGCGATCGTCGGTGCGGTCGCGCAGCTGCGCGAGGCGCTCCGGGTCGGCGGCGACGCGCGGGGCACGCTGACGGAGGAGTGCGACGAGGGTGCCAAGCAGTGCGACGGCAGCGAGGGCGACGAGGAGGAAGAGGAAGGTGGTGTTCATGGCAGAAAGTCTGCGCTTGTCAAGATCCCGCCACCAGTGGCAGAATGGTCAATACTCGATAAGATTCTGCCAATGCCGTTTCGCCGCGTCGACGAGGAGGTCACCATGCTGCGAGTCGCCTGCATCATCGACGACGAGGTGAGCGCGTTCGAGCTGGCGGTGGCCGCTGAGGTCTTCGGCACCGACCGCACCGATCGCGGCGTGCCCCGCAACGACTTCCGCGTCGTCACGCCCACGCCCGGACCGGTGCGCGTCGCCGGCGGCCTCGGCCTGCCGGTGATGGTCGAGGAGGATCTCGCCTTCGCCGACGAGGCCGACATCGTGATCGTCACGCCCTACGAGCAGTGCAGCACCGATGTGGAGTGCAGCCTGCCCGTGGCCCGCGTGCTGCAGCGCGCGGTGGCCCGCGGCGCTCGGGTGCTGACCATGTGCACGGGCGCCTTCGTCGCCGCCCGCTCCGGGGTGCTCGACGGCCGTCGGATCGCGACCCACTGGGCGCACGCCGACGACCTGGCCGCCCAGTTCCCCGAGCTCGTCGTCGAGCGCGACGCCCTCTGGGTCGACGACGGGCCCGTCACCTCGAGCGCCGGCACCGCCGCCGCCATCGACGCATCGCTGCACCTGATCCGCGAGCTGCAGGGCGCGCAGGTGGCTGCCACGATCGCCCGGTCGATGGTGGTGCCGCCGCTGCGCGACGGCGGCCAGAGCCAGTTCGCCGTCGGGCCCGTGGCCGAGCAGCGCGCAGAGACGCTTGCGCCGCTGATCGACTGGATGGCCGAGCACCTCGACGAGGAGCACTCGGTCGCCGAGCTCGCGCGCCGCGCGAACCTGTCGGAGCGCACGTTCGCGCGGCGGTTCCGCGACGAGCTGGGCACCACGCCCGCGGCGTGGCTCACCTCGCAGCGCGTGCAGCGCGCGCAGGCGCTGCTCGAGGCGACCGATCTGGGGCTGGATGCGGTGGCCCAGCAGGCGGGATTCGGCACCGCCGCGCTGCTGCGGCATCACTTCACCCGCCAGCTGGGCGTGGCGCCGTCGGCCTACCGCCGGCGCTTCGCGTGCCCGGAGCCGGTGCACGCCTGACGCCGGACCGGCCATCTCCGGTACGCGCTTGCCGCTCGGGGACGCTCTCGGACGCATCCGCGTACCGGAATCGCGCCGCGTCGCACGCGGCAGCGGGCAGTGGCCAGCGGGCCTCAGCCCAGGGCGCTCCAGCCTTCAGGCATGAAGCCCTCGGCCTCGAGCACGAAGCGCCCGATCGGGGTCGCCGGCTTCTTCTTGACCTTCGCGACCGACGAGCGCAGCTCCTTGAACGACTTGCCGTAGACGGTCACCTCGCGGCGACCCTCGAACTCCTGGTCGGGGCGCTCGCGCGGGATCGTCAGCACGCGACCGGCAGCCCACTCGGGCTCGTTCGGCATCACCGGCTGCAGCTCGACCGTCCGCCCCTCCGGGAACAGGAAGCCGCCGAACGCGACCGGGTCGCCGCCGCCTACGGGGGTGAGCCAACGCATCCACTGACCGGGATCGAAATCGGGCAGCGGATGCGTCGCCTCGGCCTCGATGGCACGTCGCGTGCCGACGAGCCATCGCTCGTACTCGCGATCGTCGTCGCCGTCGGCGACGTAGAGCTGCAGATCGAGGAGCGCATCGGGACCCTCGAGCGCGCCGGGCTCGATCTCGAGCGTGTCGGCGCGCACGGCGCCGTAGGCCCACGGGTGCAGTGCCTTGCCGAAGCGGGTCGCGGGCTCGACGACGAGGCCGCCCGACTCCTCGTCGCGCTCGGCCTCGACGCGGAACGCCTTGCCCTGCGCGTCGAGCGCCCAGAGCCCGTAGGGGTTGACCGGCTGCTCGCCCTCCCGCTCGGCGGGCTGCGACTGCGGCTGGAAGAACTCGGCGTGCGAGGCGATGAGCAGGTCGCGCTCGTCGGACTCCCACTCGTCGTCGAGCGTCGTGTCGGTGCGCACCTCGTTTCCGCGAGCTTCGGGCTCGAGGTCGATCTCGACCATCCAAGAGCCGAGCTCGTCGAGGTCGACGACCTGCTTGATCATCGTCGAGTAGGTGCCGGGCGGGATCTCGCCGGCACCCTCCGGCACCAGCACATAGGTACGGGCGAGCTGCATCGGCGGGTTCGAGAGCGCGATCTCGACGATCGGCCCGCGTCGGCTCTCGAGGAAGCCGTGGAAGGGGAAGTCGAGCTCGCCGACGGTCTGGGTCACGGTGCAACGGTAGCCGCTGGGATCGCGGCCCGGCGCCCGAGTCAGTCGAGCAGCGCGCCGCTCCCGGGCGGCAGCGTCAGCTGCTCGTCGACCGCGACGGCGGGATCGGTCGCGAAGCGCAGGCGCCGCTTGGTCACCGGCACCGTCTGCGGCTCCGCGCCGAAGTTGATGACGATCTCGACCGCGTCAGGGGTGTCGGCGCCGCGCACCAGCCGCAGCACGCGGGCCTCGTCGTCGACCTCCACGCGGCTGCGCCGCCAGTGCGGGTCGGTGAGCGGCTCGAGCTCGCGCCGCAGCCGGGCCAGCTGCCGGTAGCCGTCGAGCACGCGCGCGTGCCGCTCGCCCCCCAGCTCGCGCCAGTCGAGCTTCGAGCGCTCGAAGGTCGCCGGATCCTGCGGGTCGGGCACGACCGACGGATCCCACCCCATCCGCTCGAACTCCTCGAGCCTGCCCTCGGCGGTGGCGCGGCCGAGCTCGGGCTCCGGGTGCGAGGTGAAGAACTGGAACGGGGTCGACGCGGCCCACTCCTCGCCCATGAACAGCATCGGCGTGAACGGCCCGGCGTAGAGCACGAGCGCCGCGCACAGCAGCTGCGACTCGGTGAGCGCCTCGGTGATGCGGTCGCCGCGGGCGCGGTTGCCGATCTGGTCGTGGTTCTGCGCGCTCACGACCAGCCGCCACGAGAGCGAGCGGTCGAGGTCGATCGGATGCCCGTGGTCGCGACCCCGGAACGACGAGAAGGTGCCGTCGTGGAAGAAGCCGCGCTCGAGCGCCTTCGCGAGCGCCGACAGCGGCGCGAAGTCGGCGTAGTAGCCGTCGGTCTCGCCGGTGAGCGCCACGTGCAGGCCGTGGTGCAGGTCGTCGGACCACTGCGCGTCGAGGCCGTAGCCGCCGGCCTCGCGCGGCGTGATGAGCGTCGGGTCGTTGAGGTCGCTCTCGGCGATCAGTTCGAGCGGCCGCCCCAGGTGCGCCGCGAGCGCCGCGGTCTCGACCGCCATCTGCTCGAGGATGTGCACGCCGCCCCGCTCGACCCACGCCTCGTCGCGCAGCGCGTGCACGGCGTCGAGCCGCAGCGCGTCGACGTGCATCTGCTCGAACCAGAACCGCACGTTGTCGAGCACCATGCGGCGCACCGCCGGCTCGGCCAGGTTCAGGTGCTCGCCCCACGTCGACCGGCCCTCGCTCGAGAGGTACGGGCCGAACAGCGGCAGGTAGTTGCCGGAGGGGCCGAGGTGGTTGTGCACGACGTCCTGCACCACGGCGAGCCCCGCGGCGTGGGCGGCGTCGACGAAGCGCTGGTAGGCGTCGGGGCCGCCGTAGCCCTCGTGCACCGCGAACCACGCGACGCCGTCGTAGCCCCAGTTGTGCGTGCCGTTGAAGCCGTTCACGGGCAGCAGCTCGACGTGCGTGACGCCGAGCTCGAGCAGGTGGCCGAGCCGCTCGGCCGCCGCATCGAGGGTGCCCTCGGGCGTGAACGTGCCGATGTGCAGCTCGTAGAGCACTCCCCCGGCGATCGGCCGGCCCGTCCAGCCGCCGTCTGCCCAGTCGTGGGCGGATGCGTCCCACACGCGGGAGCGCTCGTGCACTCCGCGCGGCTGGCGCAGGCTCCGCGGGTCGGGCCGCACCGCGTCGTCGTCGCCGATCTGGAAGCCGTAGTCGCCGCGCGCCGCGAGCGCGTGCCACCAGCCGTCCTCGGCGCGCGTCATCTCGACGCTCTCCTCGCCGGCGACCACGCGCATCCGCTCGGCCGACGGCGCCCAGACCCGGTACTCGTGCAGCTCGCTCATGCCGCCCATCGTCGCATCGGCGCCTCAGCGCGCGGTGTGCGCGAGCGTCGCCCGCCGAGCGCAGGTCAGCGCAGGTCGTCAGCCCGCAGCGCGCGATCGCCGCCTGCGCGGGTGCTCGCGATACCAGCGGCCCGTCACGGGCGCGGCCAGCAGCACGGCGGCCAGCCCGATCGCTCCCGCCACCAGCAGGATGAGGATCGCCGGCGTCACTTGCGCTGTAGCAGCGATCAGCACGACCTGCAGCGCCACGAAGGCAGCTAGCGCGATGACGACCCAGCGCGCCCAGCGGTGCCCCAGCCCCGCCAGCACCAGCGTCGTCGCGAGCAGCAGCAGTGCCGCGATAGGGACGCCCAGTCCCACCCAGGGATCGAGTCCCTGGTCTCCGACGGTCGACCACAGCGAGAGCATCAGGATCATCGGCGTGACCGACGCCAGCCCGATCCAGAGCACTCCGAGGCCGACGAAGAGGGTCCACGGAGGACCGCCCCGCTGATCGCCTGGCCGCGGGGCGGTCGGCGCGGCCGTCGGCGCGTGGTCGACCATGTCAGGCGCGACGGAGCGGCGTCGGACGCGGTGCGCGATGCCGCTGCAGCAGCGGCGCCGTCAGCAGCAGCACGCCGCCCACCACCGCGGCACTGGCCGCAAACCACTCGAGCATGCGGTCGGTCTGCGCGGGAGAGTTGGCCGCCGCCTCGGTCGCGGCGATCGAGAGCGCCGCGAAGATGCCCACACCGCCGACCGCCAGGCCGAGCGCCCCGTCGAGCACCCGCAGGCCGTTGCTGCGCAGCGCGCCGAGCAGCAGCAGGAAGGTGCCGAGCAGCACCACCCAGGTGATCGAGGTGTACAGGGCGGTCGTGACGCTCGCGCCGAAGTCGTTCGGCAGCGTCGCCCACAGCCACTGCGTGAAGAGCACGCCCTGCCACGCGAACACCGCCCAGACGGCGAACAGCAGCACGAGCCCGAGCACCGCGATCCAGGTGGATCGGGGGCTGCGCACCTCGTCGTCGACGGCCGTCATGGGCGCAGGATAGCCGCGTCGAGGATCGCCGGACAAGGGTCGGTCTCGACGCGTCTCGAGACCCGCGGGTGCGGATCAGTCGACGAGCGTGAGCAGCGCCACGGGCAGCATGTCGAGCAGGCTCGCCAGCCGCGTCTCGCCGCCGGAGACGACCCGGCCGGTGAGCAGGTCGCGCCACCGCGCGCCGTCGTCGCCGCGCGGAGGCAGGTGCAGCGTGGTCTCGCCCCAGCCGCCCCGGGCGGCCAGGCCGATCGGCAGCCGCGTCGCGATCGCGATCGCGCCGCCGCGATCGAAGGCGAGCACGTGCTGCTCGGCCTCGCCCGACGCGCGCACGGCCTCGTAGCGGTCGAAGCGCTCCGGATGTGCCCGGCGCAGCCGCAGGGCCTCGCGCACGAGCCGCACCTTCGCGACCTCGAGGTCCCAGTCCCCGGTGAGGGGCGCATCCGCCTCTTGCCGCAGCGCATCCATGCGCGCCCAGTCGACGGGGCGGCGGTTGTCGGGGTCGACGAGCGACTGCTCGAGCGCCTCGGAGCCCTGATAGATGTCGGGGAACCCCGGGATCATGAGGTTCAGCAGCTTCGCCGACAGCACGTTCGACCGGAAGCCGGCCTCGGTGTCGGCGAGGAACGCCTCGACGGCATGGCTCGCCGGCTCGGCGCGCACGCTGCGCACCAGGTCGGCGAGGTGCGCCTCGAAGCGCGTGTCGGGGTCGGTCCAGTGCGTGATGGCGTCGGCCTCGCGGGCGGCCTTCTCCATGTAGGCCACCAGGCGCTCCTCGCTCGCGGGCCAGGCCCCCACGACCGCCTGCAGCAGCAGGTTGACGAACGCGCGGCCGCGGTTCGGCGCGAAGACGAGCAGCTTGTCGAGCAGCGCCTCCCACCGCTCGGGCACCTCGGCGATCGTGGTGATGCGCGCCCGCACATCCTCACCGCGCTTCGTGTCGTGCGTCGAGAGCGCGTTCATCGCGAGCGGCCACTCGGCCTGCCGCTTCGCCATCGAGGTGTGGAAGTCGTGGATCGTGACGTCGAAGACCTCGGGGTCGCCGCCGACCTCGTTGAGGCTCGTCAGGCGCGAGTAGCGGTAGAACGCCGTGTCCTCCACGCCCTTCGCCATCACCATGCCGCTCGTCTGCTGGAACCGCAGCGCCGCCTCATGACGTGCGTTGCCGAGGACCGGCAGCAGCGCGTCGATCGTGTCGGCCAGCTCTGGTCGGTGCCCCTTCGCCCGCTCCGCAGCGGTGCCCAGGTGCTCGAGCCCGTCCGGCAGGTAGGAGCGGTACACCGGGAAGCAGGCGAGCAACTCAGCGATCGCGTCTGCGGTGTCGGCGGGCGCGCCCTGGTGACCCCACGCATCCGCCGCCCGCACCTCGCGCTCGAGCCGCAGCACCTCGGCGCGCAGGATGCCGTCGGCGATGCGTCGCTTCGTGCGGTGCGTCAGCTCGGCCCAGTCGACGTGCTCGCCGCCGCGCAGGCGCGCGTCGAGCTCGTCCAGCGGCTCGGCGCCGGCGGGGTCGGTGAGCACCCGATCGATGAGCCCGAGGGTGTCGTAGCCGGTGGTGCCCGCGGTCGCCCAGCGCGGCAGCTCCTCGCCCGGCTCGAGGATCTTCTCGACCAGCACGAAGGCGCCGCCGGTCAGCCGGTCGAGGTCGTCGAGGTAGCCGGCCGGGTCGCGCAGGCCGTCGGGGTGGTCGACGCGCAGGCCCTGCACCAGCCGCTGGTCGAACCAGCGCGCGATCTCGACGTGCGTCGAGTCGAAGACCTCTGGCAGCTCGACCCGCACCGCGGCGAGGGTCGTGACGGCGAAGAAGCGCCGGTAGTTCAGCTGGTCGTCGGCCTGCTGCCAGTGCCCCAGGCGGTAGTGCTGGCGCTCGAGCACCTCCTGCGGCGTGCCCTCGCCCGTGCCGGGCGCGACGGGCAGCCGGGTGTCCCAGTAGCGCAGCGCCTCGGCGTCGCCATCGGCCCCGCGCTCGACCTCGAGGTGGCCGACCGTGCCGTCCGCCGACCAGTCGTCGTCGCCGACGATCGGCAGCAGCAGCCTGCCGCCACCCGCCTCCCAGTCGATGTCGAACGCATCCGCCAACGGGCTCTCGCGACCGTCGCGCAGCACCTGCCACCACCAGCTGTTGTGCTCGGGCACCGCGACGCCCATGTGGTTGGGCACGATGTCGACCAGCACGCCCATGCCCAGCCGCCGCGCCTCGGCCGCCAGCGCCTCGAGCCCCGCCTCCCCCCCGCGCGACTCGTCGACGCGCGAGTGCGAGACGACGTCGTAGCCGTGGTCGGAGCCGTGCTCGGCCTGCAGGATCGGCGACAGGTACACCCAGTCGGCGCCGAGGTCGGCGAGCGCCTCGAGCCGCTTCGCAGCGTCGAAGAGCGTGAACCGCTCGGTGATCTGCAGACGGTAGGTGCTGCGGGGCGCGTGCACTTCGGCTCCTCGTGGTGCGACCAGGGGTGGGCGGTCGGCGGTCGGCGGTCAGCGGTCGGGGTCGGCTTCGGGGATGACCGCCTCGTCGCCCGGCTCGATGGGCTCGCCGGGCTTCGGGGCGGGGGCGGATGCGTGCAGCGGGCGCACGTCGGTGGCGGTCGTCTCGCGCGTGGTCACCGGGCCGGGCGCGCTCGTGGAGGTCGCCGCGATCGACGCGGCGACCGAGAAGTCCTGGTCGACGGGTGCCAGGTGCTCGCGCAGCACGGCGATCGAGCGCGGCGCGATGCGCCCCACCTCGCCCGCCCGGATGGGGCCCTCGGACGACTCCTGCGCACCCGTGTCGATGAGCACATCCCACGCCTCGGCGTACTCCGCCGGCGGCACCACCAGCTCGCGCTCCTCGTCGGAGGCGTTGCAGTAGATGAGGAAGTGGTTGTCGGTGATCTGCTCGCCACGGGCACCGCGGCCGGCGATGCCGTCGCCGTTGAGGTACATGCCGAGCGCCTTCTCGTCGGAGGCGCCCTCCCAGTCGGAGGGCTCCATCGGCGTGCCGTCGATGCGCAGCCAGACGATGTCGTTGAGGCGCTCGCCGTCACCGGTGCGCACCGTGTCGCCGGTGAAGAAGCGCTTGCGGCGGAACGTCGGGTGGTCGTGGCGCAGCTTCGCGATCGCCGCGGTGAACTCGATGAGCGGCTGGTCGACGCTCGACCAGTCGATCCAGCTGAGCTCGGAGTCCTGCGCGTAGGTGTTGTTGTTGCCCTGCTGCGTGCGGCCGAGCTCGTCGCCGTGCAGGATCATCGGCACGCCCTGGCTGAGCAGCAGGGTCGCCAGGAAGTTGCGCTGCTGGCGGGCGCGGGTCGCGAGGATCTCGGGGTCGTCGGTGGGCCCCTCCTCGCCGTAGTTGTAGGAGCGGTTGTGGCTCTCGCCGTCGTTGCCGTCCTCGCCGTTGGCGTCGTTGTGCTTCTCGTTGTAGCTGACGAGGTCGCGCAGCGTGAAGCCGTCGTGGGCGGTGACGAAGTTGATCGAGGCGACCGGTCGCCTGCCGGAGTGCTCGTAGAGGTCGGCCGAGCCGGCCAGCCGGCTCGCGAACTCGCCCAGCGCCGTCGGCTCGCCGCGCCAGAAGTCGCGCACCTGGTCGCGGTACTTGCCGTTCCACTCGGTCCACTGCGGCGGGAAGTTGCCCACCTGGTAGCCGCCCGGGCCGATGTCCCAGGGCTCGGCGATGAGCTTGACCTGGCTGATCACCGGATCCTGCTGCACGAGCTCGAAGAAGGTGGAGAGCTTGTCGACGTCGTAGAACTCACGCGCGAGGGTGGCGGCGAGGTCGAAGCGGAACCCGTCGACGTGCATCTCGGTCACCCAGTAGCGCAGGCTGTCCATGATCAGCTGCAGCGCGTGCGGGCTGCCGGCGTTCAGGCTGTTGCCGGTGCCCGTGTAGTCCATGTAGTGCTGCTCGTCGCCCTCGACCAGGCGGTAGTAGGCGCGGTTGTCGATGCCGCGCCAGCTGAGCGTCGGGCCCAGGTGGTTGCCCTCGGCCGTGTGGTTGTAGACGACGTCGAGGATGACCTCGATGTCGGCGGCGTGCATGGCCTTCACCATCGCCTTGAACTCCTGCACCTGCTGGCCGCGCTCGCCCGTGGCGGCGTACTCGGCGTGCGGCGAGAAGAAGCTGAGCGTGTTGTAGCCCCAGTAGTTGCGCAGGCCCTTCTCGACCAGCACCGCGTCGTGCACGAACTGGTGCACGGGCATCAGCTCGAGGGCGGTGATGCCGATCTTCTTCAGGTGCGCGATGACCGACGGATGCGCGAGGCCCGCGTAGGTGCCGCGGAGCGCCTCGGGCACATCCGGGTGCGTCTGGGTGAGGCCCTTGACGTGCGCCTCGTAGATGACGGACTCGTTGTACGGCCGGTTCGGGGCGCGGTCGCCCGTCCAGTCGAAGAACGGGTTGATGACGACGCCCTTCGCCATGTGCGGGGCGCTGTCGTCGTCGTTGCGGCTGGTCGGGTCGCCGAAGTCGTAGCTGTGCAGCGGCTGCCCCCACTCGATGGTGCCGCTGGTGGCCTTCGCGTAGGGGTCGAGGAGCAGCTTGCTCGGATTGTGGCGATGGCCGCTCGACGGGTCGTACTCGCCGTGCACGCGGTAGCCGTAGCGCTGCCCTGGCTGCACGCTCGGCAGGTAGGCGTGCCAGACGTAGGCGTCGACCTCGATGAGCTCGATGCGCGTCTCGACGTCGTCGTCGTCGAAGAGGCAGAGCTCGATCTTGTCGGCCGACTCGCTGTAGATCGCGAAGTTGGTGCCGGTGCCGTCGAAGGTCGCGCCGAGCGGATAGGGCTCGCCTGGCCAGACCTGCAGCTCGGGGGCGGTTGCGGTGTCAGTCACTCTGCCGAGTGTAGGTCGCGGCTCTCCTGGCGACCTGGGTGCGGGTGTTTCGGTCGCGTGAAGAGTGGCTGCTGGTGCCGATGCTGCTCGCGGGGGCGGCGCCGATGCGGCAGGATCGCCCGCATGATCTCGCTCCACCACGTGCAGCTCGCGATGCCCGCCGACGGCGCCGAGGCCGCCCGCGCGTATTGGGCGGGCGCGATCGGGCTCGTCGAGGTCGAGCAGCCGAGCGCCATCCGCCCGCTCGGCGGCTGCTGGTTCCGCGCCATCGACGGCGATCGGGTGACCGCCGAGGTGCACGTCGGCATCGAGCAGCCCTTCTCACCGGCTCGCAAGGCGCATCCCGCGCTCGTCGTGGCCGATGCCGAGGCGCTCGACGCGGTTGCCGAGCGCTTGCGCGCGGGCGGATTCCTCGTCGACGAGTCGCAGCGCACGACCTACGACGGCTACGTGCGGTTCCACTCGGCCGACCCGTTCGGCAACCGCGTGGAGGTGCTTGCGCCGGCGTAGCCCGGCTCAGTCGCCGACCACGCGCTCCTCGCCGCCCGTGATGCGCAGCAGCTCGTCGTAGGTGAGCATGAAGACGGTGTCGGGCGTACCCGCCGCGGCCGAGAGCTGCGGGTAGTCGCGCAGCGCCACGTCGACGATCGTGCGGATCGGTGCGGGATGGCCGAGCGGTGCGACGCCGCCGATCACCTGGCCGGTGGCCGCCCGCACCTGCGCGGGCGTCGCGCGCTCGATCGGGCCCTCGCCGAGCTGCGTGGCGAGCGCGACCGTGTCGACGCGGTGGCGACCCGACGTCATGACCAGCAGCGGCGCATCCGCCATCTGGAAGATGAGCGAGTTGGCGATCGCGCCGACCTCGATGCCCAGGGCCGCCGCAGCCGCCTTGGCGGTGTGCACGCCCTCGTCGAAGTGGATGATCTCGCGGTCGATGCCGAGCTCGAGCAGCTGCTGCCGGATGCCGTCGGCCTTGGTGGGGAGCGCCATGCCACTCATCATGCCCGCTCGGCCGGCCGAGCCTGACGCACAACGCAAGCCGTCTCGCCGATGCTCGCGGGCATGGGGCCCGGTGGCGCGGATGCGTGGCTGGAGCGCGCGGATGGGCTTGCGTTGTGCAGGGGGCTGGGCGGGCCGCAGGCGCGGCGGGCCGCAGGCGCGGCGGGTCGGTCAGGCGATGCGGCTGCCCGCCGCGAGCGTGCGGGCCGGGGCGCGCACCGCGGCGATCGCTCCCCAGACTGCGGACGCCGCGAGCAGCGCGTGGATGCCCATGCCGACGAACCAGCTGGGCGCGGTGCGCTCGTAGATGTCGGCGGAGGGATCCTGCCAGTTGCCCTGGGAGTCGTAGTCGGCGCAGGACTCGACGTGCGGCGGCTCCTGGATCGTGCGCACGCCCAGCGCGATCTGCCCGAACACGTCGTCGGGGTAGCCGTCGCCGCCGAAGTGCGGCGGGATCGCGTCGGCGAGGATCACGTAGGGGTTCGCGGCGAGCATCCACCAGACCCGGTCGGGCCGGGCGATGACCGTCTCGTACGTGCGGTCGGTGTCGACGCAGGTCGCCACCCCGCTGACCTCGTCGTAGTCGAAGCGGATCTCGTTGCGGGTCTCCTCCGACTGGAAGGCGATCGTCGCGACGCCGAAGCCGATGAGCGTGCCCACGCTGAGGAACGCGACCACCAGGTAGGTGACCACCGTGGAGAAGATGGGCTTGCGGATGACGCCCGAGAGGCCCACGCCGATCGCCGAGATGACGCCGATCTCGAGCACCACCATGGGGATCGAGATGAGCACCGCCTCGAGCCGGAGGCCGCCGAGCATCGCCGAGATGACCATGAACGGCACGCACACGGCGAGGAAGCCGAGCGAGGCGATCCACGAGCCGAGCACCTTGCCGAGCACGAGCTGGGCGCCGGTCACCTGCGTGACCTGGGTGGAGGCGAGCGTGCCCGCGTCGCGGTCGCCGTTGATGGCGTTGCCGCTCAGCGCGGGCGTGACGAGCGACGTGACCAGCATCACCAGGAAGATCGTGGTGGCGAAGATCGCGCCGCCCAGGTCGCGCTGGTAGCCCTGCAGCGACAGGAACAGCACGACGATCACCCCGCCGACCACGAGGCCGACGACGCCGAGCAGCACGTACCAGGCGACCGAGCGCACCCGCTGCGCGAGCTCGAGGCCGACGACGACGCCCAGCATGCGCAGCCAGGGGCCGACGCCGGCGCGGGCGGCGGCTGCCGGGCGAGCCTCGACGGGCGGGCCGTCGGGCGACTGCAGGGTCTGCTGGCTCATCGCGCGCCTCCTGCGGGGCTGTGAAGGTGGGGGCTCTGCGGGCCGGGGCCGCCGTGGTGGTTGGCCAGGCCCAGGTAGGTGCGCTCGATGTCGCCGACCGCCGGCGCGAAGTGGGTGACCGCGACGCCCGCGCCGACGAGCCTCGCCAGCACCTCGGCCGCATGCTCCTCGCGGTCGAGCGCCACGTAGGCGAGGTCGCCCTCGAGTCGCACGCGGTCGAAGGCGACGCCGATGTGGGCGAGCTGGAAGCTGAGCGCGCGCGGATCGAGGGCGCGGATGCGCCACTCGCGCGTCGCCTGCTGCGCCAGCACCAGCCGCTCGCCGCCGACGACCTCGCCGCGGTCGACGAACACGGCGTCGTCGGCCATCTCGTCGAGCTCCGACAGGTCGTGGCTCGAGATCAGCACGGTGCCGCCCGCCTCGGCGAACGAGCGCAGCAGGCCGCGCAGCTCGACCCGGCTGGTGGGGTCGAGCCCGGCTGCCGGCTCGTCGAGCAGCAGCACGCGCGGGCGGTGCACCAGCGCGCGGGCGAGCCCGAGGCGCTGCTGCTGGCCGCGGGAGAGCACGCGGCTGGGGCGGTGCGCGAGCTCCTCGAGCCGGGCGTCGATGATCAGCTCGATCGCCCGCTCGCGCGCGGCCGCCCGCGACATGCCGTGCAGGCGGCCCACCGCGATGAGGATCTGGTCGGGCGACAGCGAGCGCCAGGTGCCGAGCACATCCGGCATCCAGCCCATGGCACGGCGGACGGCCTTCGGGTCGCGCATCGGGTCGGCGCCGTCGACGCGGATCGCTCCCGCGTCGGGTGCGAGCAGCGACGCGAGCATCAGCAGCAGCGTCGTCTTGCCGGCGCCGTTCGGGCCGATGAGGCCGGTGACGCGACCGGGCTTCGCGTGGAAGGTCATCTCGCGCACCGCCTGCACGCTGCCGAAGCTGCGGGCCACGTGCTCGACGACGATGCCGCCGGCGCCCAGCTCGACCGGTGACGGCTGGTGCGTCAGCGGATCGGCGAAGACAGGCGGGGCGGATGCGGGGATCGGCTCGGGCGCGCCGGGCGCCGGAGCGCTGGTGGTCGGGTTGCTCACGCGGTCGTCTTCGATCGGGGCTGCTGCCTCATAGCGCTCATCCTGCCGGGAGGATCGGCGGAACGCCCGCAGTTCGCGCCGAAGATCCGCCCGGAGGATGATGCCGACGACCTGCGGGGGCGACCCTAGGCTGGGTCGGTGCCGCGCATCCCCCGCCCCTCGCTCGCAGGGCTCGGGTCGGGTGGGCTGCTCGCCGGCGTCCTGCTGGTGCTGTGCGCGATCGCGTCGGTGCAGCTGGGTGCCTCGATCGCGAAGACGGTGTTCGACCGGATCGATCCGGCAGCGATGACGCTCCTGCGGCTGGCCTTCGGAGCCGCGGTGATCCTGCTCATCGCGCGCCCGCGCATCCGCTCGTGGAACGGCCCCGCCTGGCGCTCGATGCTCTTCCTCGGGCTCTCGCTCGCGTCGATGAACCTCATCTTCTACATCGCGCTCGCCCGCATCCCGATCGCGGTGGCGGTGACGCTCGAGCTGATCGGGCCGCTGATCCTGGCGCTCGTGCAGTCGCGGCGGCTGGTCGACTTCGTCTGGGTGGGCGTCGCCGCGATCGGCGTGGGCGTGATCGGCGTGCAGTCGTTCACGGGGGATCTCGACCCGCTGGGGGTGGTGCTCGCGCTCGTCGCGGGCGGCTGCTGGGCGGCGTACATCTTGGCGTCGGCATCGGTCGGCCGCCACGTCGCGGGCGTCGGCGGACTCGCGGGCGCCCTGGTGATCGGCACGCTCGCGGTGCTGCCGTTCGGCCTGCTGCCGGCGATCGACGCCATCGGCGCCGACCCGAGCGTGCTGCTGCCGGCGTTCCTCGTCGCGATGCTGTCGAGCGCGATCGCGTACGGCCTCGAGCTGCTGGCGCTGCGGCGGGTGCCGACGCGGGTGTTCGGCATCCTGATGTCGCTCGAGCCGGCCTCGGCGGCGATCTTCGCGTTCCTGGTGATCGGCGAGGTGCTCAGCGGCTGGGATCTGCTCGCGCTCGCGCTGGTGATCGTCGCGTCGGCGGGCGTGGCGGTGACCGCGGCGCGCGGACGGCGCGAGCCGCCGCCGACGTCCGGGGCCGAGCCGCCGGGGCAGGTGCCGCCGCTGCCGTAGCCGGATCGGCGCGGCAGGGCTCAGCGCGTCGTGCAGCGTGGCCCCGCCCCGCGCCGCACGTACACTCGCTGCACGCCGGCGCCGCTGCCGCGCCCGTCTGGGAGGAACGCCCATGGAGCTGCGCTCCCCCGCCTCGGTCGACGAGGCGATCGCCTGGCTGCGCTCGGCCACGAGCACCATCGACACGGCCGCGAACCGGGCGCTGCTGTCAGCGGGATCGCTCGAGCGCACCTTCGCCAGCGGCAAGCGGCGGCCCGAGCTCGTGTGGGCGGCGACCGAGGCGTCGCGCGTGCTCGGGCTGATCGCGGCGCGCGACTACGGCGATGCGCGGCTGATCGACGTGCTCGCGCTGGCCACCGATGCGGCGTGGGCGCCGTCCATCGTCGCCGAGGCGACGGCATGGGCCGCGGAGAGCGCGGAGGCGGAGCTCTCGTTCGGCGCGCCCGCGCAGGCCCCGCTCGACGACCCCCAGGTGCGCGCGCTGCTGGCACTGGTCGAAGCAGCCGGCTGGCGGATGCTCGTCACGCGCCGTCACTACGAGCTGCCCGCCGGCGCGCTGACCAGCCGCGCGACGCCCGACCTGGTGCTCGAGCGGGCTCGCGAGGGCGACGAGGATCGGCTGGCCGCGCTGCTCGAGCACGTGGTCGCGGGCTCGCGCGACGCGCGCGACGCTGCGGCGGTCGCCGAAGTCGGCGCCGAGCGCGCCGCCAGGAAGCTCGCGCTCGACCTGCTCGACGCCGACCCGATCGACTGCATCCGCTTCGCCGTCGACGACGGCCGCGACGTCGGCATGGTCTCGTGGCTGACCGTGCCGAGCGGCTACGGGTTCCTGCTGCGGGTCGGGGTCGCCGAGCGGGCGCGCGGCCGCGGGCTCGGGCGCGACCTGGTCGCGGCGGCCACCGCCGACCTGCTCGCGAGCGGCGCGCACACGCTCATCGCCGACACCGACGACGCCAACGCGCCCATGCGTCGCGCCTTCGACGCCGAGGGCTGGTCGGCGACCGAGGCGCGGATCGACCTGCACCTGCCGTGAGCCGCGCCGCCGAGCGCCCGCCGCGCCTCGGGGCCCCCTTCGCCACCCACAGCCCGCCCATGGGCCGCGCGCCTACGCTCGCCGCATGAGCCTGCGTCACCCTGCCCCTGACCCCGTCGCTCCCGGCCAGGAGTCGGTGTGGGACTACCCGCGTCCGCCGGCACTGCGCGCCAGCGACGCCCGCATCGTGGTGACGCTCGGCGGGGTGCGCGTCTGCGAGACGACGGCCAGCTGGCAGGTGCTCGAGACCTCGCACCCGCCGACCTACTACCTGCCGCGCTCGGCCTTCCTGCCGGGCGCGCTGCGGCCGGCGGCCGGCCAGTCGTTCTGCGAGTGGAAGGGGCGGGCCGCCTATCTCGACGTGCTGGGCGGCGATGCCGTCGCGGCCCGTGCCGCGTGGCTCTACCCCGAGCCGAACGACCGCTTCACCGCGCTGCGCGAGCACGTCGCGCTCTATCCCGGCGCCATGGACGAGGTGCTCGTCGACGGCGAGCACGTCGTGCCGCAGCCGGGCGGCTTCTACGGCGGCTGGATCACCTCGGCCGTGGCCGGGCCGTTCAAGGGCGGCCCCGGCAGCATGGGCTGGTAGCGCTCGCACGAAGCGCTCGCGCAGACGGCCGCGAGGTTTGCGACGATGGATGCGTGGAGCAGCACGACGAGGAGGCACGGCGCTGGGCGCGACCCGGCTCGCCCTCCGCGCCCGCTGACGAGCGCAGGGCGGCGACGCCGCCGCCCGTCGCCCCGGCGGCCGCTCCCTCGCCGGCGGCACCGTGGACGCGCGGAGCCCGCGCGACCCGGGAGCCCGAGGACGCATCCGACGCCCTGATCGGCAGCGTGGCCGTGCCGCAGCTGCCGTGGGAGGAGCCTCCCGCGGTCGACGCCGAGGCACGCCGCGAGCCGCGCATGTGGCCGGTCGCCGCCGGCATCGCGGCGCTGGCGGTGCTCGGCAGCATCCCGCACTGGGTCGCGCCGACCGTGGCGCTGATGGTGTCGCTGGTGGGCATCCCGATCGCGTGGGGCTTCCGTCGCATCTCGCACGGCCGGCGGCGCGTGCAGTACATCGTGGTCGTGATGACGCTGCTGCTCACGGCAGCGCTGGCGGTGATCGCGCCGCTCGTGTGGCTCGAGCTGGGGGTGCTGCAGCCGCTGCGCGTGCCGGAGTGACCGGTCGAGGCGCGGCTGGCGCGCGTGGCGCTCAGGAGGTGCGTCGCGGGTGCAGCCAGGGCTGCGCGAGCCGGGTGATGAACGGCAGGATCAGGCCCACCATGATCGGCGCCAGGATGACCGTCGAGATGAGCAGGCGCAGCGGCAGCAGCAGGTCGTCGAAGCCGGGAATCAGCCCGAGCAGCCAGCTGATGAGCACGTTCATCGGGAAGAACGCCAGCCACACGATGACGATCTGCTTCCACCGGGGTGGCGCTGGCGCGACCTGACGGATCTCGACGCGGGCGTCGTCGTCGACCACGACGCCCTCGGGCGCGTCGAACCAGCCCTCGATGCCCGTGCGACGCTCGATGCGCGACTCCTTCGCGAAGGTCGCGCCCGACGTGAGCCACTGCTGCCGCTCGGGGCTGCCCTCCCAGGCGTCGAGCGTCGCGCGATCCGCGAAGCGGTAGATCATGTGCCAGCGGTTCGTCTCGGGCGACTCGCGCACCCAGCCGGCGCCGAGGAAGCCGTCGAAGTGCGTGGCCAGGTCGACGCCGTGGCGCACCCAGACCTGCGCGTACCGATCCATGCTCGAGTCGACCTCGCGCTCGATGGCGACGGTGATCGGTGCCTGCTCCATGCCTCCACCGTGGCAGATCGCAGGTTTCGCGCGCATGACGGCGAGGCGGGCGCCGATGCCGTGCGCGGCTCGGCCCCGCGGCGGCGCCGCTTGGGCGCTGATGTCAGCAGGTGCCGTTCTGCTGCAGCGCAGGGTCGTCGATGATGCCGCCGGCGATGTCGAAGCGGGCGATGAGCTCCTCGTCGACGACCTCGATCGACTGCAGGGTCATGGCGGCCGGCAGCGAGTCGGCGATGCACAGCCGCCGATCCTGCAGGATCGGGTCGGCAAGGCTGCCGAACTGGGCGCGCAGCCCGTCGGCGGTGACCGTCGCCCCGGCGACCGTGCCCTCGACGGGCGTCAGCACGATCTGGCCGTCTGCGGCGCTCGGCTCGAGCGTGATGCCGAGCGGGATCGCGGCTCCCAGCAGCTCGACCTCTGTGGCGGCCGTCACGTTGGGCGCCTCGAGCTCGACCGAGTCGGCCGGGAAGCCATCGATCGTCGCCAGCAGCGAGCGCAGCTGCTCGGTCGTCATGCGCACCTCGGCGGTGCCACCGGCCGCCGGCGCGTCGGCGCGGATCGGGATCTCCTGCCCGTCGGCGACGACGTCGCCGGTGAACGCGCCGATGGTGACGTCCTGCGAGGCCAGGTGCACGTCGCGGAGGCTGCCCCCGATCAGCTGCGGGATGAGGATCCCCTCGACCTCCACGTCGACCGGGTGATCGGCCGGCAGCGCGAGCCGCTCGACCACGGCGGCGCGCACCATGTCGGGCACGAGCTGGCGGGCGATGAGCTCGGCGCCCACCGCGAGCACCGCCATCACGGCGACCGCGATCGCGATGCCGATCGCCCAGCGGCCGCGGCTGCGCCTGGTGCGCGGGCTCATCGGCGATCCGGGGAGCAGGTGGGGCGAGCGAGAGGGCTGGTCATACGGGGCATCGTAGGCGGACGCGCCGAGTGCGACCGGCGAGGGGCTGCCTCACCGCTCGAGGCGCAGCAGCACGAGGCCGCGATCGGCGAGCGCGACCTGCAGCTCGTCGAGCGTGGGCGACCTGTCGACGTTGATGCGCAGCCCCAGTCGGTTCGCGCGCCGCAGCCCGGTGGCCCCGATCATCGTCGCGAACGCACGGGCGACGGCGTCCGGGTCGTCGACCAGCTCGCCGTGCGCGCGCCGACGATGCCCGTCGATCGTCACCTCGAGGGCTGCGCCGCCGCGCAGGTTGTGCTTCCAGGCGCCGCCGGCCGACACCACCAGCGCGCCGTCGATCTCGTGCCGACCGACGGGCACGTCGTAGGTGCGCCCGGACCGACGGCCCGTGATGTGGAGCAGCAGCATCTCGGCGCTGAGCATGCGATGCAGCGGCGAGCGCAACACGGCGCGGATGATCGGATTGGCAACGCGCAGCACGGTCGGCGGGAGCAGCAGCTCCTCCACCGCGATCCGTTGCTCACCCATGGCACGAACTGTCCTCGCTCGGGCGGCGGCTGTACAGGACACGGAGCGAGGAGGGCTCGGAGCGACGAAGGCCCGGTCGAAGACCGGGCCTGAAGGAGCGGATGACGGGCGCGGAGGTCCAGTGGACCTCCGCGTGGTCCCACCAGTGCGGCCGCAGGCCGCGCGGCCGTGGG
>NZ_CP132360.1:315466-452184 GCF_030758955.1 Agrococcus beijingensis | reverse complement strand
CGCCCCCCCCCCCCGCGGCCGTTCGATTCCCGTCAGGAGCGAGGAGAGGCCCGGTCATGGACCGGGCCTCGACGAGCGGATGACGGGAATCGAACCCGCGCTATCAGCTTGGGAAGCTGAAGTTCTGCCATTGAACTACATCCGCGCAGCCGGCTGACCGGCTGCCGACCAGTGTACGCGACGGCGACCGGGTGTCAGCCGCGGTAGGGGTGCGCGACGAGCCCCTGGTGCTCGGTGTGCTTCTGCAGCCAGCCCTGCACGAACGTGCACTGCGGCACGATCTTGCGCTCCGCCTGCCGCGCGTCCTGCATCGCGAACCCCGCGAGCCGGCTGCCCACGCCGTGGCCGCCGAACTCCTCCCCGACCACGGTGTGCTGCAGCACGCGATTGCCATCCTCATCGTCTGCATACGAGAGCACCCCGGCCAGCCGGCCGTCGATGTGCGCCTCGTAGCGGCTGCGGTCGGTGTCGTCGCCCACGACGACCATCTGCTCGTCGTGCTGTGCCTGCTCGGTCATGCGACCCATCCAACCCCGAAGGGCCGGAGGCGACAAGGGTTCAGCGCGCTTCGGTCGCCGCAGCCGGGTCGGCGTCGGCCGGCGTCAGGGTGTCGTGCAGGTGCACCGGCTCGACCTCCTTGCCGCGGCGCTTCGCCTTGTTGCGCGCGTAGGCGAGGTTCAGCACCTCGACGAGCACCGCGAACACCATCGGTCCGTAGATGAAGGCCTTCTCGATGTGGAAGCCGAAGCCCTCGGCGATCAGGAACGCGCCGATCAGCAGCAGGAACGACAGTGCCAGCATCTTCACCGTCGGGTGGCGGTTCACGAACGCGAAGATGTACTTCGCCGCGAACAGCAGGAGTCCGAACGACAGCACGACCGCGGCGATGATCACGAGCATGTTGCTCGTCATGCCGACGGCGGTGATGACCGAGTCGAGCGAGAACACCAGGTCCATGAGCAGGATCTGCGTGAGGACGGCGCCGAACGTCGCCTTCACCGCGCTGGAGGCATGCTCCTCCTCGCCCTCGAGCTTCAGGTGGATCTCATGCACGGCCTTGTAGATGAGGAAGCCGCCGCCGCCGATGAGGATCAGCTCACGGCCCGAGAACCCCATCCCGAAGACGGTGAAGAGGTCGTTGTTGAGCGTGATGATCCAGCCGGCGAGCAGCACCAGGCCGATGCGCATCACCATCGCGAGCGTGAGGCCGAGGTTGCGGGCCTTCGCCTGCTGCTCGGGCGGCAGCTTCGCGGCGAGGATCGAGATGAAGATGACGTTGTCGACGCCCAGCACGATCTCGAGCACGAAGAGCGTGAGGAAGATCGCGATGAGATCGGGCGTGAATTCGAAAGAGAAGTCCATGGTTGCGTCCAAGCCTAGACAACTGCGGTGGCCAGCACCTGGAAGCCGCGCTGCGCGGCGACCGCACGGCCGCCGCGCATCGCCGCTGCGTCAGCGGGCGAGTGCCCCAGCCAGCCAGGAGCGCTCGTCTCCGGTCCAGCGGTTCACCCCGACGTCGCGCCGCGCCGTCTCGGCGTGCATCCGGGCGAACGCGGGCACGAAGACGCGGTTGATCTGGTCAAGCCGGTCCTGCTCCTCCCGGATGCGGCCGGCGACCGCGAGGAACTCGGCGATCACCGCATCCTCGTCGATGAGGGTCAGGCGACCGTGCTCGACGGTGACGACGCCATCGACCATGACCCGCACGATCGAGGACCCGTTCTCGCTGTAGACGAGGTGGTTCTCGAGCGTGTTGCGGGGCAGGAACGCGAGCGTGCTCGTGTCGAACATCGTGAGGTCGGCTCGCTTGCCGACTTCTAGCGAGCCGACCGCGTGGTCGAGCACGGCCGAGCGGGCGCCGCCGATCGTCGCCGCCGTGAGCACCTCGTCGACCGTCGGCCAGGCGTCGAAGTCGGGCTCCGTCACCTTGTGCAGCAGCGCGGCCATCTTCATGACCTCCATGAGCCGCGGGGTGTCGCTCGACGAGCAGCCGTCCGTGCCCAGTCCGAGGTTGACCCCGTGGCGGTGGTAGTCGCGCCACGGCAGGATGCCCGACCCCAGCTTGAGGTTTGAGATCGCGTTGTGCGACACCGAGACCTGCTTCGCCGCGATGCGCGCGATGTCGTCGTCATCCACCCAGATGCCGTGCGCGAACGTGGTGCTGCGCGACAGCGCGCCGATCTCGTCGAGGTGCTGCACGAGCGAGCGGCCGTAGAGCTCCGGGCCCGTGACCGCCTGCGTCTTCGTCTCGAGCACATGGATGTGCATCTCGGCGTCGAACTCCTGGGCGAGGGCGTTGGCACCCACGAGCAGGTCGTCGGTGCAGCGCTGCGGACCAGAGGGCGCCACCATGTAGCGCAGCCGGCCGTCGGCCCGGCCGTGGTGCGCCGCGAACGCCTGCCGCGAGAAGTCGAGGTACTCGGACGCCGTGAGCACCTGCTGGGCCCGCACCTGCCGCACGACGTCGTCCGGCAGCCAGTCGACGACGAACGGCAGCGTGTCGACGAACGGACGGTTGATGATGTGGCCCGAGACGTTGGCGCGGATGCCGATCGCCTCGTACGCGTCGACGACCGCCGCCAGCTGCGCCGCATCCTGGCCCGGCGTCTCGAGCACATCGTCGACGAGCGTCGTCACGCCGTTCTTCATCGACTCCATCGCGAACATCAGGGTGCGCAGCCGGATGACGTCGGGGGTGAGCGGCGAGCCGCCGAGGATCGGGTACGACAGCAGCATCCACAGCTCGAGCGGCAGGTTGTCGTAGCGGCCCTTGTAGAGGTACTCCCACGAGTGGGTGTGCGCATTCACGAAGCCGGGCGTGATCAGCAGCGCCGACGCATCCATCACCTCGTCCCCCGGCTGCGCCTCGAGGGCGGGCGCGATCGCGACGATCGTGCCGTCGGCGATCCGGATGTCGCGGCGCACCGCGCGCGACCCGGTCGACGCATCCATCGTGATGACGTCGCCGCCGCGGATGAGCGTGCCCATCAGGCGGCCGTTTCGGTCGCGACGGGCTTGCGGACGGCGCGGGCGATGGCGTTGGCGACGGGCACCGCGAGGATGGCCACGATGATGCCCTGCAGCGCGGGGCTGCCGATGCCGGTGAGCGATCCGAAGAACGCCGCGGCGGTGCCGGCGAAGTAGGCGGCGATGCCGGGCCACTGGAACGCGGGCACCGTGCCGAGGTGGGTGCCGGGATCCCGCAGCCGCCACGTGAACAGGAACGTGCCGATCACCGCGCCGCCGAGCGGCGGGATCACGGTGCCGAGCAGCACGAGGAAGCCGGTCATCGCATCCGCAGCGTTCGTGACCGCGAGGGCGATGCCGATCACGACGCCGCCGATGATGAAGGGGCGCTTGTTCGCGACACCGAAGAGCTCGGCACCCGCGACGCCGAAGGCGTAGGCCGCGTTGTCGTTCGTCGTCCAGAGGTTGAAGACCAGCATGAAGACCGCGAGCAGTGCCAGCCCGAGACCGAGCAGCAGGTTGGTGAAGTCGGGCTCGGCGAACGCGATCGCGCCGATCCCGCCGAAGAACAGCAGGCCGAACTCGATCAGCACGACGACGCCGAGGCACGTGAGGAACGCGGTTCCCGCCTTCTTCGAGAAGCGAGTCCAGTTGCCGATCTGCGTGCCACCGGAGATGAAGGTGCCGATCATCATGGTGAGCGCCATCCCGGGTGCGATGGAGGCATCGCCCTCGGTGGCCCACAGGTTGGCCCAGCCGCCGACCTCACCGACCGAGAGCCCCATCACCCAGAAGCAGAGTCCGAGCATGAGCGGCACCGACACCCACGAGAGGATCTCGATGCCCTTGAAGCCCCAGTAGGCAGTCGTCGCCATCAGCAGGCCGCCTAAGACGGCCAGCGGCCACGTGACGTCCCAGCCGAGCGCGGTCGCGAGCAGGTTCGCGAAGATGCCGACCGTGATGCCGTACCAGCCGATCTGCGTGCCGCCGAGCACGATCGACGCCCACTTGCCGCCGATGCGGCCCAGGACGAGGCGGGCGAGCAGCACGGTCGACAGGCCCGTGCGGGCGCTCACGGCGCCGAGCGTGGCGACGTAGAGCGCGAGCACGATCGAGGCGACGATCGCGATGCCGACGAAGCCGGCGAAGCCGAAGGCACCGGCGACGGCGCCGCCGGTGACCATGGTGGGCGTGAAGAAGAGGAAGCCTGCGACGACGACGAGCACGCCGAACCAGCCCTGGCGGGCGGAGAGCGGCACGCGCGTCAACGGGTAGTCGGTGTCGATGCGCACGGGCTGCGCATCGTTCGGCTCGGGGACGATCGCCTCGGGCCTGCTGGCGGTGGTGGTCATGGGGTGCTCCTTCCGGGAGTGCCCCCATCGCACCGCCCTCGCGTCACGATCGTGTTTCGGCGGCGCGAAGTGTGGTGCACCGGACGCCGTCCGGCACGACGGGGTGGAGGCGGCTCCACCGAGCTGCAACGGCCCGGAAACGTCCGTGACACGGTGGAGCAATAGCGTCGCCGACATGGACGCCCCGGCCACCGCATCCGCTCGCATCGCGGTCGCGGACGCGCTCGCCTGGGACGGCATCGACCTGCGGCTCGTCGGCAGCCGGGTGGGGCTCGACCGCGGCATCCGCTGGGCGATCACGACCGAGCTGCTCGATCCGAGCCCCTACCTGCAGGGCGGCGAGCTCGTGCTGACGACCGGGATGTCGCTGCGCACCCCCCGCGACTGCACGGCCTTCGTCGCCGCGATCGCGCCAACCGGTCCGGCGGCGGTGGGCTTCGCGATCGGCGCGGGGGCAGACGCCGTGCCCGATGCGCTGGTCGCGGCGGCGAACCGCGCTGGCCTGGCGGTGCTCGTCGTGCCGCCCTCGGTCGCGTTCGTCGCGATCACCGAGCGGATCGCCGCCGAGAGAGCGCGCTTCGACGCCATGGTGAGTGAGCGGCACTCGGTCGGCGCGCTCATCGACGCAGTCCGCCGCGGGCTCGCGAGCGCCGCGGTGCTCCTGCCGCTGCTGGAGGCCGTGGGCGGCGAGGAGTGGTCGGTCACCGCGAGCCGCGCCGAGGTCGTGCCCGAACGCGGCGCGACGCTCGTCGGCACGGTCGGGGATCTCACCATCGCGATCCTGCGGCCCTACGACCTCGAGCAGGCGCTCGCATCGGCCGGCGGCGCAGCGGGGTGGAGCGGACCGGCCGATGTGCGCGGCCTCGTCGGAGCGATCCGTGAGGCGATCGTGGCGCACCGGCTCGGCCTCCGCAGCGGCGCGGTGACCGGCCCGCGCGAGCTCGCATCATGGGAGGGGCTGCTGCAGCGCCTCACCGACGAGCAGCTCGCTCCCTTCCGCTCGCACGTGCTGGCGCCGCTCGCGGCCTACGACCAGCGGCACCACGCGCGGCTGATCGAGACGATCGAGGCGTTCGTCGCCCATGACGCATCGGTGCAGGCGACCGCGGCCGCGCTGTTCGTGCACGCGAACACCGTGCGCAAGCGGCTCGCGCGGGTGCAGGCCGTGGCCGGGCTCGACGCGTTCGTCGCCGCCGATCGCATCGCGCTCGCGATCGCGCTCGCGAGCAGGCGGTGAGCATCACGGCACTCGGTGCAGCCACTCCTGCGTGTCGAACTTGGTGCGGATGCGCTCGGTCGCGGTCGCGATCTCGGCGTCGGTGAGCGCGCCGTCGGTGCCGCCGTAGAGCTTGCGGAAGGTGCCCTTCAGCGCCTCCTGCACGTCGGCCTTCGGCATGCCGGTCTGCGACTTCAGCGGATCGACGCGCTTCTTCGCGCTCGTGGTGCCCTTGTCGCTCAGCTTCTCCTTGCCGATGCGCAGCACCTCGGTCATCTTGTCGGCGTCGATGTCGTAGGACATGGTCGCGTGGTGCAGCACCGCGCCCGACGCGAGCCGCTTCTGCGCCGCGCCGCCGATCTTGCCCTTGGCCGAGGTGATGTCGTTGAGCGGCGCGTAGAACGCGTCGATGCCGAGCCCCTTGAGCGCCTCGATGACCCACGCATCCAGGAACGCGTAGGAGTCCTGGAAGCTCATGCCCGACACCAGGTCGCCCGGCACGTAGAGCGAGTAGGTGATCGCGTTGTCGGGCTCGGAGAACATCGCTCCGCCGCCGGTGATGCGGCGGATCACCGGGATGCCGTGGCGCTCGGCCGCGTCGGGCTCGACCTCGTTCTTGAACGACTGGAAGGAGCCGAGGTAGACGGCCGGGCCCGAGAGGTTCCAGAAGCGCAGGGTGGGGCCGCGGCGGCCGGCGGCCACCTCCTCGGTGAGCACCTCGTCGAGCGCGACGTGCAGCAGCGGCAGCCTCGGCTGGTCGTCGATGATCGTCCAGGCGTAGTCGCTGAACGAGCTCGCGTGCTGCAGCGCCCGGCGGATCGCGACGCCCACCGACTCGGGCGTGAACCCCAGCAGCACCGCATCGGCGGGGAGGCCCGCCTTGATCGCCTGCCCGATCTCGACGGCGGATGCGGTGACCGGCAGACCGTTCACAGCCGCGTCGATCGCGCCCAGCGCCTCGTCGGGCTCGAGGAAGAAGTCGCCCGCCAGGCGGAAGCCGTCGATGCGGCCGTCGCGCTCGTCGAGGTCGACGACCACGAGCTTCCCGCCGGGGACCTTGTACTCGCCGTGCATGGCTCCAGCCTACGGCCGCGGACGCGGGCGGGACCGGTTCGCGCCAGCCGGACCCGTTGCCGCAGCGCGGACCCCCTTCCACCGACGGCGACCCGGTGCACCAGGTCGGATTCGGCGGAAGGGGTCCGCGTGTCAGGCGCGGCGCACGAGCCCGTCGTGCTCGCGGGCGAGCAGGGCGAGCGCCACCGCACCGGCGAGCAGGCCGACGTCGCGCAGGGCCACGTCGAAGTAGCCCGGCAGCGTCAGCAGGTTGACGATGATGCCGAAGAGCCAGGCCGCCACGAGCCAGCCGCCCCATCGCGGCCGGATGGCGACGAGCAGGCCGGCGAGGATCTCGACGATGCCGATGCCCCACATGGCGAACTGGGCATCGCCGGGCACCAGGAAGTCGATCCAGGGCGCGAGGTACTGCGTCCAGTCGGTGAGCAGGTTGGTGAACTTGTCGAGCCCGAACACGATGGGCGCGACCGTGAACGCCGAACGGAGCAGCACGAAGGCCCAAGCCGACGGGCTGCGGGTGCTGCGGGCACCGCCGGTGCCGCGGGTGCTGCGCGCGGTGGTGGGCGACTGCGTCGTGGCCATGGCACCGCTCCTCTCTCTCAGGATCCGAGCGGTCGGCGTCCGTGTCGACCGCGATCGAGTCATCTTCTATCGGGTACTTGGCTGCACGATAGACCGGGCGTACTCTAGCGTCAAGATCCTCGACCGAAAGAGATCCGGAGGCACCGATGCCCAGCGACGACGACGCGACAGCGATCGGCGCGATCGCCGACGAGGCCCGGCGCCAGCTCTACCGCTACGTCGTCGCGCAGCGCGAGCCCGTCGGGCGCGAGCAGGCGGCCGAGGCCCTCGGCATGCCGGTGCACCGCGCGCGCTTCCACCTCGAGCGGCTCGAGCAGGCGGGGCTGCTCGAGACCGACTACGCGCGGCCCGACGGCCGCTCGGGCCCCGGCGCCGGCCGCCCCGCGAAGCGCTACCGCCGCGCCGACCGCGAGATCGCCGTCGCCCTGCCGCCCCGCGAGTACGACCTGGCGGGCTCGCTGCTGGCGACCGCAATCGACACGGCGGCTGCAACAGGCGAGCCCGTGGCGGATGCGGTCGCCCGCGTCGCCGCCGGCCGGGGCCGCGAGCTCGGCGCCGCCGCGGACGCCGCCGACGACCCCCTCGCAGCCGCGGCAGCCGTGCTCGCCGAGCACGGCTACGAGCCGCACCGCACCGAGCGCGGCATCGAACTGGCGAACTGCCCGTTCCACCAGCTGTCGCGCAGCCACACCCGCCTCGTGTGCGGCATGAACGAGGCCCTGCTGACGGGCGTGACGGACGTCGTCGCGCCCGGTCGGCTGCGCGCGCGACTCGACCCGGCACCCGGACGGTGCTGCGTCGTCATCGAACCCGACGCATCCGCCCCCTGAGCTCAGGCGGCGACGAGCCGCTCGTCGAACCAGGCGACCAGGTCGTCGAGCACCTTGGCCCGGTTGATCTCGTTGTAGATCTCGTGGCGCGCGCCCGGGTAGACGGTGACGGTGACGTCGGTGAGACCCTTGCGGCGGTAGGCGTCGGCGAGCCGGCGCAGCGACTTCGGACCGCCCATCGAGTCGTCGGACCCGCCCGCGAGGAGGATGGGGATCGGCGGCTGGATGCGCGCCGGCACGCCGTAGAGCCGCAGCCCGTCGGCGACCCCGAACAGCGGCAGCACCCTGGCGGGGAACGTCAGCGGATCCTCGACGAACGCCTCGATCACGGCCGGGTCGCGTGAGAGCCACTCGTAGCCGGTGTCGCCCAAATGCGCGTGGCGCGCGTTCAGGTCGCCGGGATTCATGAATCCGGGCATGCGATAGGCGGTGCCGCTCAGCACGGCCGCGTCGACCAGCTCGCTGCGCTCGTTGAGGAGGATCTGCGTCGACAGCGATCCCCACGAGTGGCCGATGATGCCGACGGGCAGCCCGGGGTGATCGGCGCGGATGCGCTTCAGCGCGTTCACGAGGTCGCCCACGACCGCGCGCATGCCGCCGGGCCCCAGCCTGCCGAGCTGCGAGACGTCGCCGCCGTGCTGCTCGACGCCGGTCGCGCCGTGGCCGCGCTGATCGATCGCCCAGACGGCGTAGCCGGCCTGCACCAGCCGCTGCGCGACGTGCTCGTACCGCAGCGCGTGCTCGCCGAGTCCGTGCGCGATGAGCACGACGGCCTTGGGCTTGCCGGGCTTCCACCGGTAGAGATGCACGGTGACGCCCTGGAGGTCGACGAAGGTCGACTCCTCGCGAATGGCGGTGAACTGGGGCACAGGCGGATTCTACGGGCGCGCGCGCCGGGCGGTCGCATCCGCGCTCGCGTCAGCCGAGCGCGCCCCGCACGGCGACCGCGATGGGCGGGCGGGGGTCGGATGCGTCGTGACGGGCGATGCGATGGAGGATCAGTCCCTCGCACACCGCCATGAGCGCCGCCGCGGCGGGCTCGGGCTCCGGCGCGCCCAGCGCCTCGAGCGCGGCGACCGTCGCGGCCACGTAGCCGGCGCGCGAGGCGCTCAGCTGCGCGCGGAGCGCCGGGTCGTGGGCCGCCTCGAGCAAGAGCACGTGCCGAGCGGTGGTGATCGTGCGCGCGGGGCCCGTGACGGCCTCGACGAGACCGGCGAGCACATCGACGAGCTCCGAGGGCGTCGCGGCGCTCAGCGAGCGCACCTGCGGCAGCTCGGCGGCGACGATGGCGTCGGCAGCGCCCGCCAGCAGCGCCGCCCGCGTGCGGAAGTGATTGGAGGTCGAGCCCTCGGCCAGCCCCGCGCGCTCGTCGACCCGGCGATGCGTGAGCGCGCGGGCGCCCTCCGTGCCGAGCAGTTCGAGGGCCGCTGCCGCGATGCGGTCGCGCGCGCTGGTCATCGTGCAGCCCCCTGCGGGTCGGGGTGCGTTGCACCCGTGGACGGATCACTACGATCGTAGTAGCGTTTCGCCATGAAGCTCACGAGCTCCGCGCCCATGCCGCAGGTGGCAGGCGTGACACACCACCGGATCGCCGTCGGCGATCTCGACATGCACGTCGCCGAGGCGGGCGCCGGCACGCCCGTCGTGCTGCTGCACGGCTCCCCGCAGCACTGGTACGAGTGGCAGCGGGTGGTGCCGGCGCTCAGCGTCGACCACCGCCTGCTCATGCCCGACCTGCGCGGCGCGGGCTGGACGGACGGGCCCGGCTCCGGCTTCGACCTCGACACGCAGGTGCACGACGTGCTCGGCCTGCTCGACGCCATGGGGCTCGATCGACCGGTGCTCGTGACCCACGACTACAGCGCGATCATCGGCTGGCGGATCGCGTTCGACCACGCTGAGCGGATCGCGGGCCTCGTCGCGCTCGGCGCCGGCCACCCGTGGCTCCGACCCACGCTCGCGATGCTGCCCATGGTGCCGAAGCTGTGGTTCCAGCCGGTGCTCGCGGTCCCCGGCCTCGGACCCCTGGCGGCCCGTTCCGGCCGGCAGGGCACCGTGCGGTACATGCTCGATTGGCCGGAGCCCACATTCGACGAGGCGGAGCGGCAGGCCTACCTCGCGGTCTGGCGCGAGCCCCAGCACGCGCGCGGGCTGTCGGGCATCTACCGCCGGCTGATCCTGCCGGCGATGGCACGGCTCAGCCGCGGCGAGTACGACGGCCGGCACCTGTCGGTGCCGACCCGCGCCGTGCTCGCCGGCAAGGATCCGGTCGTCACCGAGCAGACGCTCGGCCGGTGGCGGGGCACCGCCGACGACCTGCGCATCTCGACCGCCGCCGGGGCTGGGCACTACATCGCCGGCGACCGGCCCGACGCGGTGGCCGCGGCCGTGCGGGAGCTCACCGCCGTGCGCTGAGCGGGTGCCGTGCGCTGCGCCGACGCCGAGCCGCCGACCGGCGCTGCGTGCCCCGAGCTCGCGTCAGCCCAGCCGCTTCGCCAGGTGACGGCCGGTGAGCGAGTCGCCCGGATCAGCCGCGAGCGCCGCCGGAGTGCCCTCGAAGACGATCGTGCCGCCCTGCGCGCCGGCGCCGGGGCCGAGGTCGATGAGCCAGTCGGCGCGCGACACCACGTCGAGGTTGTGCTCGATCACGATCACCGTGCGGCCGGCGTCGACGATGCGGTCGAGCAGCCCGACGAGGTTGTCGACATCGGCCATGTGCAGCCCCGTGGTCGGCTCGTCGAGCACGATCACGTCGGCCGTCGTGCCCATCTCGATCGCCAGCTTCAGCCGCTGCCGCTCGCCGCCCGAGAGCGTCGTGAGCGTCTGCCCGAGGCGGATGTAGCCGAGCCCGACATCGACGAGCCGGCCCAGCATCGGCACGACCTGCTTCTCGGTGAAGAACGCCGCGGCCTCCTCGACCGACATGTCGAGCACGTCGCCGATCGACTTGCCGCGCAGCTGGTACTCCAGCACCTCGGCGGTGAAGCGGCGCCCGCCGCACAGCTCGCACGGCGTCGTCACGCCCGCCATGAACGCGAGATCGGAATAGATGACGCCGAGCCCCTTGCACTCTGGGCAGGCGCCCTCGGAGTTCGCCGAGAAGAGCGCCGGCTTCACCTTGTTGGCGGTGGCGAAGGCCTTGCGGATGGGTTCGAGGATGCCCGTGTAGGTGGCCGGGTTCGATCGCCGCGAGCCCTTGATCTGGCTCTGGTCGACGAAGGTCACGCTCTCGCGCGGCAGCGAGCCGTGGATCAGCGACGACTTGCCCGACCCCGCGACTCCCGTGACGGCCACGAGCACGCCCGTGGGCACATCCGCATCGACGCCCTTGAGGTTGTGCGTGCTCGCGCCCCGGATCTCGAGCCGGCCGCGCGGCTCGCGCACGCTCTCCTTGATCTGCTGGCGGTGCTCGAGGTGGTCGCCCGTGCGGGTGCCGGAGACCCGCAGGTCGCGGAAGCTGCCCTCGAACACGACCGTGCCGCCGTGGACGCCGGCGCCCGGGCCCATGTCGACGACGTGATCGGCGATGGCCATCACCTCGGGCTTGTGCTCGACGACGAGCACCGTGTTGCCCTTGTCGCGCAGCCGCGACAGCAGCCCGTTCATGCGCTCGACGTCGTGCGGGTGCAGGCCGGCGGTCGGCTCGTCGAAGACGTAGGTGACGTCGGTGAGCGCGGAGCCCATGTGGCGCACCATCTTGGTGCGCTGCGACTCGCCGCCCGAGAGCGACCCGGCCGGCCGGTCGAGCGAGAGGTAGCCGAGCCCGATCGCGTCGAAGGTCTCGAGCAGGTCGACGAGCTTCGCGCGCAGCGGCGCCGTTGCAGCGCCGCCGGCGTCGGGCGGGATCGCGGCGACGAACGCCGCCAGGTCGGTCAGCTGCATCGCGGTCGCCTCGGCGATGGTGCGCCCCTGCACCTGCACCTCGCGGGCGGCGGCGTTCAGGCGCGAGCCGCCGCACTCGGGGCACGCCTCGAAGGTGGCGGCGCGCTCGACCACGGCGCGCAGGGTCGGCTTCATCGCGTCGACATCCTTCACGAACACCGACTTGCGCAGCTTCGGAATGAGCCCCTCGTAGGTCATGTTGAAGCCGGCGAAGTTGACCTTCCGCTCCTCGCCGTGGAGGAAGGTGTGCAGCTCGTCGGCCGTGTAGTCGGCGACCTTCTTGTCGGGGTCGAGCAGGCCCGACTCGGCGTAGATCTTCCAGTACCAGGTGTTGACCGTGTAGTTCGGGAAGTCGATCGCTCCCTCGTTGAGCGATTTCGAGCGGTCGACGATCACGTCGACGTCGATCGTCGACACGCGACCCAGCCCCTCGCACGCCAGGCACATGCCCCGCGGGTCGTTGAACGAGAACATCACCGACGACTCGAGGCGCGGCTCGCCCACCCTCGACCACAGGACCCGCAGCATCGTGTACGCATCCGTCGCCGTGCCGACCGTCGAGCGCGAGTTCGCGCCCATCTGGTCCTGCCCCACGAGGATCGCCGCGGTCAGCCCCTCGAGGCTGTCGGCGTCGGGCTGCGGCGCCGGCGGCATGAAGCCCTGCACGAACGCCTCGTACGTCTCGTCGATGAGCCGGCGCGACTCGGCGGCGATGGTGCCGAACACCAGGCTCGACTTGCCCGAGCCCGAGACGCCGGTGAAGACGGTCAGCTGCCGCTTCGGGATGTCGAGGTCGACGTTCCGCAGGTTGTTCTCGCGCGCGCCGCGCACGCTGATCCGCTCAGTCACGCGATCACGGTAGCGGCCGCCACCCACGTTGATACTGGTAACGCTCGTCGGCCGTGTGGGCATCGTGGCGGATCTGCAGCGGCACGGTGAGCACGTCGTTGACGATCCGCTTCGCCCGCGACCGCAGCCGGCTCGTGCTCGTGGACTCCGCGACCGCCACCAGCTCGTCGACGACGCGGGCGCGCTCTGCCGGCGCGACCTCGGTGTCGAGCCGCAGCGGCCGGGTCTCCGCCTCGATGATGCGCAGATGGGCGGTGGTGATGCGGCCAGCCGTCGCCGACTCATGCGCGGCGGTCAGCTCTGTGACGAACGTCCACGCCTCCGTCAACCGCTGCACAATCCCGCCACCGGTCAATCCCAGCTCGACCGCGGCCATAATCGCCAGCTCCTTAACCTTCGGGCCAGCGTCGCCCGCCATGTCGATGACCCGCTGCATGTGGGCGGCCAGCAGCGCCCGCCGCTCGCCCTCCATCCGCGCGGTCTGCGTCTCGATCGCCCGCAGGCGCGCGACGAACTCGGTGTCGAGCCGCAGCCGCTCCTCGAGCGCCGACAGCGGCGCAGACGGCAGCGGCGGCAGCTGCGCGCCCGCCTCCACCTCGTCGTCGGTCATCGCCAGGATTCGACGGGTCAGCTCGACATCGAAGTCATCGAGCGACGCCTCCAGCTCATCCGCCGACTGCCCGAACGGATCGACCGCGCCAGCGCGGATCGCGGCGATGTAGTCCTCGCCGTCGAGCCCGAAACCGTCCATGCAGGCATTGCATCATGGGCCACTGACATCGCTTCGGGGCTGTGGAGAACCGGTGCGGCAGGGGTTTCGATACGCGCGCGCCAGCGGCGCGAGCTACTCGACCAACGGAGGAGGCGCGAGTTACTCGACCAGCGGAGGGGAGGGTCTCGACACGCGCGCGCAGAGACGCGGGCTTTTCGACCAACGGAGGGGAGGGTCTCGATGCGCGCGCGCCAGAGGCGCGAGCTACTCGACCAACGGAGCGGAGGGTCGCGAGGTGCAGCAGGCGGCGCGGCAGTCAGTGCTGCTTCGGCCTGCTGCCGCCCGCGAGCACCGAGTGCAGCAGTGGCAGCGCCGAGGCGACCATCAGCACCGTGCTCAGCACCGGGTCGTCCGCGCGCACCAGCGCGCCCGCGATGAGCAGTCCGGCGAAGAGCATCGCCGAGATGATCCGGGCGCCGGTGCGCTCGAGCCGGGCGATGCGGCGCTCGAGCGCGGGCGCGGTGACGGCGAGGCGACCCTCCTCCGCCTGCGTGACCAGCGCATCCAACCGCCTCGGCAGCCGGGCGATCAGCTTCGCGTTCGCGACCACCTCGTCGGCGACGGCCTTCGCCACGCCGCTCCGCTCGTCGCGCAGCAGGCGGCCCGCGTAGGGCTCGACCGCCTCCCACACGTTGAAGCGCGGATCGAGCCCGCTGCACATGCCCGAGGTGAGCGACATGGCGCGGATGACGAGCAGGAAGTGCTCGGGCAGCTGGAAGGGCAGCGAGCGCATCAGGTCGCCGAACTCGTTCGCGAAGTCGCGGAACTCGCGCTCGTCGACCTCGCGCAGCTCGGCGAAGCCCATGCCGCCGAAGCGCCCGAACGCGTGCGTCATCGCCCGCTCGAGCTCGCGCGTGTCGGCCGACGGCAGCAGCGCGCCCACCTCGCGGATGGCGTCGACCAGCCCCTTGCCGTCGCGGGCGGCCGTCGCGATGAGCAGCGTCCGCAGCCCCCGCCGGGTGCTCTCGGGCACCTCGCCCATCATCCCGAAGTCGACGAACGTGAGGCGCCAGCGCAGGCCCTGCGACGCATCCGCCACCGGAGTGACGAACAGGTTGCCCGGGTGCGGGTCGGCGTGGAAGTAGCCGTGGGCGAAGAGCTGATCGAACATCACCCTGGCGAACTCGTTCGCGACCTCCGACGGGTCGATGCCTGCGGCGCGCAGCGCATCGACGTCGTTGATCTTGATCGCGGTGACGTCCTCGAGCGTCAGCACCTTGCGGGTGGTGCGCTCCCAGACGACGTCGGGCACCTGCACGCGCGGATTGTCGGCGAAGTCGGCGGCGAAGCGCTCGGCGTTGCCGGCCTCGTGCAGGTAGTCGATCTCCTCGAGGCACGTGATCGCGAACTCCTCGACGAGCGCCGGCATGTCGACCCGGTTCGAGACCAGGCGCACCCGGCTCATCCAGCCGCCCACCTTCCGCAGCGCCGCCAGGTCGACCGCGACGATCTGATCGATGCCGGGCCGCTGCACCTTCACGATCGCGTCGACGATGCCCGTCTGCTGGGTGTCGAGCGCGACCAGCCGCACGCGGTGCGCCTGGCCGAGCGAGGCGGCGGCGACCGGCGTCTCGTCGACCCAGGCGTAGGCGCGGTCGAGCGGCATGCCGAGCTCGCGCTCGATCGCGGCGGCGATCCGTGCGAACGGCACCGCCGGCGCCTCGTCCTGCAGCCCCTCGAGCTCCTTCGTGATCTCGGGCGGCAGCACGTCGAGCCGCGACGACATGAACTGCCCGACCTTGATCATCAGCCCGCCGAGGTCGACGGCGAGGGCGTGGAAGCGCCGTGCGAGCCGCTGCAGCCGCGCGCCGCGCGTGCGCGCCGAGATGCCGGCCAGCCCGATGCGCGGCAGCAGGATCTCGAACCACCACATCGACACCAGCTGCCGGGCGGCGAAGCGCAGGATCCGGCGGTAGCGGGCGCGCGTGCTTCCGTCGTCGGGCATCGGCTCTCCTTGTGCCCGACGTGCGGCTGGCACGCGGGTCAGTCCTGAGCGAGGATCGAGTAGAGCCTACGGCGCGCGTCGTCGAGCACGCTCACCGCCTGCTGCACCTGCTCGGGGCTGCCGGTGCGGTGCACCTGCGCCGCGGCCTGAGCGAGGTCGAAGCCCGCCTTCGGCAGCGCGCCGTGGCCGGTGCCCTGCTCCCCCGCGCCCGGCCAGCCCGTGGCCATCCAGGGCGCCGGTCGCTCGGCCGCCTCGTCGGCGACGGCCCGGCCCGCCTCGGTCAGCGAGTAGGTCTTGCGACCGCCCGCCTCCTCGGCGCTGATGAGGCCCTCGTCGGCCAGCAGCTGCAGCGTCGGGTACACCGAGCCTGCGCTCGGCTTCCACGCGCCGCCGCTGCGGTCGACGATCTCCTGGATGATCTGGTAGCCGTGCATCGGCTGCTCGGCCAGCAGCGCGAGCACTGCCGCGCGCACGTCGCCGCGCCCCATGCGCGAGCCGCCGCGCTTCTCGAAGGCGGCGCGGAACTGGTCCATCGCCTCCCACATGCCGCCGGGCTGGCCCATGCCGAAGCCTCGCGGTCCCGAGCCGAATCCCGGCCCGCCGAACGATCCATGCATGATGCGCTCCTTCGTCCTCGGCGTGCATCGCCGATGCCTGGACGATATATCGTCGAGCGGCTGAGCGATAGGGGGCGGATGCCTTCCAACCGGTTCGGTGCCACAGGTCGCGGCTGTCGCTGTGCGCCACCCCTGCGTAGGGTGTAGGCCGACCCCGAACGAGGAGACTCCCCCGTGTCAGACGTTGCATTCCAGCTGTTGGCGATCGCGATCTACTTCGCAGCCATGATCGCGATCGGCATCTACGCCGCCCGCAAGACCAAGAGCCACGAGGACTACATGCTCGCCGGCCGCGACCTGAACCCGTTCACCGCGGCACTGTCTGCCGGCGCCTCCGACATGTCGGGCTGGCTGCTGATGGGCCTTCCCGGCGCCATCTTCGCCGCCGGTCTCATCGAGGCGTGGATCGCGATCGGCCTCACGATCGGCGCCTACCTGAACTGGAAGCTCGTGGCCCCGCGCCTGCGCGCCTACACCGAGGTGGCGAAGAACTCCATCACGATCCCGAGCTTCTTCGAGAACCGCCTGCGTGACCGCACCCGCCTGCTGCGGGTCGCATCCGCCGTCATCATCCTGGTGTTCTTCACGTTCTACGTCTCCTCCGGCATGGTCGCCGGCGGCCTCTTCTTCGAGTCGTCGTTCGAGATCGACTACATCTGGGGCATGGTGCTCGTCGGCGGCGTCACGCTGCTCTACACGCTCTTCGGCGGCTTCCTCGGCGCCTCGCTCACCGACGTCGTGCAGGGCCTGATGATGCTGCTCGCGCTCATCCTCGTGCCGGTGCTCGCCTTCTTCACCGTCGGCGGCCTCGAGGGCGTGCAGAACGGCATCGACGCCTCCGGCGCCGAGCTCACCGGCCTCATCCCGGCCGACCTCGACGGGCTGGTGATCCTCGGCATCGTCTCGTCGCTCGCGTGGGGCCTCGGCTACGTCGGCCAGCCGCACATCATCGTGCGCTTCATGGCGCTGAGGACGGTCGAGAGCGCCCGCACCGCCCGCCGCATCGGCATGAGCTGGATGATCATCACCCTCGTCGGCGCCGTGCTCTCCGGCCTCATCGGCATCGCCTACGTGCAGCAGCAGGGCATCACGCTGGTCTCGAGCGAGACGGTCGTGCTGGCGATGTCGCAGGCGCTGCTGCACCCGTTCGTCGCCGGCCTGGTGCTCGCGGCGGTCGTCGCCGCCATCATGTCGACCCTCTCGAGCCAGCTGATCGTCACCTCGTCGGCGCTCGTCGAGGACCTCTACCAGGCGTTCGCCCGCAAGGCGCCGTCGCAGACCGTGCTCGTGGTGCTCGGCCGCGTCTGCGTGCTGGTGGTCGCCGTGGTCGCCGGCATCATGGCGCTCGACCGCTCCGGCACGATCCTGGGGCTGGTCGGCTTCGCCTGGGCCGGGTTCGGCGCCGCCTTCGGCCCGATCGTGGTGCTGAGCCTCTTCTGGCGCCGCCTGACCGCGATGGGCGCGCTCGCCGGCATGATCGTGGGCGCCGCGACCGTCTTCCTCTGGGACGCCATCGAGCAGTGGACGCAGATCCCGTTCTTCACGCTCTACGAGATCCTGCCCGGCTTCCTGCTCAACCTGCTCGTCGCCGTGGTCGTCAGCATGCTGACCCACAAGCACGACGAGGAGGTCGACGAGGAGTTCACCCGCACCGGCAAGATCGTCACCCTGGGCGCCGCCTCGCAGGGCACCGCCTCGCAGGGCGCCGCCTCGCAGGGCACCTCGGAGCCCGGCCACGTCAGCGCAGCGGCGGCCGCCGACCGCAACCAGCTGCCCTGACGACCGCCTGATCGACGTCTGCTCGACACCCCGCGTTCGCCTGCCGACGCGGGGTGTCGCGCTAGCCTGAAGGGTCGTGGCGCCGCCGAGCGCGCCACCGTGGTGCGGGGGCGTGTGTGAGCGAGACGACAGCAGGGGTCCTGAGCCGCGGGCACCTGGCGCCGCCGCCCCGCACGCTGCTGGACGTGCTGCGCGACAGCGTGCTCTCGAACCCCGACGGCGATGCGATCGAGGACGCCAAGGGGGCGCTCAGCTACCGCGAGCTGATGGCCGCGGTCGTGCGCACCGCCGCGCGCCTGGCGGCCGAGGGCGTGCGCCGCGGCGACCGAGTCGGGGTGCGGATGCCGTCGGGCACGCGGGAGCTGTACATCGCGATCCTCGGCATCATGGCCGCCGGTGCCGCCTACGTGCCCGTCGACGCCGACGATCCCGAGGAGCGCGCGCAGCTCGTCTTCGGCGAGGCAGGCGTGCGCGGCGTCATCACCGGCCACGGGCAGTACACGCCGTCGGATCCCAGTTCGAATGCCAGTGCGGATCTTCGTGCGGACCACGGTGCGGATGCCAACGCAGACCCCAGTGCGGATGCGTCGCTCGCCGTCGCGCAGACGGCGCTGTTCGAGGGCGCCCCGGCACACCCGAGCACGGCCGGCCTGCCCATCCCCACGCTGCCCACGCCCGACGACGACGCCTGGGTCATCTTCACCTCCGGCTCGACCGGCACCCCGAAGGGCGTCGCCGTCAGCCACCGCTCGGCTGCCGCCTTTGTCGACGCCGAGGCGCGCATCTTCCTGCAGGAGGAGCCGATCGGCCCGGGCGACCGCGTGCTCGCGGGCCTGTCGGTGGCGTTCGACGCGTCGTGCGAGGAGATGTGGCTCGCGTGGGGCCACGGCGCCTGTCTCGTGCCGGCGCCCCGCTCGCTCGTGCGCAGCGGCATGGATCTCGGGCCCTGGCTGACGCTGCGCGGCATCACGATCGTCTCGACCGTGCCAACGCTCGCGGCCCTGTGGCCGGCGTCGTCGCTCGAGAACGTGCGCATGCTGATCTTCGGCGGCGAGGCGTGCCCGCCCGAGCTCGTCGAGCGGCTGGCGACCGACGGCCGCGAGGTGTGGAACACCTACGGTCCCACCGAGGCCACCGTCGTCGCCTGCGCGGCGCTGCTCGTGCCCGGCGAGCCGGTGCGCATCGGCCTGCCGCTCGACGGCTGGGATCTCGCCGTCGTCGACGAGGCCGGCGACCCGGTCGAGGAGGGCGGCGTCGGCGAGCTGATCATCGGCGGCGTGGGCCTCGCCCACTACCTCGACCCGGCGAAGGACGCCGAGAAGTACGCGCCGCTCCCCTCGCTCGGCTGGGAGCGCGCTTACCGCTCGGGCGACCTGGTGCGCTTCGACCGCGACGGGCTGTTCTTCAACGGCCGCGCCGACGACCAGGTGAAGGTCGGCGGCCGCCGCATCGAGCTGGGCGAGATCGAGGCGGCACTGAACGGCCTGCCGGGCGTCAACGCCGCCGCGGTCGTGGTGCAGCGCACCGAGGCCGGCAACCAGGTGCTCGTCGGCTACGTGGGCTGCGACGTCGCCGCCTTCGACCGACAGGCCGCGAACGAGCGGCTGCGCGACGAGCTGCCCGCTGCGATCGTGCCGCTGCTGGCGCCCATGTCCGAGCTGCCCACCCGTGTCTCCGGCAAGGTCGACAAGAAGGCGCTGCCCTGGCCGCTCGCCGACGCCGGCTTCGAGGCTGCCGACGACGACCCCGAGCTGGCGCTGCTCGCCGCCGACTGGCAGGCGGTGCTCGGCGTGCCCGCCACCGACGAGGACGCCGACTTCTTCGCCCTCGGCGGCGGCTCGCTCGCCGCCGCCCAGCTCGTGACCCGCATCCGCCGCCGCTCCCCCGAGTTCACGGTCGCCGACATCTACGCCTACCCGCGGCTCGCGACCATGGCCGAGGAGCTCGCCGCCCGTGCCGGCGGCGTCGACGCCGAGCCGCCCTCGACGCACGAGGTCGTGCGCACCCCGCGGCAGATGCAGTGGGTGCAGACGCTGCTGGGCGTGCCGCTGTTCATCCTGAGCGGCATGCGCTGGCTGCTCGCCGCGCTCACCGCCACCACCCTGCTGCAGCTGCTGCCCGGCTTCGAGGCGCTGCCGACCGCGAACCCGTGGCTGCTGGTGGCGGGGCTGGCGATCTTCGCGACCCCGTTCGGCCGCATGGCGATCGCCGTCGTCGCCGCGCGCCTGCTGCTGCGCGGCGTGCGCGCCGGCGACCACCCGCGCGGCGGCAGCGTGCACCTGCGGCTGTGGCTCGCCGAGCAGGTCGCGCAGCAGGCCGGCGCTGCCAGCCTCGCCGGCGCCCCCTGGGTGACGCTCTACGCCCGCGCGCTCGGCGCGCAGATCGCCGACGACGTCGACCTCCACTCGGTGCCGCCCGTCACCGGCATGCTGCGGGTCGGCAGGGGCGCGTCGATCGAGCCCGAGGTCGACCTCACCGGCTACTGGATCGACGGCGACGTCGTGCGCATCGGCGCGATCCGCATCGGCGCCCGCAGCTCGGTCGGCGCCCGCTCGACGCTCGCCCCCGGCACCCGCATCGGCAAGGACGTGCGCGTCATGCCGGGCTCCGCCGTCTTCGGCCGCGTGCGCTCCGGCGAGCGCTGGGCCGGCTCGCCCGCCCGGCGCGTCGGCGCCGCGAAGCCATGGTGGGATGCGGTGCGTCCGGTCCGCAGCACCGGATGGAGCTGGGTCTACGGGCTGTCCGCGATCGCGCTCTCGAGCATCCCCCTCGTCGCATCCCTCGCCGGCGGCTGGGTGGTGGCCACAGCCATCCGCAGCGCCGACGACCTCGGCGAGGTCGCGCTCGGCATGCTCGCGGCCGTCGTCCCCGCGACGCTCGTGGCCGGCGTCGTGCTGACCGGGCTCATCCTCCTCGCCGTCCGGCTGCTGGCGATCGGCATGACCGAGGGCACGTTCGGCGTGCACAGCGCCAACGGCTGGCGGGTGTGGGCGACCGAGCGCGTGCTCGATCTCGCGCGCACGATCCTCTTCCCCATCTACGCATCCCTCTTCACGCCCGTCTGGCTGCGGCTGCTCGGCGCCCGCGTCGGCCGTGACGCCGAGGTGTCGACGGTGCTGCTGGTGCCCAAGATGACCACCGTGCACACCGGCGCGTTCCTCGCCGACGACACGCTCGTCGCCGGCTACGAGCTCGGCGGAGGCTGGGTGCGCATCGCCCACGCCGAGATCGGCGAGCGGGCGTTCCTCGGCAACTCGGGCATGGCCGGCGCCGGCCACCGGATCCCCAACGACTCGCTCGTCGCCGTGCTCTCCGCCGCGCCGCGGAAGTCGAAGAAGGGCTCGTCGTGGCTCGGGTCGCCGCCCGTGCGGCTGCGCCGCACGCCGGTCGAGGTCGACGACTCGCGCACCTACAGCCCGCCGCTGCACCTGCGCGCGGCGCGCATGCTGTGGGAGCTGACCCGCATCGTGCCGGTCTTCGTCACGGTCGCGATCGGCCTCGGCGTGCTGCTCACCCTGCTGTGGATCGTGCAGGCGTGGGGCGGCGTGGCCGCCGTGCTGCTGAGCGGCATCGTGATGCTGGCCGCCGGCGCGGTCGCCGCCGTCGTCAGCACGATCGCGAAGTGGGCGCTGATCGGCCGCATCCGCGTCGGCGAGCATCCGCTGTGGTCGTCGTTCGTGTGGCGCAGCGAGGTGGCCGACACCTTCACCGAGATGGTCGCCGCGCCCTGGTTCGCCCAGTCTGCCGCCGGCACCCCGGCGCTCGTCTGGTGGCTGCGCAGCCTGGGCGCGAAGATCGGCCACGGCGTCTGGATCGAGAGCTACTGGCTGCCGGAGGCCGACCTCGTGACGCTGGGGGACGCATCCGTCGTCAACCGCGGCTGCGTCGTGCAGACCCACCTCTTCCACGACCGCATCATGTCGATCGACGTGGTCTCCCTCGAGCGCGGCGCGACCCTCGGGCCGCAGAGCGTGATCCTGCCCGCCGCGAGCATCGGCGAGCACGCGACCGTCGGCCCCGCGTCGCTCGTCATGCGGGGCGAGCTGGTGCCCGACCGCAGCCGCTGGAGCGGCAACCCCATCGGGCCGTGGCGCGAGGTGACCTTCGCCGACTACCACGCGGTGATCGGCGAATGAGCCCGAGCGGCAAGGCGGCGCGGCGCGCGGCGGCGGCCGGTGATGTCGCGGGCGGCGGCGCCGCGAAGGACGCCGGCGCGGTGCAGAGCCCCGGCAGTCGGGCGGCGCGCGGCACCCCGCGCCAGGTCGTCGACCCCTACACGCCCGCAGCCGGCGACGCCCGCTGGAGCGCCACGCACTACGACCTCGACGTCGACTACCGCATGGCCACCAACCGGCTCGACGGCGTGGCCCGCATCACCGGCCGGGCCCACGTCGACCTCAGCGCGATCGAGCTCGACCTCGTCGGGCTGCGCGCGAGCCGCGTGACGCTCGACGGCGTGCGCGTGCCGCACGTCGCGCGCGGCGGCAAGCTGGTGGTGCAGCCGGCGGCCCCGCTGCCGGCCGGCTCGGCGTTCGCCCTCGAGGTGGTGTACGCCGGGGCGCCCAAGCCCCGCCGCACGGCGTGGGGCCTGGTCGGCTGGGAGGAGCTCGAGGACGGGGTGATCGTGGCGTCGCAGCCGACCGGCGCCCCCACGTGGTTCCCCTGCAACGACCGGCCCGCGAACAAGGCGACCTACCGCATCCGCATCACGACCGAGCAGATCTACCGGGTCGTCGCGACCGGCGCGCTCGTCGACGAGCAGACCAGGTCGGGGCGCACGAGCAGCACCTTCGCGTGCGCCACGCCCGCCGCCACCTACCTGATCTCGGTGCAGATCGGCCACTACGTGCGGAGGGTCCACGCGGGCGGCGACGTGCCCGTCGCGATCGTCTACCCGCCCGCCCTCGAGCAGCGGGTGCAGGCCGATCTCGACCGGCTGCCCGAGATGGTCGCGCTGTTCTCGGAGCGGTTCGGGCCCTACCCGTTCCCCGACTACACGGTGGTCGTGACCGCCGACGACCTCGAGATTCCGCTCGAGTCGCAGGGCGCGGCGGTCTTCGGCGCCAACCTCATCGACGGGCACGGCAGCGAGGAGCGGCTGGTCGCGCACGAGCTCGCCCACCAGTGGTTCGGCAACAGCGTCGGCGTCGAGTCGTGGCAGCACATCTGGCTCAACGAGGGGCTCGCCTGCTACGCAGAGTGGATGTGGTCGGAGGCGGCCGGGCGCGAGAGCGCCGACGCGCTGGCGCGCGCGTTCCACAAGCGGCTGGCCGGGCTGCCGCAGGACATCGTGCTGGGCGATCCGGGGGCGGCCCTGATGTTCGACGACCGCATCTACAAGCGCGGCGCGCTGCTCGTGCACGCGCTGCGGCTGACGATCGGCGAGCGGCGCTTCTGGGCGCTGCTGCACGAGTGGACGGCGAAGCACGCGTTCGCGACGGTCACGACCGACGACTTCTGCGAGCTCGCCGCGCGTATCGGGCAGCAGCCGCTCGACGCGCTGTTCGACGCGTGGCTGGTGCAGACGGCGCTGCCGCCGCTGCCCGGCGACGGCAAGGCGAAGCGGAAGGGCTGACGCGGCGCCGGGCCGGCTCAGTCGGTGCGAGAGCGGCGCAGCAGAGCGATCGCGGCGGCCACGGTCCACAGCAGCTGCAGGATGAGCGCGGTGAAGCCGAGATCCCCGTGCGGCGAGAATGCCCCCTCGGCCGCGTAGGTCAGTGATGCCCCAGCGGCCACAATGGCGACCAGCACGCTGCCGATCCCGGCGATGCGAGCGCCCGTGAAGAGGAGGCCGAGGCCGGTCGCGCCCGTCAGGAGCGCAAGGCCGACGTTGCTCGCGACGAACGCGATGGCAGAAGCGTCGTACAGCGCCATCACGACGGCTTCGTCTCCGCGCTCCGCGGTGCCGAGCGCGAGCACGGCGATCAGGCCGTAGCCGAGCAGCTGGCAGGTGGCGAGCACTGACGCTCCCAGTGCCGCGACGGGCACGACAGCCGGCACCGGAACCTGTCGCGAGGGTGCGGGTTCAACGGCGCGGCGGAGCAACGCGGAGCAGAGTCCTCCCACCAGCACCAGGAAGAGCGCGATGGAGGCGGTCTCGAGCACGGTGCCGAAGAGGTAGCCGTCGGCGCCGTCGGCGTAGCGCCCCGCGATGTCAGCGGGCGTGGAGCCTCCGNTGCGGGTTCAACGGCGCGGCGGAGCAACGCGGAGCAGAGTCCTCCCACCAGCACCAGGAAGAGCGCGATGGAGGCGGTCTCGAGCACGGTGCCGAAGAGGTAGCCGTCGGCGCCGTCGGCGTAGCGCCCCGCGATGTCAGCGGGCGTGGAGCCTCCGGCGTCGACGGGCAGCGTGAGGATCGCAGCCGCCAGCGCGGTCGCCGGCAGCAGGCCGGCGACCGCCGCCGCGCGGTGGTTCACCCCATCGCGCCCGATGCGGGCGGTGGGTCGGAGAGTGGTGGACATCGGTGCTCCATTCGGCTGGGAGGGGGTCGTGCGCAACGCTAGGAGCGCCAACCGACGGCGTCGTCGGCCCTGGCGCCGATCGCCCTCCACCCAGAGGTTGACGGCCGCGCTCCTGCCCTGGTCTGGCCTACAGTGGCCGCATGGGCGAGCAGTCCGCAGCCAGCGCGAGGGGCCTGTCGCCCGCGAGCCTGGCCGACGTGCTGCTGGCTGCGGTGCTCGTCGTTGTCGCGCAGGTCGACGTCTGGTGGCCCGAGCTGGCGGTCTGGGGCGACGATCCTGTCGCGGGGCCGCCGCTGGTCAACGCGGTGCTGCTGGGCGGCCTCGCTGCAGCAACGGCGTGGCGCCGCTCGGCACCCCTCGCGGCGGTGGTGGTGGGTTGCGCGCTCGTCGTGCTGCAGGCGTTCATCAGCGGCGACCCGCCCATCGGCCTGCTGATCGCGGGTCCGGTGCTCGTGTTGGCCTACTCGGTCGCGGCGTTTGCGCGCCCCCGCCGTGCATCGATCGGGTTGGGCTGCCTCGCGGCGGCGGCAGCGCTGCACGGTGCGCTCGACATTCGCACGGCGGCGCAGCTCGAGGACGCCACCTGGTGGTGGCTGCTCATCGCGCTCACCTGGCTCGCGGGTCTCGCAGTCGGCACGCGCCGCCGGGCGCGCGACGACGCGGAGCGTGCCCGCGTTCGCGAGGTCGAACTCGCACGCACGGCGCAGGAAGCCGCGGCGGCCGAGCGCCTGCGTATCGCCGGCGAGCTGCACGACTCCGTGGCGCACAGCGTGTCGGTCGTCGCGTTGCAGGCCGGCGCGGCCCTCGAACTGCTCGAGCGCAACCCCGTTCGCGCCCGTGCACCGCTGGAGGCGATCGAAGAGATCGCACGCGCGACCCTCGCCGAGATGGGCGCCCTGGTCGGTGTGCTGCGTGCCACCGACGACGAACCTGCGAGCGGCGTCGGCCTGCAGGCGCTGCCCGACCTGGCACGGCGCGTCACGGCCGCCGGGCTGCCCGTCCACCTGCGCACGAGCGATGTCGGCACGCTCCCGCCGGGTGTGGATCGCGCCGCGTTCCGCATCATCCAGGAATCGGTCACGAACGCGCTGCGCCATGCCGTCGGGGCGACTCGCGTCGATGTGGAGGTGGGGCGCGATGAGGGGAGCCTGCGCATCCGTGTGGCAGACGACGGCGGCGGCCCAAGCGCGTCTCCGCCGGTCGGCGGGCACGGGATCATCGGGATGCGTGAACGCGCTGCTGTCTGCGGAGGCGAGTTGCGTGCGGGGCCGGGTGACGGCGTTGTCGGCACGCCGGGCTTCGCCGTGACCGCGCGCCTGCCGGTGGCATCCGATGGATGAGGACCCCGCCGCAAGGCGCGTGAGAGTGCTCGTGGTCGATGATCAGGAGCTCGTGCGCAGCGGCCTCAGGCTGATCCTCGATGCGCAGGACGACATCGAAGTGGTTGCCGAGGCGGCCGACGGCGCGACCGCGGTTGAGCTCGCCCGCCGACTGCGGCCGGACGTCGTGCTCATGGACCTCGGCATGCCGGGCATCGACGGCATCGAAGCGACCCGGCGCATCACGCAGCGTGCGGAGGCGCCGGCTGTGCTGGTGCTCACGACGTTCGATCTCGATCGGCACGTCTATGACGCGATGCGGGTCGGGGCGACCGGATTCTTGACGAAGACGGTTGGCCGGAGCCAACTCGTCGAGGCCGTGCGAGGTGCCGCGCGCGGCGAGACCTTGCTCGCGCCGACCACCACGCGGCGATTGCTCGAGCACTTCATCGCGCAGCCCCCACCCGGTCCCGAGCTGCCGCCCGCCGTGGCGGCGCTGACCGAGCGCGAGCTCGAGGTGCTGCGGCTGGTCGCGTCGGGCCGCTCGAACTGGGAGATCGCCGCCGCGCTGTTCGTCGGCGAGGCGACGGTGAAGACCCATCTCAATCGTCTGCTGGCAAAGCTGGGCCTGCAGAACCGCACCCAAGCCGTCGTGCTGGCGTACGAGACGGGAGTCGTCCGTCCGGGCGCGGGCACGGCAAAGCCGATGGAGTGACACGAGAGCCCGTCGCCTGACCCAAAGCACCTCACGGTCGTCTGCCGCGGCGGTGACTGCGGCAGCAGCCGCAAGCATCCTGTTCACTGACGACGAGATCGACGCCCCGCAGATCGACTATTCCGCGTGACGGCGCGGGTTCGCGACCGACCGGCATCGGGACGCCTTGCCGAGCAGAGGGGCTTCCTGATCGACAACAGCGTGCTGCGGAAGCTGGCTCGGAGCGCGAACATTCGGAGACGATTCGGCGAGGTACACGTGTCCGCCCCAGGTGCTCGAGTACTGCTGGTCAGCGCGGAATCCGGTGGAGTATGTGGAGCTTCGAGCTGACATGGCGCTCTACACGCCGGCCGCACGCGCGCCCGGCGTGGCTGAGGTGCTCGACATCCAGCAAGCGCTCTGGCGCGGTGGACTCATGCGCGGTGCAGGCAGCATCGACGTGATGATTGCCGCGTACGCGATCACGAACGATCTGACGATCTTGACTGCCGACCGCGACTTCGAACATCGAACGAGCGCTCGACGCTGGAGTGCTTCGCCAAGAATTCGTCGCGGAGTAGGCCTCGAGGCAGGCACCGGAGCCGCAACCTGTCGGAGATTCCGACAGGCTCGCGATGGCGCTGTGCCGGCGCCCGGCCCTGTGAGCGTGGCAACGCACGAGGATCGCTTGTGGGTTCGCGATGCCGACAACCATCAACCGCAATAGGACAGGGTCGAGCAGCAGCTCGACCCTGTCCGCATGCCAGCGTCCTACGGTTGGGAGGCGATCACGCTCGGGAGGTCGCCGAAGCGGGCCTGTGCATCGCGACTGAGCAGGAGCCTGCCGGTCTGCGCTGCGTGCGCGGCGATGATGAGATCGTGGGCGCCGCGCGACCTGCCTGAGCGTCGGGCATGGGCGATCAGCCTGGCGTGATGCACTGCGGTCGCCTCGGTGTACTCCAGGACCTCGAGAACTTCGACCATCGCGGCCAGCGCCCGCGATCGAGCGGCAGCGCGCTCGCTGGTGTCGGCCAATTCGATGCCTGTGCGGTATTCCGCAACCGTCAGCGCCGCGATCGCGAGATCGTCGTCGTCGAGTGCCTCGCGATCAATGGTCCCGCGCTCGTAGTCGATCAAGACGTTCGTGTCGAGGATCACGCGCCGGCCCAAGGATCCGCCCCCTCATCGCTCAGGTGTTCGAGCGCGTCAGCGATGTCGGTGGCGAAGCGCTCGTCCGGTGGCAACATCGATGCCAGCGCGGCCCGCAGGTCGCGCCCAGTACCTCGGTGCGCGGGCCGGATCTCTGCTATCCGTCGACTCCCGCGGGTCACCGTGATCGTCTCGCCCGCCTCGATGGCGTCGAGCAGATCCGAGAACCGGCGGGAGGCCTCGGTCGCGCTGATCGTTCGCATGGAAGCAGTATATCTGATAATCAGATAGGGAACAGTGGGGTCTGGCGAAACTTACCTGTTGGCCCGGAACGTAGGAGCGCGTGGCGAAGCGAGGCAACAAGCACCTGATGCCTGAACCAGATCACGTCACGGTCGTCGTCGTGCCGAGCAAGTGACTCGACGCCTACGGGCACTCCAACGTCATCGTCGTGATGCCGGACACGCGCTGCCCTGAGAAGTCACTGCGCCAGCGCGTCGCTGGTCGTGCAGCCTCAGCCGAGCCCGAGCCCGAACCCGAACCCGAACCCGAACCCGAACCGCGGTTGTCGTGCTCGACCAGCCGCCGCACCTCCCTCTCGCTCTCGCGCTGAACTGTCGCAAGTCTTGCGACAGTTGGGATGTCGCCCACCTGCGGGCCTCGGCGCGCAGGTCACCCAAGCGACAGCGCCGTCGCACCCAGTTCGCTGAGGGCCGCGCTCCACACACGCTCCTGCAGCGCTTCGTCGTAGCTGGCGGGCGACGACCGGCGCGCGCTGCTCTTGGCGAAGTACGCGCCCGTGACGCTCTCGAGCTCCGGCGCGGTGGCGACGTGCACCGATGTGGCGGCGCCCCGGGCGGGCGACAGCAGGAAGGGTCGGGCGATCACGGAGACCGCCTTGATCCAGCCGCCGGCTTCTCTGCCGAACGAGGTGCCGACGACGCCGGGGTGCACGCAATTCACGGTCACGCCCGTGCCGGTCAAGCGGCGTGCGAGCGCGTAGCTGGCGAGCACGTTCGCAAGCTTCGCGTTCGAGTAGGCGTCCATGCTGAACGCGGCCTCCTCGTGCTGTGCACCGAGGTCGATGCGACCGTTCGCGTGCGCTCCCGAAGCGACGTTGACGATGCGAGACGGAGTGCCCGCCCTCAGCAGCGGCAGCAGCTCGAGCGCGAGCAGCAGCGGTGCGAGATGGTTGAGGGCCCAGGTGCGCTCGACGCCGTCCTCGGTCAGCTGCCAGCTCGGGAAGACGCCGCCGGCGTTGTTGACCAGCACATCGAGCCGAGCATGCGCGGCGCGGAACTCGCGGGCAGCACGGCGCACCTGCGACTGCGACGTGAGGTCGGCCACCAGCACATCGACCGCCGCGCTGCCGCTCTGCCCGCGCAGCCATGCGGCTGCGTCGGAAGTCTTCGCCGCGTTCCTCCCAAGGATGACGACGTTGAAGCCGACCCGACTCAGTGCGAGCGCGGTCTCCTTGCCGATGCCCGACGTGGCACCCGTGACCAGCGCCGTCTTGCCGGCGCCGACAGCGAGCCCGCCGGTCACGGCCGTGCTCCAGTGCCCTGTGAGCCGATGGCGATGAGCACCGTGCCACGAGCGTGGCCCCGACCGACGTGGCTCAGCGCGCTCGCAGCCTCGGCCAGCGGATAGGCGCGGTCGATGAGCGGTGACACGCTGCCGGCCTCGATCAGCGCCCGCAGCTCGAGCAGGTCGGGCCGGTTCGAGAACTTGATCGACGGCGGCGCCTGCCGCTTGGTGAACCACGACGCGACAGCGGTGTGCAGCACGGTGCCCAGCGTGCCGAACCAGCGCCCGCCGGCAGTGCCGTTGTTCGACTGCAGCACGCCGTGCTCGGTGAGCACCGACCTCGTGCGGCCGAGCGAGTGATTGCCGACGTTGTCGAGGATGAAGTCATAGCGCTCCGTGCCCTCGGTGAAGTCGTGCTGCGTGTAGTCGATCGCGTGCGCGGCGCCCAGCGTCCGCACGGTCTCCACGTTGGCCGAGCCGCACACGCCCGTGACGTCCGCCCCGAGCGCCACGGCGATCTGCACCGCGAACGACCCGAGCCCGCCGGAGGCTCCGTTGATGAGCACCCTGGCGCCCGGCTGCACCCGGCCGCGAAGCAGCTGCAGAGCGGTCGACGCCGAGACGCCGATCGCGGCCGACTGTGCCAGCGTGAGGTTGGCGGGCTTCGGCACGAAGCGCTCCTCGCTGTCGGAGACGTACTCGCTGAACGCACCGGAGCACCATCCGAACACCTCATCGCCGACGCGCAGTTGCGTGACGGTGTCGCCGACCGCGGCCACCGTGCCGGACACATCGGTGCCGGGGATGCGTTGCTTGGGTCGCGTCAGTCCGGTCGCCACGCGCGCGACCATGGGCTCGCCCCGCACGGCGACGAGGTCGCCGACGTGGATCGATGCGGCATGCACCCGGACGACGACCTGGTCGCCCTCCGGCCGGGGAGCCGGAACCCGTTCGAGTCGCAGCACCTCCTCCGGGCTGCCGTACCGGTCCTGCACGATGGCCGACATCGTCGGCGGCAGGTCGGCGTGAACGATCGGCGCTGACTCGCGGGCTGCTTCGGGTTGGCTGTTCATGTCGTGTCTCTTCTCGTGTCGAAGGTGGTTCAGGGGGTCAGTGGGTGGCCGGCGCCATGCGCGGTCCGTGGAACGGCTCGGCGCGGAAGCCCTTGATGAGCAGCCACACCGGGAAGGCGAGCTCAAAGAAGAAGCCGGGCATCGTGAGGTAGAGGCCGATCGGCACGCCGAACAGCTCTGCCACGGTGCCGGCGACGTGCAGCGGGTAGCCGATGAGTCCCGCCCAGGCCAGCCATGCGGGCACCAGGCCCGTGCGCAGCAGCAGCACGCACACGAAGGTCGCGCCGACGCCGAGCGTCATCTGGCCGATCTGGTACGCCATGCCGTTGAGCTCGGCGAGGACGGTTCCGACCGTGGTCGCGCCGGCGGCGCCCGGCTGCGTCGACAGCGGCACGATCATCAGCACCGCGAGCGCCCCGATGCTGAGGAACACCACCTGCACCAGGATCGCGGAGAGATAGGTCAGTGCCGTGCGCCTGCTGTGCCGCTCCAGGATCGGCACGAAGATGACCGCCTTCGCGATGTCGACCGCGGTGTTCAGCAGCATCAGGAACGCGCCGAGCGCCAGCAGCGATGTCAGCGGGCCGATCGTGACGAGGAAGTCGGCGCCGCCGAGCAGCGAGGCGACGATCGATGAGCCGCTGCCGTAGACGAGGAAGCCTGCGAGGAAGAGGGCACCGAGGATGCGGGACTGCCGCATGCGCGGATCGCGCTTCGGGCGCGCGGTCGCGTCTGTCGCACGCGCTGCGCCGGTCGAACCGGCGGTGAGGGTCGTGGTGGTCATGACATGTCCTGACGTCGAGGTGGATGCGATGCCTCACATCGTCCGCTCGGGCGCCGGCTCGCGACTCCGCAGGAGCACGTAGCGGGTACTGAGCGGGCACCCTCGGCTCTGCGTACCGGCTCGGTGTTCGCCTCGATGCGCGCGCCCCGACGGGTCGGCGAGCCTGTGGAGCATGCGCTGCTTCCTCGTCGAGATCGCCCTCCCCCACGCCAGTCGCGTCGACGCCCACCGCGCGGCGCGGGCGCTGCTGGCAGCGCAGGCGCGGCTCGAGCAGCGCGATCCTGTCGCCGCGCCGGTCGTCGCCGCGCTCGCGGACGACGGGCGGCTGCTCTGCGTGCTGCAGACCCGGAGCGTCGATGCCGTGCGGAGCCTGGTGGCGCTGGCGATGCTGCCGGCCCCGAGGATCCACGAGCTGGAGCAGCTCCTGCCAGCATCCGACGGCGGCACTGCTTCAGGAGCCCGGGGTGGTGGCCATCCAGTCGGCGATGCCCGCCCTCGAGCGCACGCCGAGCTTGTTGAGGACGTTGTAGACGTGCGTCTCGACGGTGCGCTCTGAGACGAACAGCCTGCCGGCGATCGCCTTGTTGGTCATGCCCTCTGCTGCCAGCATCGCCACTTCGCGCTCGCGCCTGCTGAGCGGATCGTCGTGCTGCTGCGTCGAGCGATGCGCGGCCGGCGGTGCGGTCCCCAGGGCCAGCGCGACCGCGGCATCGCGCTCGAGCGCGAGGCCGGCGCTGAAGGCTCGGTCGAAGCGGGCTTGCCCCAGCTGGTCCTTCGCGAGGGCGGTCGCCTGCTCGACCAGCGGCCGGATGAAGAGGCTGACGCGGTAGCTGCCCTCCGCTCGGAGCGCATCCGTAGCGCCCAGCAGCGTCGCCGCGCGCTCCGCCCGGCCAGCGAGCGCTGCGTTGCCAGCGAGCGCCTGCAGGCGCATGATCAGTCCTGGCCGGTCGTCGAGCACCAGGGTCGCCTCGAGCGCGGCGCGGAGCGATTCCTCCGCAGCGTCGTGGTCGCCGAGCATCATCGAGCCGAACCCCGCACTGGTGCGATGGGTGCTGAGCATGTAGATCTCGTGCACGCGTGCGCACCGTGCGGCGGCCTCGAGACCGACGTCGCGCATCCGCTCGAAGTCACCGTCGACCGAGGCGATGAGCGCCTCCGATTGGGCTGTCGCCAGCAGTGCGATGTCGTCGGCGAGCGCCAGCGCGAGGTGCTGGGCCTCGAGCGCTGCATGGCGAGCGGCGTCGAGATCGCCTGCTAGCACGTGCAGGGCCGCCTGCATCGCGAGCACGCGCACCAGGAAGACACCGTCGTCGTCCTCGCGCGCGAACCGAACCGCCTCCTCGACCACCTCGAGGCCCCCGGCGTGGTCGCCCTGCGCCACCGCGAGGTAGCTGCGCACGAACAGCGCGCGGCCGCGCGCGCCATCGCTGGGACTGCTGCGCGCCAGCAGCGCCTCGAGCCAGTGGATGCCCTCGCTCAGCGCGCGGTTCGACCAGTGCCTGCCGAGGCCCACCGACATCCGCAGCCCGATGCCGGCGCCCGCCTCATCGGCCAGGCAGAGCTCGAGCGCCCCGCGGAGGTCGTCCTCCTCCACCCCCAGCGAGCGCAGCGCCGCAAGCGTGCGCTCGTCGTCCGGCGAGCTGCCGTCGGAGTCGGCTCGTCGGCACAGCTCGGCGAACCAGTCGCGATGCGCCTGTCGGGCGAGGTGCTCCTCGTCGGCCTCGCGCAGCCGCAGCAGGGCGAACGCACGCATGGTCTCGTGCATGCGATAGCGGGCGCCGACCGCGTCGCGCTCGATGCCGATGAACGAGCCGTCGACGAGTGCGCCGATCGCGCCCACGACATCAAGCTCGGGCAGCGGCGCCGCGCTCGCGACATGCTCGGCGGCGTCGAGCGCGAACGAGGCCGGGAACACCGACAGCCGACGGAGCACCGCGCGCTCGCGATCGTCGAGCAGGTCGTGGCTCCACGCGATCGTCGCCTCGAGCGTCTGCTGGCGAGCCGGCGCGGCGCTGCTGCCACCGACGAGCAGATGGAAGCGGTCGTGCAGCCGTTCGAGCAGCTGCGGCAGGCCCACCGTGCGCAGCCGCACGGCGGCCAGCTCGATCGCGAGCGGGATGCCGTCGAGATGCCGCACCAGATCGACCGCAGCCTGGGCGTCCGGCCCGTGCAGGTCGAGGTCTGCGCCGGCAGCTGCCGCACGCTCGCTCAGCAGAGCCACCGCTTCGGACTGCGCGACTCGTTCAGGATGCTCGAGCGCGTCGGGACCGGGCAGGGCGAGCGGGCCGACCTTGACGATCCGCTCGCCCTGGATCCCGAGCGGCCGGCGACTGGTCGCGAGGATCCGCAGGTTCGGGCTCTCGCGCAGCAGCGCATCGGCGAGCACGGCGCACGCATCGATCAGGTGCTCGCAGTTGTCGAGCACCAGCAGGAGCGCCCTGTCGGCGAGGTGATCGATCAGTCGCGAGAGCGGCCATTGACCCGATTCGTCACGGAGGCCGACCGACGACATCACCGCCTCCGGGACGAGCGACGGGTTGGTGAGCGCGCCCAGCTCGACCAGCCAGGCGCCATCCGCGACCGCCCGCTCCAGATCGGCTGCAGCGCGCACGGCCAGCCGCGTCTTGCCCACGCCGCCGGGCCCGACCAGCGTCACCAGCCGCGACGTCGCCAGGCTCGACTTGATCTCCTGGAGCTGTCGGCGCCGCCCGATGAAGCTGCTGACCTCCGCCGGGAGATTGCCGTGGCGGCGCGCAGTGCCTGCCATGCTGCGACTCTATGCGCGCCGGCTCGCCCTGCACAGCCGGGAATCCGCGCGGTCGCGACCGACCGCATCCGCCCCCCGAGACGCAGCAGAGCGGGCCTCCCCCGAAGGGAAGGCCCGCTCAGCGCCGTTCAGAGGGCGAGGCCCTCGTCAGCGACGTGGATCAGGCGTTGACGAGCTCGCCCGTGCGGACGCCCTCGAGAGCCTTGGTCCAGACGATCAGCTGGTCGAGCATCGGCGTGACCGAAGCGGCCTGCATCTCGGTGGGCTTGAAGGTGGAGAAGTTCTCGAAGTCGGTGAACAGCGAGAACATGCCCGTCTTCTGCACGTGCGCGACCTGCAGCTCCGTGAGGATTGCGCGGAGGTGCTCGATGGCGCGCACGCCGTAGGCCGAGCCGTAGCCGACGATGCCGGCGGCCTTGTTGTTGAACTCGGCGTTCAGGTACGACAGCGCGTTGGCGAGCGCGGGCTGCACCGAGTGGTTGTACTCACCGGCGACGAAGACGAAGCCGTCGAACTCGGCGATCTTCGCGGCCCAGGCCTGCGTGTGCTCCTGCGTCTGCGCGCCCGGCATGGGCTCGTCGAGCAGGGGAAGGTTGAAGTCGGCCACATCGACCAGCTCGTACTCGGCGTCGCCGCGCTGGTTGGCCGTCTCGGTGACCCACTGGGCGACCCCGAGGCCGATGCGGTTCGGGCGGGTGCTGCCGGCGATGATGGCGATCTTCGTCATGGATCTCTTCCTCAAAGGGTCGTAGGGCGTGCTTCTGCGGTGCCCGGATGGTTGTCGGAACGGTGTTCTCAATGCCCGGTCAGACCGAGTTGTCAGAGAACGTCCACATGCTCCAACCCGTTCGATCTTGAATCATTCCCGGTCGAACGAAGTTTTTTTCTGACCGGCTGCCATGCCCGCTCAGCGCTCGATGGCGAGGCCGACGACGAGCCCGTCGCCCAGCTCGACGTCGTGCAGCGCGTAGACGCGGTCGCCCCCGGGCACACGGGCGGTGGCGGATGCGTCGTCGACGTCGACCGCGGACGGCTCGACCCGAAGCCCCCGCCCATCGGCCTTCAGCGCCGCCTCGATGCGGGTCCAGCGGCGCAGCAGGTCGTCGTGCTCGCCGAGCAGCTCGCGCAGCGCGGCGACCCGCTCGCTTGGCGCGTCGGCACGCTCGGCATCGATGCCGATGCGCCGCCCGCGCACCGCCGCCACCACGTGCTGGTCGGCGGCGTGCGCGATCGAGACGCCGATGCCGCGCGCGTCGGCCGGCGCCATGACGACCGGTCGCCCGTGCGGCCCGCCGCAGTCGGGGCAGCGCTGCACGATCGAGACGGATGCGTCGTCGACGCGGGCGAGCTCGGCCACGAGGGTGCGTGCCCGCTCGTGCGCCGCGGCGCGACTCCCGCGCACGACGGCCACCACCGCATCCCCCACCTGCTGCATGCGGCAATCCTGGCAGGGGCGCTGTCGCAGGCGGATGCTCGCTTCAGCGCTGCAGAAGTCGTGCGCCCGAGCGAGACCACTTGTTGCGGTCACTGCCTCGAGCGGACGTCAAGTGGAAGGCCGCGCATGCGCCGCATGGGTGGATCCCGCGCTCTGCTCGGCCAGGGTGCGCCCGCTGGATGGCGCGCAGAGCGAGCGATGCCGCCTTCGCGGAGGGGTAGGGAAGCTTGGTGCAATGGGACATGGTCGCCGCTTTCTCTGAAGAACGAGAGGAAACGACGTGCTCCGCATCAACGTGCGACCAGCGTCTGAGCTCGCGACCTGAAGATCCGAGCCCTGGGCACCGAAGATCGGCATACCGCCGAGGTCATCTTCGCTCGCTCCCGCGGCGGCGCGCAACCTGTTGGTGCGCCGATCGTGCCTGAGCGACCGGCGCTCCCGGCCCGGCACGGCAAGACGCCGGCGCAGGCGATCCTCCGCTGGCACCTGCAGCAGGGCCGCCAGGTGATCCCGAAGTCGGCGCGCCCGGAGCGCATCGCCGAGAACTTCGCCGTGTTCGACTTCGCGCTCTCGGACGACGAGCTGGCAGCGATCGACGCGCTCGAGACCGGCGGGCGCGGCGGCCCGCTGCCGGCGGCGATCACGCTCGAGGTATTCGGCCGTTCGATCCCGGAGGCCTGACCCGGCAGCCCGAGCCGGACGCCCGACCCGGGAGGCCTGAGGCTGCCCAGACAGCCGTTGCGCGCCCCGCCCCGGCCCGCTTGTCTGGAGGAGAGCATCGAGAGGAGCCGCCATGCGCGCTGAGCAGGTCACCGATCCGATCGCCTTCCATGGCGAGGGCCCCGTCTGGTCGGCGTCGTGGGGCGGCCTCCGCTGGCTCGACATGCTCGCCGGAGACATCCTGACGCTCGGCGAGGCGGGCGTCGGGCGCCGGCACGTCGGCTCGATCGCCGCGTGCGTGCGCCCGCGCCGCGGCGGCGGCGCGGTCATCGGCGTCGAGCGCGGCTTCGCGCTGGAGTCGCCCGACGGCTCGCTCCAGCCGCTGCCAGAGCTGTGGTCGTCGAGCGACATCCGCATGAACGAGGGCGGCTGCGATCCCGACGGCCGCTTCTACTGCGGCTCGATGGCCTACGACCAGGCGAAGGGCGCCGCCTCGCTCTACCGGCTCGACCCCGACGGCAGGGTCGAGCCGGTGCTCGAGGGCGTGACCGTCTCGAACGGCCTCGACTGGAGCCCCGACGGCGCGCTCGCGTATTACAACGACACCGAGACCGGCGCGGTCGCGGTTTTCGACTACGCCCGCGAGAGCGGGCTCACGAACCGCCGCACTCTCGCTGCGCTGCCCGACGACGGGCGCCCCGACGGGCTCACCGTCGATGCAGACGGATGCGTCTGGGTCGCAGTCGTGAACGCCGGGGCGGTGCTGCGGTTGCGTCCCGACGGCACGGTCGACGGTCGCGTCGAGGTGCCGGGCGTGACGCGCGTCACCGCGTGCGCCTTCGGCGGCGAGCGGCTCGACCGCCTCTACATCACCACGTCGCGCGAGCACCTCGCCCAAGGCGAGGAGCCGACGGCCGGCTCGCTCTTCGCCGTCGACCCCGGCGTCACCGGCCTCCCCGTGCGCGAGTTCGCCGGCTGAAGGCACGCACGAGCCGCGCTGGGGCACGAGCGGCCCGCCAGAGCCCCTCCAGTCGCGCCGACCGCTTCAGGCGCGGTCGAGCACCACGACGGCCGTGTGCGGCCGGCGCACCGAGAGCTCCGAGATGTCGCCCCAGCCGGTGTAGCGGTCGAACTCGGCGAGCAGCCGTTCGCGCTCCTCGTCCTTCGCCTCTCGGGCCGCGACGGCGACGGGCCCGTCGACCGTGTCGACGCTGGCCTGCGGGTGCGCGCGCAGGTTGATCCACCACGCCGGGTCGGCCTCGGCCCAGCCATTCATCGCCAGCGTGACGAAGCTGCCCTCGTGCTCGTAGAAGCCGAGGATCGCCTCGCGCGGCTCGCCAGACCGCCGGCCGACGGTGTGCAGCCGGAGCATGCCCATCTTGCCGTCGCGGTGCGGTCGCGCGAGCCCCTTGCCGGTGGTGCGGTAGAGCAGCCGATGGCCGACCCATGCACTGCGGATGAACCAGCGGGGCGGAAGCTTCGGCAGCTGCTGCTGGGTGGTCATGTCGGCTCCTCGAGCTCGTCGTCGCAGATTGGTCTACGGCGTAGGTCTACAGCGTAGAGCGAACTCGCCCGACACGCCATAGACTCCTTCCATGGCGACCCGAACGAGCAGCACGGCACCCGCCGGCCTGACCACCGCGGGCGTCGTCGACGCGGCGATCGCGCTCGCCGACGCGCACGGCATCGACGCCGTCAGCATGCGCCGCGTCGCGCAGGAGCTCGGCGTCGACGCGATGTCGCTCTACCGTCACGTGGGCACGAAGCACGGCCTGCTCGAGAAGATGGCGGATGCGGTGGTCACCCAGATCGCGCCGCCCCCGCGCTCGGGCGACTGGGTCGCCGACGCGCACGCGCTCATGCGCGCCGCGCGGTCGACGCTGCTGGCCCACCCCTGGACGACTCCGCTCATCAAGGGCCGCGCGACGCCCACCCCGGCGGCCCTCGTACACCTCGATCGGCTGCTCGACATCCTGCGCAGCGGCGGCCTCAGCCTCGATCTGACGCATCACGCGCTGCACGTGCTCGGCAGCCGCGTGCTCGGCTTCAGCGACGACCTCTTCGACGACAGCGCCGCATCGTCGCCGCCCCCGCCCGAGGCCGCCGCGATGCAGGCGGCGATGATGGCCGCGCTTCCCCGCATCGCCGAGATGGCGGCGGCCGGCGCCACGCAGACCCACGACGGCGCGCTCGGCGGCTGCGACGACCAGGAGGAGTTCGACTTCTCGGTCGAGCTGATCCTCGCCGGGCTCGAGCGCCGACGAGCGCGGGAGTCGAGCGATGCCTGAATCGCCCAGCGACCGTCAGCGACGCATCTACGACGAGGGCGCGGGCGTCTACGACCGCGCGATGGGCACGCTCGAGCGGGTCTGGTTCGGCGTCGACAGCCGCTCGTGGCTCGGCAGCCGCGCTTGCGGCCGCGTGCTCGAGGTGGCGATCGGCACAGGGCTGACGCTCCCGCACTACCCCGCCGAGGCGACGGTGACCGGCATCGACATCAGCGCCGGCATGCTCGCCGTCGCCGGGCAGCGGGCGGCTTCGCTCGGCCGCGAGGTCGCCCTGCACGAGGGTGACGCCGAGCGACTGCCCTTCCCGGATGCGTCGTTCGACACGGTCGTGTGCGCGCTGGCGCTGTGCTGCATCCCCGATTCCGAGCGTGCGGTCGGCGAGATGCAGCGGGCGCTGGTGCCGGGCGGCCGATTGCTGCTGCTCGACCACATCGGCAGCACGTGGCCGCCGATCCGCTGGGCGCAGCGGGCCCTCGAGCAGGTGACGATCCGCTCTGCCGGTGAGCACTTCACCAGGCGCTCGCTGCCGCTCGTCGAGCGGGCCGGCTTCGTCGTCGACGAGACCGAGCGCCGCAAGGCCGGCACCGTCGAGCGCATCCGGGCGCACAAGGTCGGCTGACTGCCCGCTCGATCGCCTGTTCCGGTCGCCACGATCCTGCTGCAGGATCAGACGGTGAGCGGATGCGGTCGCTCGCCCGAGCAGAAGAGGTGCGGCATGAACCACTACCTGATCTCGTTCCCCAGCGGAGCGATGCAGATCCCGGAAGGCGAGTTCCAGCAGGTCGTCGACGACTCGCACGCGGTGATCGAGGAGGCGAAGGCCGCCGGTGTCTACGTCTTCGGCGGCGGCATCGACGAGGAGGTGCCGCCGGTGACGGTCGCGGCCGACGGGACGGTGACCGAGGGTGCCTCATCGCCGCACACCGCCCGCCTCGAGGGCGGCTACACGGTGCTCAAGCTCGAGTCGCGCGAGCAGGCCGAGGAGTGGGCGGCGAGGATCGCGACGGCGTGCCGCTGCCCGCAGGAGCTGCGGCGGTTCGGGTTCGACCCGGCCAGCTGACCCGCCTCCGGTGCTCGAAGCGCTGCTCTGGGGCGGCATCGCCGCCTCGTCGCTCGTGGTCGGGGCGCTGCTCGCCGTCGTGCGGTCGTGGTCCGACCGCACGGTCGGCATCGTGCTGGCGTTCGGCGCCGGCGCGCTCATCGCCGCGGTGGCGTTCGAGCTCGCCGAGGCCGGTCTCGAGCTGGGGGGCCCGATCGGCATGGGCATCGGCCTCGCGATCGGGGCGGTCGCCTACTTCGCCGCCGACCGGGCCGTCGAGCGGCGATCGGGACGGCGCGGCGGCGGCGCGACGGGCTTTCCGCTCGTGCTGGGCGCGCTGCTCGACGGCATCCCCGAGCAGGCCGTGCTCGGCATCGGGCTCGTCGCGGGCAACGGTGTGAGCCTGGCCCTGCTCGTCTCGATCTTCGTCTCGAACCTGCCCGAGTCGATCGGTGCCTCGGCAGACATGCGAGCCGACGGCCGCTCGAAGCGGTTCGTGATGCTCCTGTGGCTCGGCGTTGCCGTGCTCTGCACGCTGGCCGCCATCGGTGGTCGGATCCTGGCGGAAGTGGCTGCGCCGCCCGTCGTCGCGACCATCGACGGCATCGCGGCGGGGGCGCTCCTGGTGATGCTCATCGACGCGATGATCCCCGAGGCACGCAAGAAGGCCGGCGACATCGCGGGGCTGGCGACCGTGGTGGGCTTCGCCGTCGCCGCCGGGCTCTCGCTGCTCGGCGAGTGAACCGCGCGGCAGAGCACGCGACGGCTCGCGTCAGAGCGAGGCCGCGAGCATCAGCACGACGATGAACAGGGCCACCGCACCCAGCATCAGCCCGATGATCGCGGGAGCGACCCGCGCCGCGCGCTTGACGCTGTGCAGCCGGATGCCCACCAGCCCGAGCACGATCGCGATGAGCGCGAGCGGCCCCGCCACCACCTCGCTGACCGCGGGCAGCAGCGTGCAGACCACCGACGCGAACCCGGCCGCGAGCGCGTACGACCCGGCCCAGCGCGCATCGCGATGGGGCGAGGGATCATCGTTCACCCTCTGATTGTGCCCGGTCGCCGCCGGGCTCTTGACCATCGGTCGGCCTGGGCGTACCGTGATCAATCAATCGGTTGATCAAGAGATGAGTTGCCCAGTGGACGACGACGACCGGCTCGACGAAGCCTTCCTGGCCCTCGCCGATCCCGTGCGCCGCGCGATCGTCGCGCGGCTCAGCACGGGCTCCGCGACCGTCAACGAGCTCGCCGAGCCGTTCGCGATCACGAAGCAGGCGGTGTCGAAGCACATCGCCGTGCTCGAGAAGGCGGGCCTCGTGACGCGATCGCGCGACGCGCAGCGCCGTCCCGTGCATCTCGACGCCGCCGCGCTCGAGCGGCTCACCGCCTGGATCGACCACTACCGGCTGCGGGCGGAGGCGGCGTACCGCCGTCTCGACGCCGTCCTCGCAGACGCGAGCGCAGCATCCGCACCGAACGAATGAAGGAGCAGGAACCATGAGCAACGCACTCGCCGTCGAGACGCTGCCGAACCAGCCGCTCATCGACTTCACGCGAGAGTTCGACGCCCCCGCCGCGGCCGTCTACGCCGCGCACGCCGACCCCGAGCTGTACGTGCAGTGGGTCGGCCCCGCGAAGTACACGACGCGCGTCACCGAGTGGGAGCACCGCTCGGGCGGCGCCTACCGGTTCGTGCAGTCGGATGCCGGGGACGACCGGGAGCACGGCTTCCGTGGCGCCATCCACACCGCGCGGCCCGGCGAGATGCTGATCCAGACGTTCGAGTGGGAGGGCGCGCCCGATGAGGTCAGCCTCGACATCATCCGCTTCGAGGATCTGCCCGGCGGCCGCTCGCGCATCGTCGCGCGCAGCGTCTTCCCCTCGATCGAGAACCTGCACGCGATGCTGCAGGCGGGCATGACCGACGGCATGGAGGAGGGCTATCGACAGCTCGACGCCATGCTGGCCGCCGAGCGTTGAGGAGCCCGCCATGCTGCGGCAGATCGCCGAGGGCGTCTTCGTGCACGAGAGCGAGTTCCTCCAGAGCAACGCCGTGGTCGTGCAGGGCCGCACCGGCGTGCTCGTCATCGACCCGGGCATCACCGTCGACGAGCTGGCGGGGCTCGCGGAGGACATCCGCGAGCTCGGCCAGTCGGTCGTGGCCGGCTTCTCGACGCATCCCGACTGGGATCACGTGCTCTGGCATCCCGCGCTGGGCGATGCGCCACGCTACGGCACCGCTCGTGGAGCCGCGGCGATCCGCGAGGTGCTGACGCACCCCGCCTGGCAGGATGAGGTCGCCGAAGGGCTGCCGCCGGAGCACGCGCACGAGATCCCGATGGAGCTGCTCGGCCTCATCACCGGGCTGCCCGCCGGTTCCGACCGCATCCCGTGGGAGGGCCCGGTGGTGCGCATCCTCGAGCACCGCGCGCACGCCGAGGGTCACGCGGCGCTGCTGCTCGAGCAGCGCCGGGTGCTCGTCGCCGGCGACATGCTCTCCGACATCCTGATGCCCTTCCTCGATCTGCAGGCGGAGCATCAGATCGACGACTACCTCGCCGCGCTGCAGCTGCTCGAGAGCGTCGCCGAGGGGGCGGATGTCGTGGTCCCCGGGCACGGATCGGTCGGCAGCGCAGACGACCTGAGAGCGCGCATCGCCCAGGATCGCGCCTACGTGCAGGCACTGCAGGCCGGCAGCGAGCCCGACGACCCGCGGGTCGGCCCGGCGGCTCCGCTCGAGTGGCTGCCCGACGTGCATCGGTGGCAGGTGCAGCGCCTCGCCGAGCGGTCGCACGAGGACGGATGAGGCCCTCGGCGACTGCCATGCTGAGCGCATGGCCCAGCCCAACGACCTCCTCGCTGTCCTCGTCGATGCCGACAACGTCTCTGCCGCCAAGATCGGCGCGGTGCTGACAGAGGTGGCACGCTTCGGCACGGCATCCGTCAAGCGCGTCTATGGCGACTGGACCGACACCAAGCTCAAGAGCTGGAAGGCGCCGTCGCAGGAGCACGTGATCCAGCCGATCCAGCAATTCGCCAACACGGTGGGCAAGAACGCGACCGACAGCGCGCTGATCATCGATGCGATGGATCTTCTCTACACGCGTCGCTTCCAGGGCTTCTGCATCGTGTCCTCCGACAGCGATTTCACCCGGCTCGCCTCCCGCATCCGCGAAGAGGGCGTGACCGTGTACGGCTTCGGCGAGCGGCAGACGCCTGAGGCCTTCCGGAACGCATGCGATCGGTTCACCTACCTCGACGTCATCGACGAGCCTGAGGTCGAGGACAGCTCGACTGCGCCAACGCGAGTGCCCTCCCCCAAGCTGCGCGGCGACACCAAGCTCGTCTCAGGGTTGCGCCTGAGCATCACAACGGCGTCAGGCGAGGATGGCTGGGCGGATCTCGGCGCGGTCGGGCAGCTGATGCGCAAGCAGCATCCCGACTTCGACTCGCGCAACTGGGGCTACATCAAGCTGTCGGACCTGGTGCGGGCAACAGAGCTGTTCGTCGTCGAACCACGACCAGCCGGAGGCCTGCGCGTCCGCAGCAAGAAGAACGGCGCCTGATCCAGTGACCGACGTGGTGCTCGACCTCGACGGCGTGCTGTCGACGCGCGACACGTTCGCGTCGCTGCTCGTCGCCGCCGCGCGCCGTGCGCCGCTCACCGGCATCCGCAGCACCTCCGAGCTCGTGCGCTGGGTTCGCGCGGGCCACGACGTGCCGCGGCACGCCGCTGCCACGCGCGAAGTGGCTCGAGCACTCCTGCGAGGCGTGACGGAACCGACCTACGACGCGCTCGCGCTCGACGTCGGCAGCCGGTTGGGCAGGGTCGCGGCGCGCCCTTCGATGGTCGAGGTCGCCGCCCGAGCCCGCGATGCAGGCGCCCACATCGTCGTCGCCACCGGGTCCGAGCACCGGCTCGCCGCGGCGTTCCTGGCCGCGGCCGGCGTCGAGCACGACCTGCTGCTCGCCTCCACACTGCGGTGGACGCCGAGCGGCCCGGTCTTCGACCGGCACATCCGTGGCGATGGCAAGCTCGCGGCGCTCCGCGATGCCGGCGTCGACATCGAGCGTCGGCGCTTCTGGACCGACTCGTTCGACGACTTCCCCACTGCCCGAGCCGCAGCATCCGTCGTCCTGGTCTCCCCGTCACGCCACTCGGCGGAGCGCTACCGCGCGTCCGGGCTCGAGACGACGACGATCCGGTGAGCCTGCGGGCGCGCGCTGCTCAGGCGGGCGCAGCGCCCGGCTCGACCGTGTCGCGCAGCCGCGGCGCCCACAGCAGCGCCGCCGCGGCGAGCACGGCGAGCGCGCCGAACGTGCCGACCGCGGCAGGGCCGAAGCCCACGAGGTCGCTCAGCCGGCCGACGCCGAGCGCCGCGACGGCGGCCTCCGCGTACGTCACCGCCGCGTAGACCGAGGCGAGGGCGCCCTGCTGGGAGCTGCGCGCGCCGAGGGTGAAGACGACGAGCGCGGCCCGGTAGGCGATGCCGGCGCCGGCGCCGATCGCCACCAGCCCCACGACACCAGCGATCGGCTGCGCCCAGACCACGGCGACAGCGACCGAGGCGGCGCCGAGCGCGAGCAGCAGCATGCCGCTCAGCCACGGTGCGACGCGCGCGAGCGCCGGGCTCGCGAGCTGCAGCGCACCGCTCGCGACCAGCAGCAGCGCGGGCCCGAGCGCCTGCACGGCCGTCTGCCCGAGCTCCGCGAAGATCGTCGCGCTGAAGACGACGCTGATGCTGAGCGCCGCCCAGGTGATGCCGCCCGCCAGCAGCAGCGGCACCGCACGAGCGGGCAACGGCATCCGCTGCCGTGTTCCGACCTGCAGCGCGCCCGTCTGGTGCTCGAGCGCCCGCGCATTGGGGCGCCGACGCACCCAGAGCACCACCGCGAGCACCACGGCGAGCACCGCCGCGATGGCCGCGTGCCCCAGGAACACCGGTGCCGGGGCCGCCGCGCCGAGCAGCGAGACGAGCAGCTGCGCCCCCACCGTGCCCACGACGGCGCCCGCGATGTTGCCGGTCGACGTGATCGCGCGGCCGGCGGCGCCGATCGTGCCCACGACGAGCGCCGAAGCCGCGCCCGTGCCGAGGCCGCCCGCCACGCCCACGAGCACCCGGGAGGCGAGGATCGACCACGGCTCGGGGTGCACGGCGAACAGGTCGGAGGCGATGAGCACGACGAGGCTGACCAGCAGCAGCCAGGGCGCGTGGCGGGCGAAGCGCGGGTTCGCGAGCAGCGACAGCACCGCCACGAGCGCGCCGACGTAGAGCACGAAGGTCAGCGACAGCACGAGAGCGCTGAGGTCGAGCTGCTCGCGGTAGACGGGCAGCAGCGGGTTGATGGCGTTCGAGACCACCAGCTGCATAGCGAACGCGGCCGACACGAGCGCCGTCTGCAGCAGGGCGAGGCGATGCGAACGTGCGGTCACGATGCTCCCGACGGCCCTGCGACAGCGATGATCCCCGCCGTCCCGGGAGTCCTCGGCATTCCTGACCCCACCATCCTGGCGGAGTTCCCGCGCCGCGAAGACTGCGCGAGCGGTCTAGTGGATGCGGTGCCCGGTCGTCGGGTCGAAGGCGATGATGCTCCCCGCCCCCACCGAGAACGCGAGCTCGGCGCCGATCGCCGGGTGCGCGCCCTTCGGCAGCCGCGCGGTCCAGCGCACGCCGTGACCGGTGCCGTAGACGTAGGTGTCGGAGCCGAGCTCCTCCACCAGCTCGACGGTGATGCGCACGAGCGCCGCATGGTCCCCCGGCTCCGCCACGACCGTGAGGTCCTCGGGGCGGATGCCGTAGGTCAGTCGGGTGCCGGAATGTCCCGTTGCGGCCCGGAACGGCAAGGCGAGATCGCCCACCTGCGCACCCGACGCATCCGACCACGTGCCTTCGACGAGGTTCATCTGCGGTGAGCCGATGAAGCCGGCGACGAACAGCGTCTCGGGCTCGTCGTAGAGCTCGCGGGGCGTGCCGACCTGCTCGATGCGGCCCTGGTTCATGACGACCACGCGGTCGCCCATCGTCATCGCCTCGGTCTGGTCGTGCGTGACGTAGACGGTGGTGACGTCGAGCTTGCGCTGCAGGGCGGCGATCTGGCCGCGGGTCTGCACGCGCAGCTTCGCGTCGAGGTTCGAGAGCGGCTCGTCCATCAGGAAGACCGCCGGGCGGCGCACGATGGCGCGGCCCATCGCCACGCGCTGCCGCTGGCCGCCCGAGAGCTCGCGGGGCTTGCGGTCGAGCAGCTCGTCGAGCTCGAGCAGCTCGGCGGCGTCGGCGATCAGCCGCTTGCGCTCGGCGGCCGGCACCTTCGCGTTCTTCAGCGAGAACTCGATGTTGCCGGCCACCGTCATGTGCGGGTAGAGCGCATAGCTCTGGAACACCATGGCAACGTCTCGCTGACTGCCGTCGACGCCCGTGACGTCGCGGTCGCCGAACGCGATGCTGCCTGCCTCGGGGAACTCGAGGCCCGCGAGCGCGCGCAGCGTCGTCGACTTGCCGCACCCCGAGGGGCCGACGAGCACGAGCAGCTCTCCGTGCTGGATCTCGAGGTCGATCGCGTCGATCGAGGGCCTCGAGGCTCCGGGGTAGGTGAGCGTGACGTCATGCAGCGAGACGTTGACCATGGTGTGGATTCCTTCGGAAGGGGTCGGGTCAGCCCTCGAGCTGGGGCTTCAGGTCGTTCTCGTACAGGCCCTCGAGCTCGGCCTGCATCGCGCCGAGCGCCTCCGCCACATCGACGTCGGAGGTGAGGATCTGCTGCAGGCCGGTCGCGAGCGTCAGGTCGCCGCCCGGCAGGAAGACGCGCATGAAGTCCTGCGTGCGCGTGCGGCTCTCGAGCTGGTCGACCGCCACCTCGAAGTTCGGGTTCTCGGCGTAGAGCGAGCTGGCGTCGGCGTCGGAGCGCACCGGCATGTAGCCCGTCTGCGACGAGAAGGCGACGGTGTTCTCGGCGCTCGTCAGGTGGTCGGCGAGCATCGCCGCGGCGAGCTGCTCCTCGGGCGTCGAGGCCGCCGAGATGGCGATGCCGGCGCCGCCCGTGGGCACGACGAGCTCCTGCTCGACGGGGCCGCCCGGGAGGAACGCCACACCGACCTCGAAGGCTGCGGTCTCGGTGACGCCGCCGAGCGAGCCGGTCGAGCCGATGAACTGGCTCGTCGCACCGGCCGCGAAGTCGTCGGCGGGCGAGTTGCTGGAGACGTTCGCCCAGCCGGCCTGCACGGCGTCCTGCGCGAACTGCACGGCCTGCACGGTGCCGTCGCTGGTCATCGCGCTTGCATCCCACTCGTCAGACCAGCCGCCGCCGTAGCCCCAGACCAGGTTGTTCATCATCCAGGCGGGGTAGTCGGCCGCGGGCGGGAAGGTGAAGGCGGTCTCGGTGACGCCGGCCTCGATGAGCGCCTGCGAGTTGGCCTGCACCTCATCCCACGTGGTGGGCGCGGCGGTGAGGCCGGCCTGCGCGTAGTGGTCCTTGTTGTAGTAGTAGATGGTCGTCGAGCGCGCGTACGGCACGGCGAAGTGCGCGTCCTCGTAGAGGTAGTCGTCGAAGAGCGTCTCGTTGTAGGTGGAGGTGTCTCCCCCGGCCGCGGCGAACGTGTCGTCGAGCGCGAGCAGCGAGTCGTTGACGTAGTTCGTGAACCAGGTCGCGTCAGACATCACGACGAGGTCGCCCACGTCGCCAGAGGTCTGCGCGGTCTGGAAGCGCTGCGAGACCTCCTCGTAGTTGGCGCCGGCGGTGACGATCTCGACCTCGATGCCGGTCTCCTCGGTGAACGCCTCGACGAGCTGCTGCTCGATCTCCTGCGAGCCGCCCGGGTGGTTCGTCCAGAAGCTGATCGACTCGGCCGGCTCGATCGAGGCCCAGTCGACCTCGGCGGCGGCACCCGCGTCGGTCGCGCCGACGGCCGGGCCGCAGGCGGTGAGCCCGAGCGCCGCGACGCCGAGCGCCGCGAAGGTGGTGGTGACGCGCTTGGCGCGCGTCGAGGGGATGCGGTGGGACATGGTGCTCCTCGGTGAGATGGATGCGGGGTGACGGTTGGTCTGGTGGCTCACTTGACAGCGCCTTGCGTGAGGCCGCTGACGATGAAGCGCTGCATCGCGGCGAACACGATGAGCACGGGCAGGATCACGAGCACGGCGCCGGCCATCAGGTAGCCGTAGCTGCCGGTCTGCCCCTCGATGGTCTGGAGCAGGTTGAGGCCCACCGGCAGGGTCATCGTGTCGACGGAGTCGGTGATGATGAGCGGCCACATGAAGTTGTTCCACTCACCGACGATCGTGACGAGCGCGACCGTCGCGATGGTGGGCGCCGAGACGGGCGCGACGATGCGCCAGAGCCGCTTCAGGTGGCCGGCGCCGTCGAGCTTGGCGGCCTCGAGCAGATCCTTCGGCAGCGTCTTGAACTGCTGCCGCAGCAGGAAGGTGCCGAAGGCGGTGCCGAGCCCGGGGAGGATGATGCCCCAGAGCGTGTTGCGCCCGCCCATGGCCGAGATCGTCATGTAGTTCGGCAGCAGCGCGGCCTCGGGCGGCACCATGAGCGCCACCAGGATCGCGATGAAGACGACGTTCTTGAACCGGAAGTCGACGAAGACGAGTGCGTAGGCCGTGGTGACGGCGAGCAGCACCTTGATCGCCGATCCCACGACGGTGACGATCAGGCTGTTGCCCAGCACCGTCAGCAGCGGCACCGTGTCGGCGACGTGGCGGTAGTTGTCGAGCGTCGGCTCCTGCGGCAGGAGCGTGGGCTGCATCGTGATGATCTCGCCCGCGGGCTTGAACGAGGCGATCGCCATCCAGAGCAGGGGCAGCACGATGACGGCGAGCGCGAGCAGGATCGGCAGGTAGCCGCCGAGCACGGTCGCGACGATGTTGCGCCGCGAGAAGGCCTGGCGCCAGTCGGCGAGGTGGGTGGAGCTCATGCGTAGTGCACCCGCTTCTCGACGAACCGCATCTGGAAGGCGGTGATGGCGAACAGCACGACGAAGAGCACCACCGAGATCGCGGCCGCGTAGCCGGCGTTCTGGTAGGGCCCGAAGCCCTGCAGGTAGAGCTCGAAGACGATCGTGTTCGTGCCGTTGCCCGAGGGCGTCATGATCTTCAGGATGTCGAACGCCTGCATCGAGCTGAGGATGGTCGTGACGGTCAGGAAGAACACCGTCGGCGACAGCAGCGGCAGCGTGAGCTTGAAGAAGCGCGTGAGCGCCCCGGCGCGGTCGATGCGCGCGGCCTCGATCAGGTCGCTCGGGATCGACTGCAGCCCGGCGAGGAACACGACGGCGCAGAACCCGAGGTTCTTCCAGACGTAGACCATCATCACCATGCCGAGCGCGAGGTCGCCGTCGAGGTACCACTCGGGCGAGCTCGCGCCGAAGGCGCGGAACACGTGGCCGAGCACCCCCAGCTGCGGGTCGAAGATGAAGTTCCACACCATGCCCACGCCGACGCCGGAGAGCACGTAGGGCGAGAAGACCGCCGTGCGGCTCGCGGTGATGCCGGGGATCTTGCGGTTGAGCGCGAGCGCGACGAGCAGCCCGAGCACCATCGAGGCGACCACGGTGACGACGGTGAACGTGATCGTCACGCGCCACATCTCCGCGCCCTGCGCCGAGGTGAAGAGCCGCACGTAGTTGTCGAGGCCTGCGCTCGTCGCGCTCGTGGCGCCCATGCGCCAGTTGAGGGTCGAGTAGTAGACGTTGCTCAGCAGCGGGAAGTAGATGAACGTCGCGATGAGCAGCAGGTTCGGCCCGGCGAAGGCGAAGAACACCAGCGCATCACGGCGCCGCTGGCGACGGCGATGCGGAGAGGGGGCGGGCACACGCCGAGGTTGTCCGGCCGCGCTGAACCGCAACTGTCGCGCAGGCGACCCGCAGGGGTGCTTCAGGTGAACGCGGCGTTATCTGACTTCACTGTCCCCCGATGCCGTGTCCCCCGGCGCGAGGTCGGCGCTCTCGTGCCTCAGGCCGGCTGCACCGTGCGGCGCATGACCGTGTTCTTCAACCCCTTGGCGCGCACGAAGGCGAAGCCGGCCTGCTCGTACATCGCGCGGGTGCCGTTGTAGACGAACGAGTTGTTCATGCGCTGCTCGCCGACCTCGTGCGGGTAGCCCTCCACCACCCCGCCGCCTCGCGCCGCGATCATGGCGAGCGCGCCGTCGAGCGCCACCTTCGCGTAGCCGTGCTTGCGGTAGCGCTTGTCGACGAAGATGCAGGTGACGCGGTAGTCGGGCAGCACGTCGACCTCGGCGAGGTACTGCTTGCGGTGGTGGATGTTCGGCAGCTCATCCGGTGTGCCGAACTCGGCCCACGCGATCGCCTCGTCGCCGAGCATCACGAGCGCCGCGTGCGCCACTCCGCCCTCGACCAGCCGCTGCTTCAGCGCACGGCTGCCGTCATACCCCGGCCCGCGCTCGAGCGACTGGTCGTGGAAGTAGGTGCACCAGCACCCGCCGAAGATCCCGTTGTGCCGCTCAACCATGGCGGCGAACGCGTTCCAGGTCTGCGCGGTCAGCGGCTGGATCGAGTAGTCGTCCGTCGCCATGCCGCTGATCGTAGACGCGCCCTGCGGCGCGGTCTACGGATGACGGAAGGCGAGCGGATGCGGCGATGCCGTCTGGCAGATTCCCTGACCGTCGCGCGCGCATCACGGATAGGCTCGCCGGCCATGGAAATGCTCACCGGGGAGCAGATCGCCACCTCAGACCTGACCGACTGGCGCAAGCTCGCCCAGGGACTGCACGCCCGGTTCCTCATCGACGACTTCCGCGCCGGCGCACGCTTCCTCGTGGAACTGGGCGAAGCGGGCGACGCGCTCGGGCATCACCCGATCGCGTCGATCGGCGCAGGCTATGTCGACCTGAAGCTCATCAGTGACCACGCCGTCTACCGCGACGGCGAGGGCACCGAGCATGTGGTCGAGTGGGTCACCCAGCGAGATGTCGACCTGGCGCGGCGGATCAGCGAGATCGCCGCCGACCATCGGCTCGACGCCGACCCGGGCGCGGTCAGCGTCATTGAGCTCGGCCTCGACACCGCGCGGTCTGCGACCATCGCCCCGGTGTGGGCGGCCCTGCTCACCGGCAGCGGCGACGCCCAGGGGCACGGCTCCCCCAGCGACGAGATCCGCGACGCCACCGGCCGAGTGCCGAACCTCTGGTTCGGCGACGCGGGAGAGGACCCCCAGCAGCGGTTCCACCTGGAGGTCTACGTAGCGCCCGAGGTGGCAGATGAGCGGATCGCCGCCGCCCTCGCCGCCGGTGGCACCCTCGTCGACGACAGCAAGTCGCCCTGGCTCACGGTGGTCGCCGACCAGGACGGCAATCAGGGCGTCGTCTGCGTCGACGCATCCGCGATCAAGACGGACTGACCGGAGTCGGCGATACACGTTGGCGCACGAGCGATCCAGGTCGAGCGGGTGGTGGAGCCGTCGAACCGCGAGCGGTAGGGCAGCGAGCCGAGTCAACGGGAGCGGGCGGCACCGCCGGCGCGGTCACCCACGATGCTGGGTGTGATCCTCAACATCGGGTTCCGCTCGAAGGATGTCGGCAATCTCCTCCTCGGGCCGCGGTGCGATGGTTTGATCGGCCTCCAGCTCAGGAATGCTCGGCTCCCCCGGACTGGGGACGTGATGCTGAGGGGCGTGCTCGTCGCGAGGACACATGGCGACTCCTTCGGTCGTTGGCGGCCACAGTACGCGACGCCGCGGCGACGCACCCACGCTGAGCGCAAGCACTCCCACCCGCTCGTAGCGCGGCTAGCAAGACGGGCAGCAGGCGGGAACAAGTCGGGTGCTGAAATGAGAAAAACCGCGCAGTTGCGCGGTTTTTTGGTGGATCTGGGGGGACTCGAACTCCCGACCCCCTGCCGTCAAGTCCATTGTCAACTCCCTTGTGTTTCGGGCAATAACGAAGCGCTTGTGCTCCCTCACAGTCCTACCGCATCCCTGTGTTTCCCGCACTAACCGCTGCCGCAACCGCCGCCGGCCAGAAGGCGCTGGTGGGCCTAGCGCTGTCGACACGCCCTCGTCGCGGATGCTCGCCCGCGACGTCCACGACGCGATGCGATCGCGATCGTCAGCGCGGAGCGACGGGTTCGGAAACCGTCTGGCCAGCGCGATTCCTGGCTCGAGGAACCGGTTCGTTTTGTGCCACGATGTGCATGGCATGCCCCCTGCCCGCCATGCAGGTTACCCTTTCCGCTGATTTCCGGGCTTTCTTGCCGTCGCTCGATTGGATCTCGTTGCATCACCTTGCACCATCTTGCACCACGTTCCACGCACACTCCGTACCCAACTCCGTACCCGAAACGCGGTGCGGAACCCACAGGAAGTTCACGGAAGTCGGCGCGACTGCAGCCTCTGGCCGCCGGGCTGCATAGTTGCGCGCGCGACGAGGTGGCCCGCTCGGACCAGTGGGCGCCGGCAGGGACAATGGTGCGGTGAGCAGTTCCAAGTTCTTCGACACGTTCCTGGCGGATGCGGCGAACGTCCCGGTCAAGGTGTCGTCGCGCTCGTTTCGGAGCGCAATCGAGGAAGCGCTCATCCACACCTACACCCGCCAAGACCTTGAAACCGTGCTGGCCGAGGAGCTCGAGCTGCCGTGGCCAAGCACGGATCAGCAGCCCACCGACGACCAATTCACCAAGCGCGACGTCGTCAAGGGATACACCGGCGGCTGGGATTTCCCCCGCCTCGTGGCACTTGCGCGCCGCATGGTCGTCGAACTGGAGGTGACCGGCACGTTGCTCGACGACCTGACCGCGTTGCTCGCCGAGTACGACCGCGGGGGCGGTGTCGGCACGCCCGCCAAGAACCTGATCTTCGCTGCGAACGGCCCCAAGCCCGAGTTAGTGCTGCGCGATGCCGTGAACAACGACATCGAGATCGTCCGCAATGGTCAGTTCTGCCTGGTCTTCGACCAGCCGATCCCGGCGGATGGCCTGAGCTACGGCAAGCTCATCGACTGGTGGCGGGAACGGCAGGGCTTCGCTGACGATGTGCCGCAGAGGGACGTCGGGCTGGATCTGCACATCCGGTTGCGGTCATCTCTCGGCGATAACCCGGTCGAGCTTCGCGTCTTCGACGCCTATGCGTCGCGCTACAAACAGCACGGCTTCGGCACCCCGGCGCTGATTCCGCAGGTATACCTGCACTTCGATCCAGCAACCAATCTGGCGCGGCGAACCGCCGGGCAGAGCGGCAGCCCGCTGGCTCGGCAGCGGATGGACTTCCTAATCCTGTTCTCCGACAGGCATCGCGTGGTCCTCGAGGTAGACGGAAAGCAGCACTACGCGAACGGCGACACAGCGAGCCCGAAGCTGTACAGCGAGATGGTCGCCGAGGACCGCCGGCTCCGGCTCTCCGGTTACGAAGTCTACCGATTCGGAGGGGCGGAGCTGATGAAGCCCGGAGCAGACGAAATGCTCGCCGAGTTCTTCGACCTGCTGGTCGAGCGCATGCGCTGAACGACCCTGCTGCAGCCAGAGCTCCCCGGCCTCGTCGAGAGATCTGGCGGGTGCTCAGGGCGTCTCGACACCGCAAGGCCGGAAGGACCGGCCGAGTCCGCCACGTCCGCGTGGCACCAATGCGTTTTCATGTGTCGAGGAAGAGCGACCACACGCTGCCGGCGGTCGACAGCAACAGACCTGTGAGTGCGATCAACACGTCGCCCCGCGTCGCCCTCAGCACCGCGTCTAGTAGCCGCTCGGATTCGCGTGCCGCCAGCTGCGTCAAGTTGCCGTAGGACGGGCGCACAACGTCGTGCCTCGCATACACAGCATCCCAGTATGGTCGCGTCGCATTAAGCCCGGCGTCGATGCTGGAGGGTGATAACCCCTCGGCTTCGAAGCGCGCCCTCAATCTCGCGTCCGAGGCTCGCTCCTCTTCAGAGAGCTGAGGCATCAGCTCGAGTCGCTTCCGCGCCATCTCAGCCTCTGTCCGGGCGTCGATGAATATTCGCCACAAGCCGAACGCTGTTATAAGGAAGCCGACAACCGTCAGCGCGAGAACAGCTGCTTGCTCAACGGGCATCGCGAGATGATATCCGGTTGGTCTCGTAGTCGAGTGTCCGCTAACACTGAGCGATTGGAGCGCTCGCGCCATCAACAGATGGCAGCGGACGGAGGCGTCGGTCTGATGATTCGTTAGGTCACCTGGAGCGAGCCGCAAGCATTTCGACCTGCCCTGAAGTGCAGGCACAGCGCCACACCGGGCCTCGAGAGCCTGCATCTGAAAAACCAGTCAGAATGGCGTGGGCACCGTCCATCGACTGATCAGCAGGGAAGCAATGACGCTCGACTTCACACCATCGACTCGAATGACCCAGCAGCAGTTGGAGTCCACCCTCTGGGCCGCCGCCAACGCGCTGCGCGGCCCAGTTGACCCGGGCGACTTCAAGGCCTACGTCTTCCCGGTGATGTTCTTCAAGTGGATCAGCGACAACTGGGACTTCCAGCACGAGAAGGCGGTCGCGATCTACGGCGACGACCTCGATGACGAGATCGAGGCGGACTATCAGCCCTTCGCGATCCCGGCCGGCTGCCACTGGGACGACGTCTACGGCACGACGTTCAACATCGGCGCGAAGCTCGGCCACACGCTGCAGCGCATCGAGCTCGCGAACCCGGACCTCGCCGGCGTCTTCGGCGACGTGAACTGGGGCAACAAGGACCGCCTGCCCGAGAACGCCCTGGCGACGCTGCTCGACACGTTCCACCCGGTCAAGCTCGATCCCGACCACGTCGAGGGCGACATGCTGGGCGCCGCCTACGAGTACCTGCTGCGCGAGTTCGCGGAGGCGAGCGGCAAGAAGGCGGGCGAGTTCTTCACGCCCCGTCACGTCGTGCACCTGCTCGTCAAGCTCCTCGAGCCGAAGCCCGAGGAGAAGATCATCGACCCGTCGTGCGGCTCCGCCGGGATGCTCGTCGAGACGGTAAACGCCGTCGTTGCCTCCGGCGGCGACCCGCGCACGCTGAAGCTGCACGGGCAGGAGATCAACCTCACTACGAGCGCGATCGCCAAGATGAACCTCTACCTGCACGGGCTCCGCGACTTCGACGTGCGCCGCGGCGACACGCTCCGCGACCCAAAGCACGTCACGCGCGGCAAGCTCGACAAGTTCGACGTCGTCATCGCCAATCCCCCATTCAGCCTGCAGAACTGGGGCGCCGCCGAGTGGTCGAACGACCCCTACGGCCGCAGCGCCTGCGGCCTCCCGCCGGCCAAGAACGCCGACTACGCCTGGATTCAGCACATGGCCGCCGCCATGGACGAGGAGACGGGCCGCGTCGGCGTGGTCATGCCGCACGGTGTGCTCTTCCGCGGCGGCAAGGAAGGCGCGATCAGGCAGTGCCTCATCGCAGAGCAGGACCTCATCGAGGCCGTCATCGGCCTGCCAACGAACCTCTTCTACTCGACCTCCATCCCGGTCGCGATCCTGATCCTCCGCAAGCGCAAGCCCGCCGAGCGCCAGGGCAAGGTGCTCTTCATCGACGCCTCCGCGCGATTCAAGCCCGGCAAGAACCAGAACACGATGGACGACGCCGACGTCGACGCGATCCACGCCGCCTACACGCGCGGCGAGGACATCGACGGCGAGGGCGGTCTCCACCTCCGCCTCGTCGACCACGAGGAGATCGCCGCCACCGGCTACGACCTCAACATCGGCCGCTACCTCTCCGTCACCGAGCACGCCGAAGTCGACGTCGAAGCAGCGCTCGCGTCGTACCGCGACGCGCGCGCCGCGCTCCGCGAGGCGGAGCGCACCCTCGACGCCAAGCTCGCCGCGGCAGGCTTCGATGCGTGAGGGGTGGGCGCCGACCGCACTCGGTGACGTTCTCTCGCAGGCCAGTGACCCGTTTCAGGTCGACCGGGCTGCGGAGTACGTCAACCTCGGCGTTCGCTGGTACGGGGAAGGCGTGTTCGCCCGAGAGTCGAAGCGCGGAGCGGACATCAAGGGGAGCCGGCTCTACCGCGTGCGCGCCGGACAGTTCACCTACAACCGCCTCTTCGCCGGCATGGGGTCATTCGGTCTCGTGCGAGACCAGCATTCCGACGGCGTCGTGTCCAACGAGTTCCCGCTGTTTGACGTCGACGACCGCCGGCTCGTGCCCGCGTACCTCGATCTCTTCTTTCAGCAGCCGTCTGTCTGGGCACGCGTCACGGAGCAGTCCACCGGCACGACGAAGAGCCGACTGCGGTGGAAGGAGCATCAACTACTCGCATTCCAACTGCCCCTCCCGCCCCTCGCCGAGCAGCGCCGCATTGTCGACCTGATCGGCGCGGTCGACGATGCGATCGAGAAGGCCGAGGCGAGCGCGGCTGCGGCAGGCGACGTATACCGATCGCTGGCCGACCGCCTCTTCCGCAGTCCCCCGGCGTCCCGTCTCGGCGACCTCGCTGAGACCGTGCCCGGTGCGAACTGGAGTAAGGCCGACGAAGCCGGGTCCGCGGAGGATGGTTATGAGGAGGTGGTCGGCATCGGTGTAACCGGCGCTGCTGGGCTCGACTTCAGCAAGATGAAGTACGTCGCGGGCCTGCCTGCGGGTGTCCATCGCCTGCGAAAGAGCGATCTTCTGGTCGTGCGAACCAATGGCAACGCCGAACGGATCGGAAACGTCTACTCTGCCGAGGCACTTGAGGGCCGTCCGTTCTCCGCCTTCCACCTCGGTTTGCGCCCAAAGTCCGAGGCCAACGCTGCGCTGATTTTCCATGCTCTGTCGTCACCGGCAGCTCAGCGCGCGCTAACCGGGATGACCTCGGGAAGCACGGGTCTAAAGAACCTGGCTGCTAAGAAGCTTCTCGAACTCCAAGTGCCCAGCACGACCGACGAATCCTTCCTGGAGTCGCTCGAGGTGGCGAGCTCCACTGTGCGTCAGCACCTGACCGGCATCGCCACGCTCCGCGACCTCCGCGCGAAGGCGCTCCCCGCCCTCCTCTCAGGCGAGCACGCGGTCCCGGACGAGTACGACGAAGTGATGGAGGTAGCGGCGTGACAGCATGGGTCGTGCGTGCGGGCAAGCACGGCGAGAATGAGCAGCACAACCTCCAGCGAGGCCGTGTGACGGTCGGGTGGGCGGACACTGGCGAACTGTCGCGCTGCCGATCGCGCGAGGACGTGCGGGCAAGGCTCGAGGTGATCTGGCCGGGCATGACGCAAAAGCAGCTCGGCAACTTCACCGGCCAGTTGTGGGCATTCCGGGACATGATCCAGCCCGGCGACCTGATGCTGCTACCGCTGAAGACGAAGCCCGGTTACATCCAGTTTGGACGAGTCACCGGCGACTACGCGTTCGACGCAACTGAGCCTGAACCGACGAGGCGCCACTTCCGCCCGGTCGAGTGGCTCGGCGAGCCTGTGGCGCGGGCCGTGATCGACGAGGACCTCCTGCTGATCCTGGGCGCGTACCTCACCGTCTTCAGTCCATCGCGCAACAACGCCGCCGAGCGACTGGAAGCGATCGCTGAGACTGGCAGCGATCCGGGGCTAGGTGCAAGCGCGGTTCCTGAGCCCGCCCCGAGGACAGCCGAGAGCGAAGACTCCGCAGATGTCACCGACCCTGAGCTAGTGCCTACGCTCGAGACGATTCGTGATCGGGTTCGCTCGCATGTCGCTGCGTCGTTCCGTGAGCACCGACTCACCGGACTGGTCGCGGACATCCTCACCGTTCTCGGCTACCACTGCGAGGTATCCCCTCCCGGCCCGGACGGCGGGGTCGACATCCTGGCCGGCCGAGGCCCTCTCGGGCTCGACTCGCGGATCGTCGTCGAAGTGAAGTCGGAGCCGTCGCCGATCGGAGCCTCGGTCGTTCGCGGCCTCCACTCCGCTTGGATGCAACACCAGGCTCAACAAGGCCTGCTCGTGGCGTGGGGTGGACTCACAAAGCCCGCGGCTTCGGAGTTCAAGAAGCTCACCTGGCTGCGAGTGTGGGACGCTGAAGCGCTCCTCGAGAAGCTGTTCGAGACGTACGAGCATCTGCCGGCGGCCACCAAGGAGCAGATTCCTCTTCGCCAGGTCTGGGTACTCGACGACGACGAGACGAGAGACGCATGACCGGGCTCGGCGAGCACCTGAGCGTGCGACAGCCTCTCGTGGCCGCGCTGGTCGCGGTCGGTTGGAAGCACGTCCCTGCCCACCGGCTCGAGCGCGAGCTCGAGTCGCCGCTCATCGAGCGCGAGTTGACCAGCGCGCTCGAGCGCCTGAACCCGCTCGTCGCGGAGGCGCCGGAGCGCGCTGAGGAGGTGCTGCGGCCGCTGCGTGCGGCATTGCTCTCCGCTCGCGAGGCGGGTCTGGTCGTCGCGAATCGCGACATGGCCGAGTGGCTCCGCGGCTCCCAATCCGTGCGTTTCCTGGGCGCCCCGCACGACGCGCCCGTCAGGCTCATCGACTTTGAGGACCCAGCGGCGAACAGCCTCATCGTCTCCGAGGAGGTCTCTTTCGGCGTGCCCGGGCACACGGCGCGCTTCGACCTCGTGCTGTGGGTGAACGGCCTCCCGCTGGCGGTCCTCGAGCTCAAGTCGCCGGTGAAGCACCAGATCACCTGGGCGAACGGCGCCACCGAGCTCGTCCGGGATTACCAGCCGGGGTGGCCGGAGTTCTTCGTGCCGAACGTGCTCGTTGCCGCGTGCGACGGCCGCGAACTGCACTACGCCGGCGTTGGCGCGCCGGTCGAGGCGTGGAGCCCGTGGGGCGACTTCGACGAGCCGTACCCGCTGCAGCGCGTGCTCGACGCCGCCTCCGACCTGCTCTCGCCCGCGCGAGTGCTGTCGTTCCTGCGCGACTTCACCCTCTTCGAGACCCCCGAGGACAATGCCTCGGCGGAGCTCGTGAAGCTGGTCGCCCGCTACACGCAGGTCCAGTCCGTCGAACTCATCACTGCCCGCGCCCTCGATCCGGAGCGCAACCGCGGGCTGATCTACCACACGCAAGGCTCCGGCAAGACGCTCGCGATGGTCTTCGCCGCCGCCCGGCTGCTGCGCGAACCGGCGATGCAGAACCCGACGATCGTGCTCGTCGCCGACCGGCTGCAGCTCGTGCGACAGCTATGGGATCAGTTCCGCACCGCGAGCATGCCGCGGCTCGTCGTCCCGCAGAGCGCCGCGGCGCTGCGGAGCGCGCTCGGCCAGCAGGACCGGCGCGGCATGATCTTCGCCACCGTGCAGAAGTTCGCAGGCGCCGGCGTGCTCAACCAGCGCAGCAACATCGTCCTCATGGCTGATGAGGCGCACCGCACGCAGGAGGGTGATCTCGGCACGACCATGCGCGCGTCGCTGCCGAACGCTTCCATGTTCGGCTTCACCGGCACCCCGATCGCCGAGCTCGACCGCAGCACGTTCCGCACCTTCGGCGACGAGTCCGACGAGGGCCGCGTCCTCCACTCCTACGACGCGGGCCAGTCGATCCGCGACGGCATGACAGTGCCGCTGCACGTGAGCCCCCGCAAGGTCGAGTTCCGACTCGACAAGGAGGCGCTCGACGAGGCGTTCGACGCGCTCCGCACCGCCGAGGGCCTCGACGAGGCAGACGCCGACGTGCTCGCCCGCCGCGCCTCGCGCGTAAGCACCTTCTTCGGCAACCCCGACCGCGTCCGGCAGGTGTGCGCCGACGTCGTCGACCACTTCTACTCGCACGTCGACCCGTCCGGCATGAAGGCGCAGGTCGTCGTCTACGACCGCGCCGCCTGCGTCGCCTACACCGAGGAGCTCCGGCGCCTGCTCGAGGAGCGCGGCACCGGCGACGAGGTCGAGGTCGTGATGACCGTCGAGGAGGCCAAGGGCGACGACGGCACCTGGGCGAAGTACAAGCTCACCGAGCAGGAAGAGGAGCGCGTGCTCTCGCGCTTCCGCACCTACGGAGATCCGCTGAAGTTCCTGGTCTGCACTTCGAAGCTCGGCACCGGCTTCAACGCCCCGATCGAGGGCGTCATGTACCTCGACAAGCCGCTCAAGCGCCACACGCTCTTCCAGACGATCACCCGGGCGAACCGCACCTGGCGGAACCCAGAGACCGGCAAGGACAAGCGCTACGGCACGATCGTCGACTACGTCGGGCTCGGCGACGAGTTCGCCGAAGCTATGAAGCCCGCGCAGGCCGGTCAGGACGGGCCCGACATCGACGAGGACGCGCTGCTTCAGACGTTCGAGCAGCAGCTGCACGTCGCCATGCTGCGCTTCGCGGGCCTCGACTACGCGCACCCGACCGCACACACGCTGATCGATGCGCAGCAGCGCATGCCGAAGCCTGCTGACCGCGATGAGTTCGCCGCCGCGTACCTGATGCTCGAAGGGATCTGGGAGACCCTCGCTCCCGACGCGCGCCTCTACCCGCACAAGCCCGCCTACCGCTTTATAGCGCAGCTGTACCGGAACATGACGCCTTCCGACACCGGCGACAACCTGCTCTGGCAACGGCTTGGCGCGAAGACGCTCGAGCTCGTCTACGAGCACATGCGCGACGTACGCGTCACTTCTGAGGCTGACGTGGTGATCGCCGACGTCGACACCATCCGCGACCTCATCGAGAGCGGTCCCGCCGACCTCGAGGGAGTCGAAGACCGGACCGTCGATGAGATCATCGACAGCATCGCCGCGCGTCTCAAGAAGCGACTGCAGGGCGCGAATGGGGATCACCCCGTGTACCGGTCGCTCGCCGAACGACTCGACCAGTTGCGGGCGCGAGCGCTCGAAGCTGCCCAGGCATCGATCGACTGGCTGCGCGCAGCGTTCGAGCTTGCGAAGGACGTCACCGAAGCCGAGCGCGCAGAGGACGAGGCAGGCGCAGCTGGCCTGAGCCTTCTCCCGGACCCTCGCATCGGAGCCCTCACCGCGATCTTCCGAGAAGCAGCACCCCAGCAAGCGCCAGACATGATCGAGCGCGTAGTGCTCGACATCGACGACATCGTCCGGCAGACCCGCTTCACCGGCTGGGTCGAAACCCGCAAGGGCGACCAGCAAGTCCGGGCCGCCATCCGGGAAGTGCTGAAGCGCCACCTTCTGCTCGGTGAGCCTGGACTCTTCGAGCGCGCCTACGGATACGTCGCCGCCAACTACTAGACCGAGGCTTCGCCCGCGCACGTAAACTCTGCGCATGCGCGCCAGAACGATCCGCATGGCACTCGAACTCAGTGAAGGCGATCTCGAAGTGATCGCGCGTGCGGCCGAACGCCTCGACAGCTCTCCGGAGGAGTTCGTTCGCTACGCGGCGCTTCGGATGGCGCGGCGAGAAGAAGCTCGCACGTCGGACGCCCCTACTGCTCAAGGGGACGCGTCGCCGTACCCATCCCGTCGTTCGCTACGACGAGTGACTCAACCCGCGCGGCTACCGACAGACCAGATTGCGCGACAGCTCGTGGAGTTCCTCGGCCCGCAGCTGGTTGCACTCACGGTCGACGCCAAGCCAGACGAAGTGAAGCGCTGGGGGACGAAGGAAAGCGAGCCGACGCCGGTGCACGAGCGCCGCCTGCGCGAAGCACACGCAGCGTGGCAACTCGTCGTATCAGTGGAGTCGCCAGAAACGACCCGAGCATGGTGGATGGGCATGAAAGACCAACTCGACGATCTCTCCCCCGCCGAAGCGATCGCCCTGGACCGCGCTCCCGCGGTGATGGCCGTGGCGCGCAACTTCCTCGAATCTGGATGACGGCGGGCTCGTACCCAGCCGCGACTCGTACTGGCGCGAGGGTCGTGACGGATCGTCGGTCCCTGAAACGCCAGGCTTGGCCGTGGTTCATGACAGCGCACTGATCACCGTCGCAACGGCATCAGTCACGCCAGATACTTCGGCGCCCCGACAGCGTTCAAACGCAGGTCGACACCGCACTCGAGGCTGAGCGCCGCACCAGAACCAGCTCTTGCGGATCGAAGTGGGCGCTCCGAGTTGCCACCGTTTACCCTGTCGCCATGGGCGACCCGCTGGACACGATTCCGATCGATACATGCCCCCGTTGCGGGACGGTGCTGCAGGAGAGTCGCTGCCGCGGTTGCGGGTACGTCCGGGAGGTGCCGCACGTGCAGCGCCCAGCAGGGGGCGACGCGCTCCCCGGCGTGCGGGGGTAGTCGCCCGGAGCTCCAGCGGGTCCACATGGCCGCCCGGAGGTCCCTTTAGCGCTCGCCCCGCGGGTCATCACATTCACCGTCGCGCCTGCATACGGTCGCCATGGCTCCGGGCCGAGAGCGCACAGTTTGTCGACGGTCGCGCGCCGGACGCTGCGCACGCCGGTCGGCTGCATCCATCGATCGATCGTGTCGAGCCGCCAGGACCCACCGCCAACCTCAAGCGCCACCGGCTTGATCCGCGCGCTGAGGAACACGATCTGAGAGTCGTCCCGCGACGAGTGGCGGACGGCTTTGCGGCCACCGTCGAGGATGAAGTAGCGCGGCCCGGACTGGGTGGTGACGACCCACCAGCCTTCCGCGCCGGCCAGCGGTGGCGACGGCACGTGGCCGGATCGGCAGCAGCGGCACTCGCAACTACAGTCGATCGCTTCATAGTGTCGACCGTGCCAGCACTCCACGAGCGCGCCGTCCGCGTCGAACGTGTCGACAGGCCGCTTTCGTGCAAGGTCTCCAGCCTGAATCGACTCGATCACCCAGCCAGGTCCGAAAGCGCCATCCGCGTGTGGCGCCTGCGGCCCCTCGGTGAACGCCGCGTTCAGGCACCAATGCGCGCGCTGCGTCGGATCGCGACGCCACGACCGGCCGTCCGCCTACGCGCGTCGACCACCCGAATATCGCGGCGTCGACGCGCTGGCGGAGGCTCGCTGCGCGCAAGGCCTATCTCGCGTTCGTCGCAATGTGCTGGAGTCGCTCGCGATGTGCGGCGGTAAACCAAACGCCCGGTCCCCACCCGGGAAACCCTCGCCCCATCGCTACCGCGACCGCAGCCCACTCGGAAGAGGAGGGGTAGCCGCGGCCCAGATCGCCGAGGAACGCGAGTTCCGTGAGCCCTTCGAGCACGTAGTCGAAGTCGCCGCCGCCATTCCAGAAGCTGCCGACGACAACGTTTAGTGCGCTAAGGGCCTCATCAAGGGCTTGCCGGGCGAGCGCGTCGCGGGCGCGGATCAGATGCATCAGCTGCACCGCCCACCAGTAGTCGCCCATCTCGACACTGTGCGAAGCGAGGTCCCACCGTCCCTGGGCGTAGCGAGCGCGGGAGAGGTATTGATTCAAGCAGTGCTCCGCTGACGGCCGCGCCGAGCCTGCCCTGTCGGTAAAGCTCGCAAATGCATCCGCGAGAGCGCGGAGCGCGCGCGCCTCAGTTCGCAGGGGATTGTCGATGTTCCACAGTTCCTCGTGATGAGGTCCGGAATAGAAGTTGGCGCTGAGCCCCCTCAGCTGCTCGCGTTCGCTGGTTGACAGTGCCTGCAATTCGTCGACCTGGCGCCGGACTGCGGCAAGGGTGTTGTTCGCTGCCTCGGCTTCGGCTGCCTCGTCGAGGAGCGGGTCGGATGGAATCGGCGCATAGACAGCTCCGCTCTGGATCTCGACGCTGCCACCTTCGCCGTCGCGGAAGCCGACGAATTCGTAGATGTGGCGCTCGGCGATCGGACTCTGCGAGCGCAATTCGTACCACGCGACGACATCTTGCTGGTCGACCCACGGCACCGGATGCCCCGCACTCAGTGGCGCTCCTTCGCCGAAGGCGGGCATGCCGAAGACCCGTCCGTCGAAAGGTCCACCGAGCATGAGTCCCGGCAGAATCTCGTTGCCGAACTCGTCGACGTAGTCGGGTGCCCTCACGCCGAGCAGTTCCGGCAAGCGGTCGTGCCTAATGAGGGGCGGGTCGAGCAGTTCCGCGAAATCACGCGGAAGCCGCACATTGGCGGGCGGATGGGCAAAAAGCGGGGCGACATCCGCCGCCGCGTGGCCAGCGATACCGGTGCCGATCGCGGTGACGAGGAATCGCAGGTCGGAGCGCGCCGCCGCGAACGCGTAGAACTTCCTGACCTCTTCGCGCAGTGCATCGAGTCCGCTCATGCTGTTGATGGCGTATGAGCGCCCCTGGAGCCCGTGAGCCTGACCCCGGACTGCACCGAAGCGCTCGCGCGCTGTCTTCGCCGCGCCACCTCTGTGATGCCCGAGGGCGTTGGATCCGAAGACGAACACCTCGTTGTCGCCCAGCTCATCGATCCACATGGATTCCCCCTTCGCGAACCGGCTGAGCCCGCACATGCCTACAGGCGCATCGTACGGCGGGCGATCGTCGCGTAGCGAGCAGCAGTACCGCGTCTTGCGCTCGACCGCCCGAGTGCGCCGGAGCGCAACCGGTTCGCCGCCTCGCCCGCCGTGGAGACCACGCGGTGACGAGGTGCGGAGGGTCGCCGCACGCGTAGCAACAGAGCACGCCGCCGCGAACGCCGCGCAACCCGTCGCTCACGGCCTGTTCTGACTCGTGGATCTCGCTTCAGGGTTGTGAGGGGCATCCGCCGCCCCCGACAGGTCCAAGTGATACAGCCGTCTTGAACGTCTTGAACGATCGTCTGTGACGCAGACGTCGATGCAGGCTCCGCCCGACTCAGACGTCTTGTACAGAGTCGACCCGCGCCCCCAAGGCAGGAGAATCAACTCAAACACGCCCCGGCAGGTGACCGGGTCGTGCTTGATCGCAGCGCGGGTACGCGCGAGCCGGTCAAGCCGCTGGGGGCTGCGGATCTTGCGGTCCATCCACCCTCGGCTGCGGCATGGTCCTGCAGCGAGTTCAAGCACGGCGAAGTCTTCGGGAGCAAGCTGGCTTCCCACCTTCGCGCAGGTCGGTGAAATCATGCACGACGGCGCCTGCCCGTCTTGCGGGTGGCGGCCAGAGACTCTCAAGGGCCGCTGCCGCCGCACCGCCCCGACCACCTGCCCGCGGTCGGGCCGTGGCGGTAGGTTGCGTCCATGAAAAAGATCAGCGGGGGAAAGTACCGCATCATTGACCTGATCGACAGCAGTTACATGCTTGAGGGCTACGAGTTCGAGAACGTGACGCTGACGGGACCCGGCATCATGGTCATGCTCGGCGACGTCACCTGGATCAATGGCGGCGCCTGGGCCACCGGCGGACTGGGCACCGAAGCGATCTTCTGGGACTACGAGCCCCATCGCCCGGGTGTCGTCGGCGGCATCGGAGTCAAAAACTGCGTCTTCGACGCTTGCAAGTTCGACGGCATCGGGATGTGCGCCAGTCCGGAGCAGCTCCACGAGTTTGCCAAGCACGTTACCGTTATGCCCGATCCGATCGCCTGAGGGCGGCGACGCGTGAGCCGCTGGCACGCGATTCTTTCGAACGTATCTTCGATGCCGTGACGATCAGGTCGTACGAGCGGAGTGTGCTGCACCTCTCGACGGCGGACCCCTCGCCGTCGTCCGCCTGCTCACTCTCGGACCCGGCCGCGAGCCCTACTATTGCGCCGTCTCGCCCGAACCCGCCCGAACGCAGCTGCGTCTCATCGGCTACTGGGGCTGGCTCGAGCACGCACACGACGGCATACTCTTGCTCGGCGAGCACCTCAGGCGCATATCCCTCTCCGGCGGCGACAGACCGCAGGCGCGGCCGCTCGTGCCGCAGCAGGCACCACCCAGGAAGCACGACCCGGGCCGCCCGGCTCGGCCGGCGAAGCACTCGAGTCGAGCCTGAGCTCGGCGGCAGCAGCAGCTGCACGTAGCATGCACCCATGCCCGAGGATCCCGCAGCAATCCCCGTCGATGCGCAGATCATGCTGGAGGTGCTGCAGATCGTCGCACCGCTGGCCGCCGTGCTCTTGGCAGCCTGGGTGGGCGCCTTCTTCACTCGCAAGTCCGCTGCCGCGGAACATCAACGGGCCACCGACCGAGACGAGGCCGCCGCTCGTCGCCAAGCCGAAGCAGACAAGAGTGCGGCAAGCTCGGCTGCCGCCGAGGCTGCCTTGGAGCGAGTCGACGCGTTGTGGAACCCGGTGCGCGACACACATCCGACGTCGTCATCCGGGACGCTCGCACTCGATCCGGAGCTGTACCACGCCGCCGGGCGGGCGGTCGCGAAGATCCGCGATACCGAGGTCCGAGAGCCCGTGCGCGATGCCCTCTACGGCGTCTTCCATGCGTGGCGCGCCATCGCAGAAGGCACGTGGTCGAGCGACGCTTGGCCGTACGTGCGACAGCGACAAGTGATGGAGGGCGGCATCAACGTGCTGCAGGCTCACATGCGCGGCGACCCACTACCGGGCCAGCCCCTAACCGTCATTCGTCACCTGCTGTGCGACGTGAAGCGCGCTGAGAAGGCTCGGGATCAGGAGTACGAGGCCGAGGAAGCGGCCGAGCGGGCGAGCGCGCAAGCCCAGGCCGCCGCCGTGGCGGAGGCCCGGCGAGACACCACAGCGCCGAGAGAGCCAGAGGCGGCAGCGACTGCTTTAACGCGCGAGGGCAAGGGCACGTGACGATGTCCTCAACCGACTCGAACGCCGCACAAGACCAAAGTCGCTCCGCCACCTTCCAAGATGCGGGGCGCTGTCGTGAGGACTGTCAGGCGGCGTGGCGGCCGCCGTCGACGCCGGGCGCGGAGCCGAGATTGAGGATGCGCTGCAAGCCGCGTCGACAGTCGGTAGCGCCGCGAGCCGCGCGAGACAACTTCGCGGACGCCTCTGCCGGTCGAGGACTCACGCTTGCCGATGAGGTGCCCTTGGTGAAGCCGACGCTCTAGGGCACCAGCGCGCCTGCGAACCTCGAACTGCTCGAGCGCGTTGTGCGTCGGATCGGGATGTCCCCTTCGATTACGCACCGGGGCGCCTACTGTCTGCGGCGCTCCGCTCGTTCAACAGAGCTCATGCCGACCAGCAAGACCCCGTTCCTGGGGCGGCACCGAGCGCCGGATTTGGTCGTGCGCCGTGCGCGGCGCCGGGCGGGATAAAGCCCACACAACGCCTGACGGCCTCCATCGAAGGGCGCGGTCGAGGGAGCGTCGCAGCCGTGCTACCCAGCCTGCGTACCGCCGAACTCTGCGAGGAGCGCTCGTGGCATCGAGCGGATGAGATTCTTCTGGTCGTTTGGATTGATGAAGGGACCAGGTTCAACGCCCACCCACGTGTGAACTGCGCGCGACCATGCCTCGACCGATCTCTGCGAGACCAGCCCGATCAAGCGCGCGTGGGTGTCTGGGCTGTCCCACGAGCTCGAAAGGTGGGTGTACTCGCCGTGGGTGATACCCGACATGCCGGAGTAGGTGCCCGCGATCAGCGGTATCTCAGTAGCGACGCGCAGCGAATATTGATAGTTAGTCTTCGCCTGCGAGCGCCCAACGTGCACCTGCGACACCTCGTCCGTCTGTACTTCATTTCTGACCCTGCGAACGACCCTCACGCCACGGCCGCGGAGCTCCTGGATCAAACTTTCCCGAAGCATCGTGGCCATAGCTGCATCGGCGGGTAGCGTCGCGGAGATGGTGGTTTCGAGAGACCGGAAGAGCGATGCGTATGCGCGAGCGGCACGCTCATCGGGACCGATGTTGGAGTCAAGGATCCAGGAGCATGAGGCGGCAACTTCCGCGATCGAACGAACGACGGGAATGGCTGGTAGCGGGTAGAACGTGTCGTGCAGCAGCAGGACTTCAAGCCCACGAAGGTGCGAGAGGAGCGCGTTGCACATCGACTCCACGTGCGCGATGCGCTGCCGGTAGGCAAGGGAATGGTCGCCATCTGACGCGGCTGCTAGATCCCGCCCATGTGGGGTCGCGGATGCTGCGCGTTCGACACGTGAGGAAAGTTTGGAGGTTGCGCTCTCCACGTGCGCGCGGCACTGACTCACTATTTTTCGCGCCGCACCAACCGCTAGGTAGAAGCGGTATTCGTCATCGTCGCCAGCCATGACCCTAATCATGTCTCCTCTATCTCCACGGAGCAGACCTCGCGCTTAACACTGAGTTGCGGCTCCGCCACTCCCACTCGACGAATGGCTGATGCGTAACCGAGCGCGGCGCTGCGCTCTCCAGTGGTCCGCGCCAAAGCAGGCACGGAGCGCCGGCGTCCCCTGTCCGCAGGAGGATCCTGGACCGGGACGGACTCTCGGACGTCCGGCCGCACGTAGATCCGCCCCTCCTGCCGTCCCGCAAGATCTGCCCGCGGCCTTTCTCGTTGTGGGGCCCTATCCCTACGCTCCGAAGCATGCTCATCAGCTATGCGCGCGTCTAACCGTCGGGCAAGACCTCGCCGCGCAATGCGAAGCGGTCCGGGCGCTCGGCGTTCAAGTCGAACAGATCTTCGTCGATCACGCACTCACGGGCGCCAATCGGAGTCGCCCCGGCTCGAGCGAGCGTTGGCCCCCTGCCGCGCCGGAGACAGCCTCGTCGTCATGAAGCTAGATCGACTTGCTCGATCCCTCCCAGACGCGCACGCGTCCCCGGTATAGGTCGCGCCGCCCGCGACGACAGCGCCGTCCGAGATTCGGGCATGCGTCGTGTCCGTTCCCGCTGCGCAGCGCGCGTGCCGTTCCCGGCACGGCCAATGACTCCCACGCGGATCGGTGCTACGGCGAGCGAAGAGCCCCGGCGAGTGCCGCGTCGGTGGGCGTTTGGCACTTCGGGCAGGCGTTCGGGTTACCCCCGAGCTTGTTCGCTGCCAAGAGTGACCCGCACTGGCGACACGACATCTGCGTACGGAGGAAGACGAAGGCCATCAGCAGCGCTGCGATCGGCCATACGACGTAGATCAGGACCGGGCTGATGAATCCCGCAACAATCGCGAGGAAGAGCGGACCCGTGGCGAGGAACCACCAAAAGCGGATGCGAACCAGGTTTGTCCAATACCACTGCGGCCCAGCCGCCGCGAGTGCGCCTGCGATCCGGTCCGAAGACGATCTGTCGCGCGGGCGTAACCCACCCTCGCGCGACCCCGGAGTGTAGAGAATGCCGGGTGTCGGCGGTTGCACTGGCTCGCTCAGATGGTGAGCAATTGGAGCGGGTCTCCAAGAGTTCGACCAGGCGGCACCGTCCCACCATCGGACAGAGGCCGCTTCATCCGGGTACGGATACCAACCAGGGGGCGGATTGGGCGGGGCAGTGTGGTCCATGGCCCTCCGTGCGGTTCGCGTGCAGCGGTGCACTCGCGTCATCGAAGGATAACTCGCAATTCGCCGCCCGGCACCCCAGAGCGGACAAGCGCTTGCAGTCCAACCGCGGACCGACCAGGGTGCGTCAAGGCTCAAGAGGTCGAGAGAGGAGAGCCGGCAGAACTACATCTCGATCGCGAGAGCCCTGTTGCGCGTCAAGCGGTCGCGCCGGAGCCGCTGCTCGAACCGGTTCAAAGCCTCGTTGCGCTCTCTTACGCCGTCGAAGCGGTATCGCAGAAGAACCACTCGCCGCAGAAAAGCGCGGATGTCATCCCGCTGCTGATCGGTGACGGCTTCATCTGCCATGAAGGTGTGGCGAGCCAGGCTCGCGAGGAATGAGGCGCCGAAGAAGGTGCGGGCCGCTTGGTCGTCCAGCCCGTTTAAAGCAGCGGTCCAACGAGGACTGGAGCTTGAGTAGAGCGCGAGCACCCGCATCAGCTCGGCCGTCGATCCCGGATCGAGTTCCGCATCCTCCAGCGCGAGGTGGAGGCTCGCAGCTGCTAGGCACGCGCGCATGCCCGAGAGAGTCAAGAAAGCCGGCACGATGCTGACGAGCGCCGTCTTCAGGTCCTCGATCTGCTCGGTCGTCGGATCATCCTTGGGGTGCAACCTGGCAACTGTCTCGTCGAGGTTTGGCAGCTCGCGCAAGTCGGCTTCATAAAGGTCGGTGAATACGGCCCAGCAGTGGAGCAGCTTGGTCAGGACCCGTTGTTTCAACTCTTGATTCGGCACCTCATCCGAGTCACGCAGGACTCGCGACGCGAGATCGACCACCAGCATTGCAAGCCGACCCCCTGACAACTCATCGAGGTGGCCCTGCAGGAACGCGGGGGTGTCAGAATCATCGGAGGCGTCGTACATGAGTCCTTCGCGCGGAAACTCCCGGTCTTCTTGCTCCCTGTCCTCTGGCTCCCCTCGGTCGGCGAACAACTCCTTGCGCCCCGGCTGCTGTTTCACGCTTGCGAAGATCCGACCCGTCAACTTCTCGTTGAAGATCCTGTCCAGTTCCCGCTCCATCACTTCCAGCATCGCCTCGTCACTGCGAGTCATCGCGACGTAGCTTCGGACGATGGACGCCATCTCGATGGGGTGCTGCAGCATGGCTTGACGCAAGGCGTCGTTCTTTCGGGCTGCCATCCCTGCGGAAAGTTCCAGATAGGCCGAACGCTGGAAACTGATGTTGCCATCCGGGAGACGCTTCAGGACGTGGCGTGCGATCAGTTCGTCCAGCAGGTCGCCTGGATCGTAGTTCCAGCCTAATCTGGCAAACAGGCCTTCTAGCCTCTTGAACAGCAGCTCCCGGCTCGCCGAGTCCGTTCGCTTCTCTACGAACCCTGCCGCAATATCCTCCATTGCGACGCGCTTGTTCCGGATCAGCATCGGAGTCTGAGGCGACGAGGACGGCAGGTGCTTGTCAAGCAGGAGGTCCAGATACTTGCTCAGCACCCAGCTGTCGGTATCGCCCTCCTCGATCGCGATCCCGGCCGCAAGCAGTTCGACGACCAGGGTGATCGTTACCGGGGTTCGGGGCAGGTTCCTAGTGCGCACCATTTCCATAGCGGCTTGCGCGATCGCTTCCCCCTTCGCGGGAGCGATGCGGAGCGCAATCGCTCGTGCTTCGCGATCGCTGAATCGTCCGAGAAACGCGATGCGAATCTCGACGCCATCGTCTGTTGCCTGGAGCGCCGCTGCAATCTCTAAGGCATCCTCTTGCTGCACCCCGATCACTTTCAGCGGGGCGTCGAGCTGCTGGATATCGCTGAGAGCACGCTCATAGGTTCTTGCGGGCTCGCGCCGCAGGTTGTCGACGCCCAGGATCACAGGGCTGGACGAGTCCCCCTCGGCGTCCCAGCCCTTGAGGGAGCGGTCAACAACCCGCTTGACCGGGTGGTGCCCCGCCGCGTGGGGCTTGTCCACGAGAATCGGCGGATGCTGCAACCGGTCGGACGCCCGATCGAGCAACCAGATCAACGCCGTGGTTACGCCCGAACTCGTTTCGCCAGCAACCAGCAGAATCCCACCCTGATCGATGAGTTCGTCTGCCTCAAACGGCTCCGACAATGCCCCAGCAGAGTCGTCGAGCGCCGAGTCGTTGACAAACTGGTCGTGTGGCGCGGGGAGGAAGATCGGCTCAACCACCAGGTCAGCAAGCCCACCAGCGAGTATGGCCTCGTTGTCGCGCCAGAGGGCAGAGTTGTCGCGCAGCTGGTCCAGCAAGACGTCGCGTGCCCGCGCCTGAATCTCGCTTGAGCGATCAGGGACGACACTAGCTGCAAGACTCTCAAGGAAGCCCGCCAGGTCGCCGTGGTCCGCGCCATAGCCGACGTCCGCGACCACCGAGAGCTCGGTGGCACTGTCAACTTCTGAGTCGCGGCATAGACGGAAGTGCGCGCCGTCGCTCGAGTGGAAGTGCCTCCCGAATGCCTCGACCATCGGGCTGAAATTGGGATCCTCCACGCCTGCACCCACGCCAACGAACAGGAAGGTCTTCATGTTGAAAGCGCTCGACTGGATGTCCTGGGCGCCGTCTTGCCGCAAGAGCGCGTCGTAGTCCTCGGTGGAGAACACCAGGGACGTGGAATCCGACCAGACACCATGGAGATGTCCGATGCTCTTCCGGGCATTGCGCACCACGTCCCGCATGAGCGTGGGGTTTGCCCAGCTCACCGAATCCCGCCCCAGGGACGTCTCCAGCAGAGTGTCATAGTTCGTCGTGAGTATGGGTGAATCAAGACCTGCGATCGCCTTGGCCAAACGCGTGTGCACCGGCTCAATGTCACCTAAGGACTGTGAGATCCAGCGGGGGAAGTCAGCTGCGAGATGCCGCTTGACGGCCGCGGCCACTGTCGCAAGGTCTTCGGCCGAAGAAGCCATTTCAAGCTCCTGGCGCAGCAGATTCGCGCGCGGCGCGTTTCGCTCCGCAATCCGTTGCACGCCGTCGGTTAGCAACCCTATCCAGCTGAGCTCCGGCCGATCCGGGCTGACAGCCATGCTGACACCTGTCCCCGTCACAATCACGACTTCTCCACGCGCGAGCGCTCTCCGGAGCCGGTCAAGAGCCGTCATTGCGCCACCGCAGTCATGTGCTCAGATTAGTCGGTGTTCATTTCTTGAATCGACGCCAACGCGCGGTCGTTGGCGAAGGCAGTGCTCCGGGTTGCTCTCTGCGCTTCTCCTCCGCGTCAAGGCGCTCTGATGGTCCGCTCGGATTCGCACTTGTGGTCGCATCGGAGGCCAGTATGTTCGAGCCATGCCCGCGCCAGAAGTCGAGATCCCGCTGGGTCCCCTCGCCGGCACGAAGGTGCCGTTCTATCGCTCCGCGCACGGGTACACCCTGCACGGCGACCCGACCTGTCCGACGCTTCGCAGGTCGCAACTCTCGATCGAACACTTCGAGCAACCGGCTAGCGGCGCGTTTGCCACAGCACATCTGCCGCCGCGCCCGCACTGCGAGCCGCAGGGGCGCATCGGCAGGTACGTCCACGCGGCACGCTGGCTCGAAACTGAACGCGACGCGGTTGCCCTGACGAGTATCCGGGTCGCTCTCGGCGAACGACCGTTGGACCCCCTGCGGCGGGTCGATTTCGGCCTGGACCGTCGGGACCTCGAGCCGGAAGACCGCTTGGCGCTTGAAGGGCCTTGGCGCCAGGTGCAAGCCAGCCGACACGCGAGCGCGGCCGCCGTGATCACGAATATGCAGATCGGCGATCGCAGCATGGCGATCGCGGCAGTCGCCGCCTGATTGCGCGCCGGCCGAACGGGCGCAGGGCCTCGCGCCCACTACCGCGAACTCCTGGATCTCGCCGAAGACGTCCAGGCCCGGTCCGGGGCGTCTATCCGGCTCCGCCGCGAGACGCTCAACCTCGAGCAGTCGGGACTGCCGACGTGGCTGGAGGACGTCGCGGCGGGCACCGATGTGACCACTGCCACGCGTTCGCTGATCACGCGCGGGAGGGACGCCGCCGGGCACCTGCTGCAGCTCGGACGTGCCGAGGAGTTCGGGGAGCGTGAGTACTTGTGGGGCGCGGTCGGGCTGGCCTGGTCGGAGCGGCTGGAAGGTATGGCCGCCGCGCATCCGGGCGATCTGCTGGCGCTCTACGACGCGGCGATGCTGCCGGAGCATGCGCGGGCATTCGCTGAGGCGCTGCCGGTCCTGGCCGGCGGCGCGGAGCTGGATGCCGTCCCCGTGCAATGGGTGGTCAGCCGCGTGCCGGCCGCCTTCCGGCTGCTGCTCGGGGGCGATCGCGACGCCGGCGCCCGGGCGATGTGCGGCCTCGTGCTGTTGGAGGACGGCACCCGCCGCTACCGCAGCGGCGACTGTGGTGCCCTCCTTCGGCGCCTGCTGCTCGCGAAACGGAAGGAAGCGGCGAGCGCTGCCGTCCGGGAGATTCGCGCCGGGGACGTGGGAGAGGGCCGCTACGACGCCTTGACCGGCCTGCGAGACGCGGAGCTGCCGCATCGCCGGCGGTTCACCGACAACGACCTCCATCACGCGCTGTCGATCCCATGCCTGGCCGGGTTCCTCGCCGACGCGTAGTCGAGCCAGCGTGCCCGGGCGCGCCATCAGCGGCGATTGGCACCGAAGTGGCGATCGACGATCTGCGCCGCGGAGGCTCCCACCACGTCGGGCGGGGTGATGTAGTGGCGCTCGGTGGTCGATCGGGACGCGTGCCCGAGCTGCTCCTTGGCGCGGTCGACGTTCGCCTCGTTGGCAATCATGGTGGCGAGCGTGCGACGGAAGAGGTGCGGGGTCACCTCGTCGGGGTCGATGCCCATCGACCGGAGCCGGCCGCCCGACTCGGCCGCGAAGGACCGGAGGATGCGTTCGACGTGGTTCGGGCGGGTCCAGGCACCCTTGCGGTTCGGGAAGACCGGTCGGTCGGGGTCCTCAGGGGTCAGCAGCGGCGCCAGCGCGTCGACGGCCAGCGCCGGGAGGACGAGGCGCCGCCGCTGGCCCTTCGCCTTGGGGTGGTCCTGCCACTGCGGCCCGCCCCGGGCGTCCTCGATCAGCGTCGCGCCGACCAGCAGCGTCGGCGGCCTGCCTTCCAGGTCGATGTCCCGCTGGCGCAGCGCGAGCAGCTCGCCGATCCGGATGCCGGTAGCGAGCAGGATGTCCACCATCGGCACGATCCGCGCGTCCGGGCGGGGGCCGGGCTTGGCGCGCTCGGCCAGCCAGCGGGCGAGGAAGAGCCGCAGGTACTCCGCCTGCTCCGGGTTGAGCGTGTACGGCGTCGACGTCGGCACCTGGGGGGCGGGGACGTGCTCGACCGGGTTCGACGTGAGCACGCCCACGCGCGCCGCGTCTGCGCACATGCGCCGCAGGGTGCCGTGGACGCGGTACGCGAGCCGCGGATCGGTGCCCGCCAGCTCGAGCAGCACCGAGTCGACCACCAGCACGGTCAGCTCGCGCAGCCGCAGATTCCCGAAGACGTCCGCGGTGTGCCGGGCGTCCAACGCGTAGTTCTCCAGCGTGCCGGGCTGCAGGCGGCCGGCGAGTTCGAGCCCCGCGAGCCACCACTTGGCCAGCTGCGTCACCCGGGAGTCGAGCGTGATCCAGGCGCCGTCGCGCACGCCGACCGCGGCGCGGGACTTCAGCAGCCGCTCGGCCGCCTCCGCCGTCTCCGCGGTGGCGCGGAGCGGGTGGTAGTTGCCCGCGTGATCGCGGTAGCGGCTACGGGCGAGCACCCGGCCGTTCGGCTGCGGGTAGTAGCGCACGGCGCCCCAGGAACCGGGCGGCAGCGGCGGCCTAGCCACGGTTGCGCTCGATCCACTCGGTGACGTCGCTGACGCGGTACCGCACGTGCCGGCCGAGCCGGACGAATGGCGGCCCCTGCTGGGTGTAGCGCCAGTGCTGCAGGGTCTTGCTGCTCATGTGGATCGCCGCGGCGAGCTCCCGCTCGGTGAGCAGGACGCCGGGCGGATACCCGAAGAGGTCGGTTCGCACGGGGTCGGCTCCGCTGACTGGGATGTCGTTCATCGTCACGCTAACGACATAGGCGGTGCGAAACGGGCCGATCCGGCCAACCTTGGGAGTGCTCGGGAGTCGCAGGGGGCAGACGGGGCACACCGGGACACGCCAGACACCCCGCCGCGGCGGACCCGAGTAACTTGGCCGGTTCGCGCTGCCACGCGCAAGTGGAACCGGACGCCCTACCGAAAAACCCCCGGTCAGACGGGGGTTTTGGTGGATCTGGGGAGACTCGAACTCCCGACCCCCTGCATGCCATGCAGGTGCGCTACCAGCTGCGCCACAGACCCTCAGCTGCTCTCGGAGCAACCAGATAACTGTACAACAAGTTTGGGCTTGAAGTCACATCGACGGGCGTATGCTCATCGCTCGTGCAAGCCACACGGCCCCGCTCGGGGCTCCTCGAGCTCTGGAAGCAGCAGCATCCCGCTCGGCGCATCTTCTTCGCGTTCGTCGGCCTCAACCTCGTCGGCTGGGGCCTGCTCATGCTGCCGGTGGCGAAGCAGGGCCCGGGAGGCGCGAGCTGGATCGAGGCGCTCTTCACCGCCGTCTCCGCCGCCTGCGTGACCGGGCTGACGATCGTCGACACCGCCGCGCACTGGACGCCCTTCGGCCAGGTCGTGATCCTTGTGCTCATCCAGCTCGGCGGCCTCGGCGTGATGGTCTTCGCGAGCCTCATCGGCATCCTGGTGCTCCGCCGCCTCACGCTCGGCTCCCGCCTCACCACGGCGCAGGAGGCGCACGCCGAGAGCATCGGCTCGGTCGGCCGGCTCATCGTCAGCATCGCCAAGATCGCCCTCGTCGTCGAAGGCGGCGTCGCGCTGGTGCTCTGGCTGCGCCTCTGGCTCGGCCGCGGCGAAGACCCGCTGCACGCGCTCTGGCTGGGCGTCTTCCACGCCGTCTCCAGCTACAACAACGCCGGCTTCGCGCTCTTCAGCGACAACCTGATGGGCTTCGTCGACGACCCGTGGATCCTACTGCCGCTCGCCTTCTCGACCATCATCGGCGGCCTCGGCTTCCCTGTGCTCATGCAGATCCTGAAGCACGCACCGCATCCGCGCCGCTTCTCGATGCACACCTGGCTCGTGCTCATCGGCACCGGCGTGCTGCTGCTGGTGGGCACGCTCTCGATCGCGGCGCTCGAGTGGAACAACCCGGGGTCGCTCGGCACCCACCCGACCGGCACGCGCATCCTTGAGTCGTTCTTCCACTCCGTGCAGACCCGCACCGCCGGCTTCAACGCCCTCGACATCGGGCAGTTCCGCCCCGAGACCCTGCTCGTGATGGACGTGCTGATGTTCATCGGCGGCGGCCCGGCCGGCACCGCCGGCGGCATCAAGATCACCACCTTCGGGGTGCTGCTCGCGATCATCCTCGCCGAGGTGCGCGGCGACCCGACCGTGACGATGTTCGGCAAGCGCCTCTCGCGCGCCGTGCACCGCGAGGCGATCACCGTCGCGCTGCTGTCGGTCGCCCTCTGCCTCGCCGCGACCCTCGCGATCATGCTGCTCACCGACATCGACCACGACCGCGTGCTCTTCGAGGTGATCAGCGCCTTCGGCACCGTGGGGCTCTCGACCGGCATCACCGCATCCGTCGGCACCCCGAGCCAGCTGATCCTGATCCTGCTCATGTTCATCGGCCGCGTCGGCCCCATCACGGTCGCCACGACGCTCGCCCTCCGCCCCCGCAGGCTCGTGTACGAGCTGCCCAAGGAAAGGCCCATCATTGGCTAGGCTCCGCAGCCCCTTCGACCCGGCGACCGTCGGCTCGGCCACCTCTGTCGCGGTCATCGGCCTCGGCCGCTTCGGCACCGCGCTCGCCCTCGAGCTGATGGCGCACGGCACCGAGGTGCTCGGCATCGACAGCGACGCGGATGCGGTGCAAGACCTGAACGGGCGGCTCACGGCCGTCGTCGCGGGCGATGCGACGAAGCCCGAGCTCATCGAGCAGCTCGGGCTCGCCGACTTCGACCGGGTGGTCGTCGCGATCGGCTCCGACGTGACCGCCAGCATCCTCACCACCAGCCAGCTGCTGCGTGTGGGCGTCAAGCAGGTGTGGGCGAAGGCCGTCGATGAGCGGCATGCGCTGATCCTGCAGCAGCTGGGCGTGCAGCACGTCGTGCGACCCGAGGCCGACATGGGTCGCCGCGTCGCCCACATGGTGCGCGGCGCGCTGGCCGAGTTCATCGAGGTCGAGCCCGGCTACGCAGCGGTGCTGCTCGAGGCGCCGCTCGACCTGCTCGGGGTGCCGCTGCGCGAGCTGGGCCTGCAGGTGAAGCACGGTGTCGGCATCGGCGCGGTCAAGCGCGAGGGCAGCTGGATCCTGTCGACGATCGAGCTGCGCTTCGAGCGCGGCGACCTGCTGCTCGTGCACGGGCCGACCGGGAAGGTCGAGGCGTTCGCGACGATGGCCGCGAAGTCGCGCGAGCGCGCCTGAGGCGCGAGCGTGGGGTGGCGCCTGGCTGGCTCAGCCGCCCAGCGCCTCGGCCCGCTCGACCACGCTGCGCGCGTGCCGCAGGATCGGCTCGTCGACCATGCGACCCTCGAACGAGAAGACGCCCGGCGTCGCCTCGGCCGCAGCCAGGATGCGTCGTGCCTCGTCGTGCTGCGCAGGGCTCGGCGCGAACGCTCGGCGGTAGGGCTCGACGTGGTTCGGGTGGATCGCCGCCTTCGCGCCGAAGCCCGAGGCCGCGGCGTCGAGCGCCTCGGCGTGGGCGCCTTCGAGGTCGGCGATGTCGGTGCGGATCGCGTCGATCGCCGTGCGGCCGAAGGCGCCCGCGGCGAGCAGGATGCGGCTGCGCGCGTGCCGCGCCACCTCGCGGTAGGCACCGGTCTCGTCGTGGCTCGACGTGCCGCCGAGCGACGCGACCAGATCCTCCGCGCCCCACATGAGCCCGACGACCTGCGCGTGCGCGGCGAGCGACTCGGCGGCGAGCACGCCCCGCGCCGTCTCGCACAGCACCACCACCCGCACGCCGCGCACCGCCGCGACCACCCGGTCGACATCATGCACGCTCTCGGCCTTCGCGAGCATCACGGTGCGGAACGGCGAGTCGGCGACCGCGGCGAGGTCGTCGTCGAAGCCGGCGCTGCCGGCGCCACTCACGCGCACCATCGTGCGCAGCGGGTCGAGCGTGGCCGTGCGGATCGCGTCGCGAGCGGCGGACTTGGAGTCGCCACCGACGGCGTCCTCGAGGTCGAGGATCACCGCATCCGCCCTGTCTGCCGCCTTCTCGAAGCGGTCGGGGCGGTCGCCGGGGCAGAACAGCAGCGCCGGCCCCATCTCGAGCCGCGTCATGCGTCCGCCCCCGCAGCATCGGCAGCCGCCGGCGAGCCCTGCATGAGCACCTTGCGCACCGCCTTCGCCACCACGTCGCCGTGCTGGTTGCGGGCGGTGTGCTCGAAGGTGGCGATGCCCTGGCCGGGGCGCGACTGCGACGCGCGCTTCTCGACCACCCGCGTCTCGACGTAGATCGTGTCGCCCTGCTTCACCGGCGCCGGGAAGCTGATGTCGCTGAAGCCGAGGTTCGCGACGATCGTGCCCTGCGTCAGCTGCCCGACCGACAGCCCAACCATGGTCGCGAGCGTGTGCATCGAGTTCATCAGCGGCTCGCCGAACTCGGTCGATGCGCTCCAGTGCCGGTCGAGGTGCAGCGGCTGCGTGTTCATCGTCAGCGTCGTGAACAGCACGTTGTCGGCCTCGGTCATCGTGCGCCCGGGGCGGTGCTCGTAGACCACGCCCTCCTCGAGCTCGTCGAAGTAGAGGCCGCGCTGCGTGACACGGCGGGCGGATGCGTTCGGTTCGGCGGTCATGCGGCCTGCTCCTCGTGCGGGGTGACGGTCGCGAGCTCCTGCCCGCGCGTGACCTGCTCGCCGACGGCGGCGTGCAGGTGCACGGTGCCGGCGACGGGTGCGCGCAGCACGTGCTCCATCTTCATGGCTTCGACGCTGATGATCGCCTGACCCTCGGCGACCGCGTCGCCGTCGACCGCGTGGGCGGCGACGACCGTGCCCGGCATCGGCGAGGCCAGGCTCGGCTCGGCCGGACCACGACCACGGCGGATGCGCGGGGGCGCCTCGACGAGCACGTCGCCGTCGTCGGTGCGCACCCAGGTGCCCTCGGGGGTGGCGAGGATCGGTGCGTCGATGGGCGTCGGCAGCTCGTCGACGGTGCCGTCGGCGCGCGTGACGACCGTGCGCTCGTCGATCACCTGCACGGTCGCGATGCCGTCGCCGTCGCGCAGCTGCACGCGGCGGCCGACCGCGCCGCCGATGCGCCAGCCGTCGGGGTGCCAGGCGCCCATGCGGCGCGGCAGCGGCTCCTGCGACGCGGCCATCGCGAAGACCTCGCTGCCGTGCGAGACCTGCGCGATCCGCTCGCCCTCGCGGTCGATGAAGCCGGTGTCGAGCTCGCCCGCGCGCACGCTGGGCTCGTCGAGCAGTGCCCGCAGGAAGCCGCGGTTGGTGGTGACGCCGAAGATGCTCGACTGGGCGAGCGCGTCGCGCAGCCCGTCGATCGCCTCGGCGCGGTTGGCGGCGTGCACGATCACCTTCGCGATCATCGGGTCGTAGCTCGAGCCCACGACCGTGCCCCACTCGACGCCGGCGTCGATGCGCACCGAGCTGACGCCGATGCCCGCAGGGCCCGTCTCGCTCCACGGCCAGTCGAGCGCGAGCACCGTGCCGCCCGTGGGCAGGAAGCCCGCCGCGGGATCCTCGGCGTAGATGCGCGCCTCGACAGCGTGGCCCTCGAGCCGCACGTCGTCCTGGGCGATCGTGAGCCGCTCCCCCGCCGCGATGCGCAGCTGCTGCGCGACCAGGTCGACGCCGGTGACCATCTCGGTCACCGGGTGCTCGACCTGCAGGCGCGTGTTCATCTCCATGAAGAACGGCTCGTCGGGCCGGTCGGCGTCGACGATGAACTCCACCGTGCCGGCGCCGACGTAGCCGACCGAGCGGGCCGTCTCGACGGCGGCCGCGCCGATCGCGGCACGCTGCGCCTCGGTCAGCAGGGCGCTGGGGGCCTCCTCGATCACCTTCTGGTGGCGGCGCTGAAGCGAGCACTCGCGCTCCCCCAGGTGGATCACGGTGCCGTGGCTGTCGGCGAGCACCTGCACCTCGATGTGGCGCGGCCTGGTGACGAAGCGCTCGATGAAGAGCGTGTCGTCGCCGAACGACGATGCCGCCTCGCGGCGGGCCGCGGCGAGCGCCTGCGGCAGCGCGGCCGGCTCGTCGACGCGGTACATGCCCTTGCCGCCGCCGCCGGCGGCCGGCTTGATGAGCACCGGGAACCCGACCCGCTCGGCGCCGGCGATGAGCGCCGCGTCATCGAGACCGGGCTCGGCGATGCCCGGCACGGTCGCGACGCCGCGCGACTCGACCGCGTGGCGGGCGCTGATCTTGTCGCCCATCGTCTCGATCGCAGTCGCGGGAGGTCCGATGAAGACGACCCCGGCATCCGCGCACGCATGCGCGAACGCGGCGTTCTCCGACAGGAAGCCGTAGCCCGGGTGGATCGCCTCGGCTCCCGTCTCGACCGCCGCGGCGATGATGCGCTCGATCGACAGGTAGGTGTCGCGCAGCGGCCCCGACCCGAGCGAGACGACCTCGTCGAAATGGCCGGGGTGGGGCGAGGGGTCGTCGTCGGCGCGCACGGCGACCGAACGGATGCCCTGGTCGCGCAGGGTGCGGGCGATGCGGATCGCGATCTCGCCGCGGTTCGCGACCAGCACCTTGGTGAACCTGGTCTGCCCAGTCGTGTCGAGCATCCGTCTCACATCCTGAAGACGCCGAAGCGCGGTTCGGGCAGCGGCACGGCGGTCACGACGTCGAGCGCCATGCCGAGCACGCGGCGGGTGTCTGCGGGGTCGATGACGCCGTCGTCCCAGAGCCGGGCTGAGGCGTAGTAGGGGTTGCCCTGCCGCTCGTACTGCTCGCGCACCGGGCGCTCGAAGTCTTGCTGCGCATCCGCCGACCACTCGTCGCCGGCCGCCTCGATCTGCTCGCGCTTCACGGTGGAGAGCACGGATGCCGCCTGCGGCCCGCCCATCACGCTCACGCGCGCGTTCGGCCACAGCCACAGGAACCGGGGGTCGTAGGCGCGGCCGCACATCGAATAGGTGCCGGCGCCGAACGAGCCGCCGACGACGACGGTGAGCTTGGGCACGCGGGTCGTGGCGACGGCGGTGACCATCTTGGCGCCGTGCTTGGCGATGCCGCCGCGCTCGGCCTCGGAGCCGACCATGAAGCCGGTGATGTTCTGCAGGAACACGAGCGGCACGCCGCGCTGGTCGCACAGCTCGATGAAGTGCGCGCCCTTCATCGCCGACTCGGAGAAGAGCACGCCGTTGTTGGCGATGATGCCCACCTTGTGGCCGTGCAGCTCGGCGAAGCCGGTCACGAGCGTCTCGCCGTAGCCGGCCTTGAACTCGTGGAACTCGCTGCGGTCGACGAGCCGGGCGATGATCTCGCGGGCGTCGTAGGGCGTCTGCAGGTCGGGCGGGATGGCGTCGTAGAGCGTCGAGGGATCCACCGCGGGGGCACGCCCGTCGTCGTCGCCGAGCGGCGAGTGGCTGAGCCAGGCGAAGGTCGACGTCGGCGTCGGCCGCGCGCCGGGGAGCGCGCGATCCTCGTCGGGCAGCGATGCGACCATGTCGCGCACGATCTCGAGCGCGTGCTGGTCGTCGTCGGCGAGGTGGTCGACGACCCCCGAGACCTCGGCGTGCAGCTGGCCGCCGCCGAGCGACTCGGCATCGACGACCTCGCCGGTCGCTGCCTTCACGAGCGGCGGGCCGCCGAGGAAGATGGTGCCCTGCTCGCGCACGATCACCGTCTCGTCGCTCATCGCCGGCACGTAGGCGCCGCCCGCGGTCGACGAGCCCATCACGGCAGCGAGCTGCGGCACGCCCTGGGCCGAGAGCTGCGCCTGGTTGAAGAAGATGCGGCCGAAGTGCTCGCGGTCGGGGAACACCTCGTCCTGCATCGGCAGGAACGCGCCGCCCGAGTCGACGAGCGCGATGCAGGGCAGCCGGTTCTCGCGCGCGATCTGCTGCGCGCGCAGGTGCTTCTTGACCGTCAGCGGGTAGTAGGTGCCGCCCTTGACGGTCGCGTCGTTGGCGATCACCATCACGCAGCGCCCGTGCACCAGCCCGATGCCCGTGACGATGCCGGCGCTGGGCGCGTCGTGGCCGTCGTTGCCGTAGACCTCCCAGGCGGCCAGCGGCGCGACCTCGAGGAACGGGCTGCCTGGGTCGAGCAGCGCGTCGATGCGGTCGCGGGCGAGCAGCTTGCCGCGCGCGACGTGCCGCTCGCGCGACGCCTCGGGGCCGCCGAGCGCGACGCGGCCGAGCCGCTCGCGCAGCTCGTCGACGAGCGCGGTCATCGCGGCGCGGTTGACCTTGGCCGCGTCGGAGGCCGGGTCGACGCGGCTGGTGAGTGGATGCATGCCCCTACCGTGCCACGTCAGCGGGCCAGCGCCAGGGCGGGCTGCTCGAGCACCGCGGCGATGTCGGCCAGGAAGCCCGCCGCCTCGCGGCCGTCGAGCACCCGGTGGTCGAACGAGATGGTCACGGTGCAGAGGTCGCGCAGCACGATCTCGCCCCGGTGGTTCCACGGCAGGCTGCGGATCGCGCCGAGCGCGATGATCGCCGACTCCCCCGGGTTGAGGATCGGGATGCCCCCGTCGACGCCGAAGACGCCCACGTTCGAGATGGTGATGTTCGACGAGGTGAGCTCCTCCATCGACAGCTTGCCCTCGCGGGCGCGCACGGCGCGATCCTTGATCTGGGCGGTCAGCTCGACGGCATCCATCGTCTCGGCCCGGTCGACTGAGGCGACCACCAGGCCGCGGTCGGTCGAGACGGCGATGCCGAGGTTGACGTGCGCGAACCGCTCGAGCTCGTTCGTGTCGGCGTGGAACGACGAGGTCACGTCGGGCCAGCGCTTCGCCGCGAGCAGGATCGCCCGGCTGGCGAGCGCCAGGAACGACGCGTCGCCGCGCTTCGCCAGCGCCAGCGTCTCGGTGACGTCGACCTGGTGGAAGGTGGCCGCGTGCGGCACCGTCAGCGCCGACTGGCTCATCGCGGCGGCCGTGTGCTTGCGCAGGCCCGTGACCTTCTCGCGCGTCGAGGCGGGCTTCGGCTCCTGGACAGAGGGGGCGGATGCCGTCCCGGCGCTCTCGAGGTCGGCGCGCGTGACGAGGCCATCCGCGCCGCTCGGGCGCACCGACTGCAGGTCGATGCCGCGCTCCTTCGCGAGCTTGCGCACCGGCGGCATGGCGCGGTTCGGGCCTCGCTGCTCGCTGCGCTCGAGCGCAGCGCGATCGAACGGCTCGACGTCCCAGGTGCGCTTCGCGCGCGTCGGCTTGCCGCCGTGCACGGTGATGTGGCCGACGAGCACCGACACCTTCTCGGGCTTGTCGTCGGAGCTGGCGGCCTCCGCCGCGGCGGCGACGCTGGTCTCGCCGGCCGCTGCGGCGGCCGCCTGGGCGGGCGCGGTCACGACGTCGGGCTCCTGCCCGACCGGACCGGGCGCATCCGCCGTCGTCTGCGTCGGCGCGGGCGCCGACTGCTGGGCGGGCGCGGACTGCTGCTGGGCCGGTGCCGCCTGGTCGCCGGCCAGGTCGAAGTCGATCAGCGGCGCGCCCACGTTGACGGTCTCGCCCTCGGCGGCGTGCAGCTTGGCGATGGTGCCCTCGTAGGGGCTCGGCAGCTCGACGACGGCCTTGGCGGTCTCGATGTCGGCGAGCGGCTGGTTCAGCTCGACGGTGTCGCCCTCGGCGACGCGCCAGGCGACCACCTCGCTCTCGGTGAGCCCCTCGCCCAGGTCGGGCAGCAGGAAGGTCTTCATCGTGCGGCTCCTGTGGTGACAGTTGCGGGGGTGACGGCGCTGTAGTCGAGGCCGGTGCGCGAGTTGCGACGGCCGAGGGTGCGGTCGACGGCGTCGAGCAGCCGGTCGATGCTGGGCAGGTAGTCGTGCTCGACGGCCGACGGCGGGTAGGGGCTGTCGTAGCCGGTGACCCGCTCGGGCGCGGCCTCGAGGTGCTGGAAGGCGCGCTCGGCGACCGAGGCGATGAGCTCGCTCGAGACCGACGACTCGGCCGGGGCCTCGTGCGTGACGATGAGGCGGCCGGTGCGGCGCACCGACTCGACCACGGTGTCGACGTCGAGCGGCGAGATGGAGCGCAGGTCGATCACCTCGATCTCGATGCCCTCGTCGGCGGCGGCGATCGCGGCGCGCAGGGCCGTGTCGACGGTCGGCCCGTAGGCGGCGATCGTCACGTCGCGGCCCGACGCGACCACGTTGGCGGTCTCGAGGTCGCGCACGATCGACCGGTCGACCTCGCCCTTCGTGTAGTACTTGCCCTTCGGCTCGAAGAACAGCACCGGATCGTCGCTCTGGATGGCGGCGCGCAGGGTCGAGTAGGCCTCCTGCGGCGTCGAGGCGGTGACGACGCGGAGGCCCGCGGTGTGCGCGAAGTACGACTCCGGCGACTCGGAGTGGTGCTCGACCGAGCCGATCGCGCCGCCGAAGGGCACGCGGATCGTCAGCGGCATGCTGACGCGACCCTGCGAGCGGTAGCGCAGCTTCGCCACCTGCGCGACGATCTGGTCGAACGCCGGGTAGATGAAGCCGTCGAACTGGATCTCGGCGACCACCCGGAAGCCGCGGTAGCTCATGCCGATCGCGGTGCCGATGATGGCCGACTCCGCCAGCGGCGAGTCGATCACGCGCTGCGGGCCGAAGCGATCCTGCAGGCCGTCGGTGACGCGGAAGACGCCGCCGAGCTTGCCGATGTCCTCGCCCATGAGCAGCACGCGGTCGTCGCCCTCGAGCGAGTCGGCGAGGGCGGCGTTGACCGCCTTCGCGAGCGTCAGGGTCTCGGTGTTCGCGTTCTGGGCGGTCTGCGGGGTCATGCCTTGGCCTCGATGCTGCTGGTGAAGGCGCGGTGCTCGAGGCGCTGACGCTCGAGGCGCGGGCTCGGCTGCGCGTAGACGTGGTCGAAGATCGCCTCGGCGGTCGGCGGCACGGCGTGCTCGGCGGCGGCGCGGAACTCCTTGGCGAGCTGGTCGGCGCGGATCTTCGCCTCGGCGCGCACGGCCTCCATGTTGGCGCCCATGCGCTCGAGCGCCCGCTCGACCCGGTCGATCGGGTCCTTCGCGAGCCACTGCTCCTCCTCGGCCTTGTCGCGGTAGCGCTTCGGGTCGTCGGTGGTCGTGTGCGGGCCGCGGCGGTAGGTGACGGCCTCGATGAAGGTCGGGCCGCCGCCGGAGCGGGCGCGCTCGAACGCGATGCGGGCGGCCGCGTGCATCGCGAGCACGTCGTTGCCGTCGACGCGCATCGAGGGGATGCCGAAGCCGGTAGGGCGCAGCGCCAGCGGCACGCCCGACTGCACCGCGACGGGCTCCGAGATGGCGTACTGGTTGTTCTGGCAGAGGAAGACCACGGGCGCCTGGAAGGCCGACGCCCACACCATCGCCTCGCTGACGTCGCCCTCGCTGGTCGCGCCGTCGCCGAAGCAGGTGAGCGCGACCTCGGCCGCGCCATCCATCTTCGCCGCCATCGCGTAGCCGACGCCGTGCAGCGTCTGCGCGCCGATGATGATCTGCGACGGCGCCATCTTGATCTCCTGGGGGTCCCAGCCGCTGTGGGCGTAGGCCTTCCAGATGCGGGCGAACTCGCCCATGTCGGCGCCCCGCAGCAGCGCGAAGCCGTGCTCGCGGTAGGAGCCGAACACCCAGTCGTCGTCGCCGAGCGCGCGGGCGGGACCGACCTGCGCGGCCTCCTGGCCCAGCAGCGGCGGCCACAGCACCAGGTGGCCCTGGCGGGTGAGGGCGAAGGCCTCGACGTCGAGCCGGCGCACGCGCACCATGTCGACGTAGAGGTTCGTGAGGGCGTGCTCGTCGATGTCGCCGAGGTGCCCGTCGAGCAGCGGCTCGGGCAGGCGGGAGCCATCGAGGTCGAGTACGCGAAGGGGGCAGTCGAGGCCCACCGCGAGCTCGGGTCGCGGGGCGGGGACAGTGATCGACACGATCGAACCTCCTTGTTCGAAGCGCTTCGTGGGCGCCGGTCGGATCAGCGCGCGGGTGTGCGCGCAGATCGTGGGTCGACGCTATCGCCGGAACGCAGAACGCGCAATCAGCGACACGCGCCCTGCGCGGCACGCCCATTCCCTGTGGGCGCACCCTGCGCTAGATTGCGCACCATGCGCATCGTGGATGACACCGACCGGAGGATCCTGCTCGAGCTCACACGGCATCCGCGGATCACGAACGCCGCGATCGCCGAGCAGCTGGGGCTCGCCCGCAACACGGTGCAGACCCGCGTCGCGGCGCTCGAGGCGTCGGATGCGCTGCAGGGCTTCGACCGCAGGTTCCACGCCGCAGCGCTCGGGTACCCCCTCACCGTGTTCATGGCGACGCACGTCGACCAGCCGCGCATCGACCAGGTGGTCGAGCAGCTGCGGCAGATCCCCGAGGTGGTGCAGGCCTTCGGCCTCTCGGGCCAGGCCGACGTGCTCGTGCGCGCCGTGTGCCGCGATGCCGAGGACCTCTACCGCGTCAACAAGCTCGTGCTCGCCTGCGACGGCGTGGAGCGCACCGAGACGTGGCTGTCGATGGGCGAGCTCATCCCCTTCCGCATGGCGCCGGTGCTCGAGCGCGATCTCGGCCACTGATCCCGGAATGCCAGCCTCGCGGGCGCGTTCCATTCCCTGGAGGAACTGATGAACACCACGATCGATCTGCTGCCCGCCGAGACCGGCATGGGCCCCGTCATGCTCAAGACCGCGAAGCTCGCGCGGCTCGTGCACTGGTACACCGCCGGCGTCGGCCTCGAGCACGTCGCCGAGCGACCCGGTGTCGTCGAGCTGGGCGTGGGCGGCCGCACGATCCTGGTGCTCGAGGAGGCCCCCGACCTGCGCGGCCCGAACCCCGCCGACGCCGGGCTCTTCCACACCGCGGTGCTCTACCCGACCTATGCGGCGCTCGCCGCCGCCGTCGTGCGCATGACGCAGATCCCCAACATCCAGTTCGCCGGCACCGGCGACCACCACGTCTCCGAGGCCTTCTACTTCGCCGACCCCGACGGCAACGGCGTCGAGCTCTACGTCGACCGGCCCCGCGACCAGTGGGTGTGGCAGGACGGCCAGGTCTACATGACCACCGAGTTCATCGACCCGAACCGCTTCGTCAACGAGCACCTCGACCGCGGCTCGTTCGGCATCTCCTCCACGGCTCCCGTCGACGCGAAGATCGGCCACGTGCACCTGCAGGTCGGCGACGTCGCCACCGCGAAGTCGTTCTACGTCGACGCGCTCGGCTTCGAGCAGACCACCCAGCTCGGCAGCGCGGCGCTGTTCGTCAGCGCCGGCGGCTACCACCACCACATGGCCATGAACGTCTGGAACTCGCGCGGCGCCGGCCGCCGCGCCGACACCCTCGGCCTCGGTCGGGTCGAGATCCAGGTGCCCGATGCGGATGCGCTCGGTGCGGCACGCGAGCGCCTCGCGTCCGCGGGCGTCACGGTCGCCGACGACGGACGCGGCCTCCGCTTCGAGGACCCCTGGGCGAACACGATCACGCTGACGCCCGCCGCGGCCTGACCCGCGCCGCGCAGCTGCGGCGTGCGCAGCGAAGCCCCCGCCACGGCGGGGGCTTTGCGCTGCCGCCGCCTCCTGCAACGGAGCGCTCGCTCCCCCGGCCGAGTGGCGGCTCCGGCATCTGACTGGCGCCTCCCGCATCTGACTGGCGCCTCCCGCATCTGACTGGCGGCTCCCGCATCTGACTGGCGGCTCCGGCGCCTGACTGGCGGCTCCGGCGAGCAAGTGGCAGCCCTTCGCCTCCGTCTCCTCAGTTCAGCTGACGCCGACGGCGAGCAGAGCACGGACACGAACGGATGCCAGCAAGTCGGATCATCGGACGAGCGCAGGCGTCGCAAGCCGCCACTCAGGCACGCACGGCGCCACTCAAGTGCGCGAGGCGCCACTCAGGCACGCACGGCGCCACTCAGGCACGCATGGCGCCACTCAAGTGCGCAAGCCGCCACTCAGGCACGCGAGGCGCCACTCAAGTGCGCGAGGCGCCACTCAGGCACGCGAGGCGCCAGTCAGGCACGCACGGCGCCAGTCAGGCGACTGGGCCGCGCGAGCGCGGGGGTGCCGGACGCGACGAAGCCCCCGCATTCGCGGGGGCTTCGGGTGGCGGTGCGGCCTACTCGGCTTGCGCCGGCGCGGGCGCCTCGGGCAGCTGCAGGTCGACGACCGCGGCATCGCGCCAGAGCCGCTCGAGCTGGTAGTAGGTGCGCTCCTCCTCGTGGAAGATGTGCACGACGATGTCGTTGAAGTCCAGCAGCACCCAGCGGCCGTCGGCGCGGCCCTCACGGCGCACCGGCTTCGCGCCGTCGACGATCAGGGCATCCTCGATCTCGCGCGCGATCGCGCTGACCTGCCGCTCGTTGCGGCCGGTGGCGATCAGGAAGACGTCGGTCAACGGCAGCTGCCCCGAGACGTCGAGCGCCACCTGGTCGGTGGCCAGCGCCTTGTCGGCAGCCAGCGCTGCGGTTCGTGCGAGCGCTATGGCTCGGGCATCGGCGCTCATCGCGCACCTCCGGTGTTCAGAGCGCGCCGCTCGTCAGTGCCCAGATGATCACGCCGGCGACGCCGGCGACGAACACGCCAGCACCCGCGCCGATCGCGACGGGCATGAAGTTGGTGCGCTGCTTCTGCGGTGCGATCTGCACGCGCGCATTGGCATAGGACGAGACGGCCTTCGAAGCCCGCACGGGCGCCGTCTCGGGGGTCGAGACCTCGCCGTCGGCGACGTCGGAGTCGACGTCGCTGCCGTCGATCGAGGCGCTGCCGCGGCCGGAGGACGCGAAGCCCTCGGGCACGTCGATCGAGCCGGTGACGAGCAGTCCGTCGTCGCCCTCGAGCTGGAAGTCGGGGTTGTCGGTGCCGGCGGGCAGCACGAGCGCGTTCGCCGTGAACGACGACGACGACGAGCCGCCGCTGCCGGCGACACCGCGGTCGCGCAGGTCGGCGATGTGGTGCTCGGACGTGTCGGAGACGACGTTGACGATCACGGGCAGGCGACCGGAGGCACGGCTGGGGCCGGTCGGCGCGGACTCCTCCTCGGCCTCGAGCGCCCTGCGGCGATCCTCGAGCTCTGCCGGCGTCGCCTCGGCGACGCGGTGCGCGGAGACGCGCGGCTGCGTGACGACGACCTCGTCGATCTCGAGGCTGTCGATCTCGTCATCGCTGACGGTGTCGAGGCCCTGCACGTCATCGACCTGCACGGTCGAGCGGCGCGCCGACCACGGCGCAGGCACCGAGGCCCTGGGCTCGTCGGGCGTGGTCACCTCGGCCTCGATGACGTCGAGGCCCATGGCCTGGTCGAGCTCGACGCGATCCATCGCGACGGTCTCGGTGAGCTCGATGGCGGGCTCGGGAGCCGGGGCGTCGCCGCGCTGCTTCTTGCGGCCGAAGAAGCGGCCAGTGGGCTTGGGCGCCTCGTCGGCCGGCGCAGCGGCGGGCTCGCTCTGCTGGATGTCGGCGGGAGCCGCAGGCACGCTGGGCGTCGAATGACGACCCTCGTGCACGGGCTCGTCGATCAGGCGCTCGGCGTCGGCCTCTGCCTCGGGCGCCGACGGCAGCCCGCCGGTGCGGGCCAGCTCTGCAGCGCGCTCCAGCTCGCGAAGCTGCCGCCGCGTGAGGGGGCGCCCTTCGTTCGCATCGGTCATGCTGTCAGTCTCCGGTACAAGTCGTGCTTGCTGATGTATTGGACAACTCCGTCTGGCACGAGATACCAGACCGGGTAGCCGGCGCGAACGCGCGCACGGCAATCGGTCGAGGATATCGCAAGTGCGGGGATCTCCAGCAGTGAGACGCGCTCCTTCGGGAATCCCGACACGTTGAGCTCATGTCCCGGCCGGGTGACGGCCACGAAGTGCGCGAGGTCCCAGAGCTCCTGCGCGTCCTTCCACTCCACGATCGAGGTGAACGCATCCGCCCCCGTGATGAAGAAGAGGTCGGCGTCGGGATGCAGCCGGTGCACGTCGCGCAGCGTGTCGATCGTGTACGTCGGGCCGTCGCGGTCGATGTCGACGCGGCTGACCCGGAAGCTCGGGTTCGACGCCGTCGCGACAACGGTCATCAGGTAGCGGTGCTCGCCGGGCGACACCTTGCGCTTCTGGTACGGCTGACCGGTCGGCACGAACACGACCTCGTCGAGCTGGAAGTGGTGCGCGACCTCGCTCGCGGCCACCAGGTGGCCGTGATGGATCGGGTCGAACGTGCCGCCCATGATGCCCAGGCGACGCGGACGTGCCGGCACCGCCGGGCGATCAGGCGTGATCGGACCCGTGCGCGTCGCCACCCCTGGTGGAGCGGTGTGCCACGTCGCGGAAGGAGCGCAGCACGACGGCGGCGAAGATGAAGACGGCGGCCGTGATGGCGCCGGCGATGTACGGCGCGAACTCTTCGCCGGCCGCGCCGGCCTCTGCGGCAGCAACGAGCAGGTGGGTCATGGGTGCCTCCGATCCGACTCCAGCCTAGCGCGGCGGGCGGAGGTCAGGCGCGCACCTGGCCCGTGCCTCGCACGATCCACTTGGTGCTCGTCAGCTCCGGCAGGCCCATGGGGCCGCGCGCGTGCGACTTCTGCGTCGAGATGCCGACCTCGGCGCCGAAGCCGAACTCGCCGCCGTCGGTGAAGCGGGTGGATGCGTTGTGCATGACGACCGCGGAGTCCACCTCGGCGAGGAATCGCGCAGCCGCATCGGCGTCACCCGTCACGATCGTGTCGGTGTGGTGCGTGCCGTAGGTGTTGACGTGGTTGATCGCGGCGTCGAGGTCGTCGACCACGCCGATGGCGACATCCATCGACAGGTGCTCGGTCGACCAGCCGCCCTCGCCGAGCGGCTCGGTGGCCGAGACGCCCGGCAGCGGGCCGTCGGCGTGGATCGTGACGCCGGCGCCGCGCAGGGCCTCGGCGAGCGCTGGCACGGCCGCGTCGGCGATGTCGCGGTGCACGAGCACCGTCTCGAGCGCGTTGCAGACGCTCGTGCGCTGCGTCTTGGCGTTCAGGATGATCTCGAGCGCCATCGGCAGGCTCGCGTCGCGGTCGACGAAGGCGTGCACGACGCCGGCGCCGGTCTCGATCACGGGCACGGTCGACTCGGTGACGACCCGCTCGATGAGCGCGGCACTGCCGCGCGGCACGAGCAGGTCGACGAGCCCCCGCGCGCGCATGAGGCGGCCCGCGCCGTCTCGGCCGAAACGGTCGATCGTCTGCACGGCGGCGCGCGGCAGGCCGGCCCCGTCGATGGCCGCCTGCATGGCGTCGACGAGCACGGCGTTGGTGCGCTCGGCCGCCGAGCCGCCGCGCAGCACCACCGCGTTGCCGGAGCCGAGCGCGATGCACGCGAGGTCGACGGTCACGTTGGGGCGGGCCTCGTAGATGACGCCGATCACGCCGAACGGCACGCGCACCTCGGTGAGCTCGAGGCCGTTCGGCAGGGTGCGCTCGCGCAGGTGCTCGCCGACCGGGTCGGGCAGCGCGGCGAGCGCGCGAGCGGCGGCGGCCAATCCGGTGATGCGGCCGGAGTCGAGCAGCAACCGGTCGAGCAGGCCGCTCGCGAGACCCGCGGCGCGACCGCGCTCGAGGTCCTCCGCGTTGGCCTCCAGGATCCGATCGGCCGACGCCTCGATCGCGTCGGCGATCGCCTCGATGGCCGCGTGGCGGCGCTCTGCAGGCGCGATGCCGAGGGCGCGCGAGGCGCGCTTCGACTCGGTCAGCAGCGTCTCGAAGTCATCGGCCATGCCTCGATCCTAGGCCGCGACGGATGCGCTGGTCGCGTCACGACGGCACAGGACGGATCGTGATCCTGGGCGGATGCGGTGGGTCGCGTCAGCCAGTCGGGCGGGCGGCGCCGTCGAGCCTGCGGCCCAGCACGGCGGCGTCCTGCAGCTGGTAGCCGAGCGCCCGGTAGAAGCCGGCCGCGTCGGCGTTGTCGGCGCGCACCATCAGCTGCGCCTTGACGATGCCGCGCTCGCCGATCCACGCCTCCGCAGCCTCGACGAGCATCCGGCCCAGACCCTCCCTACGGCACTCCGGCGCGACGGCGAGGTAGTACATCCAGCCACGATGGCCGTCGTGGCCGACCATGACCGTGCCGACCATGCCGTCGGCGTCGAGCAGGCCGAGCACCGCCGAGTCGGGGCCGGCGATCGCGCGGTCGAAGTCGGTGTGCGGCGGGTTCCATGGCCGCGTGAGCCCCGCGGCCTCCCATAGCGCGACCGCCGCATCCGCGTCGGCGGCCGTCAACGACCGGAGCGCCGCCACGTCAGCGCTACGGCGAGGGGTTCGGCTCGAACTCGGTGCCGAGCCGCTCCCCCGAGACGAGCCGGTCGAGCAGCGGCGTGGCCGTCACGGTCACCCGCACGCCGGCGTCGGCGGCGAGGCGGGCGGCGTCGACCTTGGTCATCGCGCCGCCGGAGCCGATGTGGGATCCGCTCGCGCCGAGGCGCACGCCCTCGAGGGGATCCCCGTAGGCGACCCGCCCGATCGGCTCGGAGCCGGGCTCGTCGGGCGGTGCCGTGCGCAGCGCCTCGATGTCGGAGAGCAGGATGAGCCGGTCGGCGCCCACCAGCCGGGCGACGAGCGCGGCGAGCCGGTCGTTGTCGCCGAAGCGGATCTCGTGCGTGGCGACCGTGTCGTTCTCGTTGACGATCGGCAGCATGCGCAGCTCGAGCAGCCGCTCGAGCGCGTTCTTCGCGTTGACCCGGTGCGAATCCATCTCCATGTCGGAGGCGGTCAGCAGGATCTGCGCGGCCACCAGCTCATGCCGCGAGAGGCTGCGCTGGTAGCGGTTCATCAGCACGTTCTGTCCGACCGCAGCGGCAGCCTGCTGCATGGGCAGGTCGACCGGTCGGGCGTCGAGGCCCAGGTAGGGCATGCCGGTGGAGATGGCGCCGGAGGAGACGAGGATCACCTCGCCGGCGCGGTGCAGCCGCGCCAGACCGTCGACCAGCGGCTCGATCTGGCCGCGCCGCTCGCCCGAGATCGACGACGAGCCGACCTTGACGACGACCCGCTCGCCGGCGGCGAGGTCGAGGCTCGTCATCCCTCGTCGTCCCAGCGCTGGACCTCGAACCCCTCGTCGTCGGTCCAGACGCCGGCGTCGCGCTCGACCTTGAGGTCGTCGCGCGCGGCCTGCTTGCCGTCCATGAGGCGCTTGTACTCCTCGCGGCGCTCGGTGGTCGTGCGCCGGTCGTTGCGGTCGAGGCGCGGATCGGTGCCGCGGTTGCCGACCAGCTCGGCGGCCGACGCGATCGTCGGCTCCCAGTCGAAGACGATGCCGGCGCCCGGACCGATCACGACGGTCGCGCCCGCGACCGCGCCGGCCTTGAGCAGCGCATCCTCGGTGCCGAGCTTCGCGAGGCGATCGGCGAGGTAGCCGACGGCCTCGTCGTTGCGGAAGTCGGTCTGCGCGACCCAGCGCTCGGGCTTCGCGCCCAGGATGCGGTAGATGGGGCCGGCGTGCGAGCCCTCGACCTTGACCTTGAAGCCCTGGTCGTCGATCGCCCGCGGGCGCAGCACGATGCGCTCGCCGACCGGCTCAGCCGACTTCGCCAGCCGGTCGGCCTCGACGATGTCGGCCAGCGCGAACGACAGCTCGCGCAGGCCCCTGTGGGCGACGGTCGAGATCTCGAACACGCGATAGCCCATCGCCTCGAGCTCCGGGCGCACGAAGTCGGCCAGCTCTGCCGCCTCGGGCACGTCGATCTTGTTGAGCGCGACGAGCTGCTGGCGCTCGAGCAGGGGCGTCTGGCCCTCGGGCACCGGGTAGGCGGCGAGCTCGCCGAGGATGACCTTCAGGTCGCTCACCGGGTCGCGGCCCGGCTCGAGCGTGGCGCAGTCGATGACGTGCAGGAGGGCAGAGCAGCGCTCGACGTGCCGCAGGAACTCGAGCCCCAGGCCCTTGCCCTCGCTGGCGCCCTCGATGAGACCCGGCACGTCGGCGATCGTGTAGCGGGTCTGGCCCGACTCCACGACGCCCAGGTTGGGGTGCAGGGTCGTGAAGGGGTAGTCGGCGATCTTCGGCCGGGCGGCCGACATGGCCGCGACCAGGCTCGACTTGCCGGCGCTGGGGAAGCCCACGAGCGCCACGTCGGCCACGGTCTTCAGCTCGAGCGTGATGTCGCCCTCGCCGCCGGGGGTGCCGAGCAGCGCGAAGCCGGGCGCCTTGCGCTTGGTGTTCGACAGGGCGGCGTTGCCGAGGCCGCCCTGGCCGCCTTCGGCGACCACGACGCGCATGCCCGGCTCGGTGAGGTCGGCCAGCTGCTCGCCCGACGCGTCGCGCACGACGGTGCCGACGGGCACCGGCAGCAGCAGTTCGTGGCCGGTGGTGCCGGCCTTGAGGTCGCCCTGGCCCGGCTGGCCGTTCTCGCTCGAGCGGTGCGGGGCGCGGTGGTAGCCGAGCAGCGTGGTGACCTGCGGGTCGGCGACGAGCACGATGTCGCCGCCGTTGCCGCCGTTGCCGCCGTCGGGGCCGCCCAGCGGCTTGAACTTCTCGCGGCGCACCGACACGCAGCCGTGCCCGCCGTTGCCGGCGCTCAGGTGCAGCGTCACCTGGTCGACGAATGTCGCCATGGTTCTCTCCTGTCGATGCGAGAACGGGGCGAGCCGAAGCCCGCCCCGTTCATCGGGATGCCTGTCTCGCGCTGCTTATTCGGCAGCTGCGACGATGTTGACGACCTTGCGGCCGCCCTTCTGGCCGAACTGGACCGCGCCTGCCTCGAGGGCGAACAGCGTGTCGTCACCGCCACGACCGACGCCTGCGCCGGGGTGGAAGTGGGTGCCGCGCTGGCGGACGAGGATCTCGCCGGCCTTGACGACCTGGCCGCCGAAACGCTTCACGCCGAGGTACTGCGCGTTCGAGTCACGACCGTTGCGGGTGGACGATGCGCCCTTCTTATGTGCCATGTCTTCGACCCCTTACTTGATCTCGGTGACCTTGAGGCGCGTGAGCTCCGAGCGGTGGCCCATGCGGCGCTTGTAGCCGGTCTTGTTGCGGTAGTGCTGGATGCGGATCTTCGGGCCGCGGAGGTCGGTCACGACCTCGGCCGTCACCTTGACCTTGGCGAGGGCGTCGACGTCGGTCGTCACCTTGTCGCCGTCGACGAGCAGCACGGGGGCGAGCTCGACGTTGCCGTTGTCGTCACCGGCGATGCGGTCGACGACGAGCACGGTGCCGACCTCGACCTTCTCCTGCCGGCCGCCGGCGCGCACGATTGCGTACACCACGTTGGATCCTCACTGTTGGAACGACTCCCGGCCCAGCCGGGACGAAGCTTGTAGCGCGCGCTATTCCGCGACTTGCGCCAGCGAACAACGATACACGGCATCTGAGGCGTCGGTCAACATAGGCGCCTGCGCGGCGCGCCGCTACCGTGGGCGGATGGCGATCCTGGTGGACGACCCGCTCTGGCCGGCGCACGGCGGCATGTGGGCGCACCTGATCAGCGACGCGAGCCTCGACGAGCTGCACGCCTTCGCGCGCGCCGCCGGGCTGCCCGCGCGCGGCTTCGACCACGACCACTACGACGTGCCGGAGTCGCGCATCCCCGACCTGATCGCCAGGGGCGCGGAGCACGTGCCGCCCAAGGAGCTCGTGCGGCGGCTCATCGCGAGCGGCCTGCGCGTGAAGGAGCGGGACCGGCACGGATAGCCGTGCCGGTCCCGCTCGATCATCGCTGCACTGAGCTCAGGCGTCCTCGGGCTTCGCCGTGATGACGCCGGAGGAGGCGCGGCGCGACCGGCGCGCAGCGCGGCCGGTGCCGGGTGCCGGCGTGGCGAGCGCGTCGAGGGCGCCGCCGAGCAGGCCGTCGAGGTCGCGCTCGGTCGCCGTCTGGGTCGGCAGGTCGCGCTTCGGCTCGACGGGGATGTCGAGGATGGTCACGACCGGCTCGGCCGCGACCGACTCGACCGCCGCGCGCGAGGGCGTGACGATGCCCGTGGGCTGCTCGCGCTCGGGCTGCTGCCCGCGCTCGGACTGCTGCCCGCGCTGCTGGCGGCCCTCGCGGCCGCCGCGGCCTCGACCGCCGCGCTGGCCCTCGCGCTGGCCCTCGCGCTGGCCATCCCGCTGGCCATCGCGCTGCGGAGCCTCGGCAGCCTGCTCGACCTCGGCCGTCTCGGGCTGCGCGGCCGGCTGCTGCTCGCCCTCGACCGGCTTGCCCTTGGCCGCCGCCGCGATCTGCGAGAGGCCCTTGCGGAGGTCCTCGGTGATCGCGTGCGTGCCGCCGTGCGCGCCGCCGGCCTGCTGGTGCTGCTGGTGCTGCTCGGACTGCGGCTGCTGCTCGTTCTGCTTGCCGCCGCGGCCACGACGGCGACCGCCGTTGCCGCTCTCCTGCTGCTGCTGCTGACGCTGCGAGCGCGAGACCGGCTCGTGGTGCACGATGACGCCGCGGCCGGCGCAGACGTCGCAGGGCTCCGAGTACGACTCGAGCAGGCCGAGGCCCAGCTTCTTGCGCGTCATCTGCACCAGGCCGAGGCTCGTCACCTCTGCCACCTGGTGCTTCGTGCGGTCGCGGCTGAGGCACTCGATCAGGCGGCGCTGCACGAGGTCGCGGTTCGACTCGAGCACCATGTCGATGAAGTCGATCACGATGATGCCGCCGATGTCGCGCAGCCGCAGCTGCCGGACGATCTCCTCGGCCGCCTCGAGGTTGTTCTTGGTGACCGTCTCCTCGAGGTTGCCGCCGGCGCCGACGAAGCGGCCCGTGTTCACGTCGACGACCGTCATGGCCTCGGTGCGGTCGATGACGAGCGAGCCGCCGGAGGGCAGCCACACCTTGCGGTCGAGCGCCTTGTCGATCTGCTCCGAGATGCGGAAGCGGTCGAACGGGTCGTCGCTGCCGTCGAATGCCTCGACCCGGTCGAGCAGGTCGGGAGCGATCGACTCGAGGTAGTCGCGGATCGTGGTGAGCGCCTCGGATCCCTGGATCACGAGCTTGCCGAAGTCCTCGTTGAAGACGTCGCGCACGATCTTGACGAGCAGGTCGGGCTCGGCGTGCAGGCGCTGCGGCGAGGTGCCCGTCTGGCGCTGCTGCTGGATCCGCTCCCACTGGCGCGTCAGGCGCTCGACGTCGTCGGTCAGCTGCTCCTCGGTGGCGCCCTCGGCCGCGGTGCGCACGATGACGCCCACGCCCTCCGGCAGCACCTGCTTGAGGATCTTCTTGAGGCGCGCGCGCTCCGTGTCGGGCAGCTTGCGCGAGATGCCGTTCATCGAGCCGCCGGGCACCGAGACCAGGTAGCGGCCCGGCAGCGAGATCTGGCTGGTGAGGCGTGCGCCCTTGTGGCCGACGGGATCCTTCGTGACCTGCACGAGCACCGTGTCGCCCGGCTTCAGCGCCAGCTCGATCTTGCGCGGCTGGCCCTCGAGCTCTGCCGCATCCCAGTCGACCTCGCCGGAGTAGAGCACGGCGTTGCGGCCCTTGCCGATGTCGACGAAGGCGGCCTCCATGCTCGGCAGCACGTTCTGCACCCGGCCGAGGTAGACGTTGCCGATCAGGCTCGACTCCGACGACTTCGCGACGTAGTGCTCGACGAGCACGCCGTCCTCGAGCACGGCGAGCTGCACGCGGTCGTGCTTCGAGCGCACGATCATCTGGCGCTCGACGGCCTCGCGACGGGCGAGGAACTCGGTCTCGGTGACGACGGTGCGGCGGCGGCCCGCGTCGCGGCCCTCGCGGCGGCGTTGGCGCTTCGCCTCCAGGCGCGTCGAGCCGCGCACCTTCTGGGGCTCGGTGATGAGCGGCTTGTCGTCCTCGTCGTCGGCGCTGCGGCGCGAGCGCGACCGGGAGCGCGAGCGGCGCGAGGTCGAGCGGGAGCCGCCCTGCGCGTCGTCGTCGTCATCGTCGTCGTCGTCATCGCGGTCGTCCTGCAGCGAGGGCAGGGCGGGCAGCGCGGCGAGGTCGGGCGCGTGGAACAGCAGGCCGAAGGGGCCGGCGGGCATCGCGGGCAGCTGCCGCGCCGCGGCCAGCGGGTCGTCGGCGGGCGCGGGCTCGAGCTCGGCAGCGGCCGTCGCCTCGGTCGGGCCGGTCAGGCCGGGCTCCTGGCCAGGCTCCGGCTCCGCCGCCTCGGCCGACGCTGCCGGCTGCTCGGCGTCGGTCGCAGCGGCGGCCTCGACGGCCGCTGCCGCACCGGCGACGTCGTCGGCCGCAGCGGCGGGCTCAGCGGCCGCCTCGGCCGGGGCGTCTGCGACGCCGGCCTGCGCGCTCGGCTCTGCCGACGCATCCGCCCCTTCCGCCGCCGCATCGTCGACGGGAGCCGCCGCCTTGCGCCGGGTCGACACGCGCTTGCGCTTGGGCTTGTCCTCCACCGGAGCCTCGACGGCCTGGGTCTCGGTGCTGGTCGCCTCGTCGTGGAGGTTCGTCTCGTTGTCAGCCATCGCTGGCGCACTCCTGCCGCAACCGGCGTCGCCGGTCGCAATCTCTGTCGCGGCGGGGCTCGCCCCGGCGCGAAGCCTTCGTCCTGGCACCCCCTCTCGGGGGCGGCCCGGGCTACGTGATGCCACCCGGAAAACCTGTGGTGCGCCCGTCGGGCGCGCTGGGCAGGAGTCTACCCCACCTGTGCGCCGCCGATCATGGGAGCACGACGCGCACGGCGAGGGCGACGAAGGCGGCGGCCGCGAGCAGCGTGCCGACGATCGCCGGCCAGCCGTGCGGCGAGACCCTCCGGCCGATGCGGGCCCCCACCACGACCAGCACCGTCAGGTAGGCGCCCGAGAGCAGCTCGAGGATCAGCATGAGCACCAGCACGTCGACCAGGGGCGTGGCCGAACCGGGGTCGATGAACTGCACGAAGAAGGATGCGACGAACAGGATCGCCTTCGGGTTGAGCACGCTCGTGACCAGTGCCGTCCGGAACGGCCGCAGCCGCGGCTGCGCGATGATCGGGTTCGGCGCCGTCGCCGGGCTCATCGGGCTCTCGGTCGGCTCGGGCTCGGCGCGGTCGCGCAGCTTCGCGCGGATGCGCGCGACGGCGCTGCGCACCAGCCCGAGCGCGAGCCAGCAGAGGTAGAGCGCGCCCGCCCACGTCAGCGCCAGGTAGACGATCGGGTTCGCCGACAGCGCCTGCGCCGACAGCACCGCGAGCACCATCAGGATCGCGTCGCCGAGGAAGACGCCCGACATCGCCCCGAAGCCGGCGCGCGGGCCTGCGCGCAGCGCGGTGGTCGCGACGAAGAGGCTGTTGGCGCCGGGCAGCAGCACGATCGCGATCGCGCCCAATGTGAAGGCTGTGAGTGTCGCCGCGTCGAAGCTCACGCGTGCTCCGGGCTGACATGATGACCGTCAGGAGGCACCATGTCTGATACTCGTCCCGCCCACATCGCCGCGCCCATCTGGCTCGGCGTGGTGCTCATCGTGACCGGCCTGCTCGGCCTGCTCGGCTCGTTCTCGCTCTCGGTCGAGCGCATCGAGCTGCTGCTCAACCCGGAGGAGGCGCTCAGCTGCGACCTGAACCCCTTCCTCTCGTGCTCGGGCGCGATCGAGTCGGAGCAGGGCGAGCTGTTCGGCTTCCCCAACCCGTTCCTCGGGCTCATGACCTTCCCCGCGCCGATCATCATGGGCGCGCTCACGCTCGGCCGCGTCGCGATGCCGCGCTGGGTGTGGACGACCTTCTCGATCGGCGTGCTCGGCGGCATGGCGATCGTGCTCTTCCTCGCGCAGCAGTCGGTGTTCGTGCTCGGCTTCGTCTGCCCCTGGTGCTTCCTGGTGTGGATGGCGATGTACACGATGTCGTTCCCGCTCTGGGTCTGGGCGTTCGGCGCCGGCGCGATCCCCGCACCCGCCGGCCTCAGGCGCACCGCCGCGCGCTTCTCGTCATGGGGATGGGTCCTGTCGCTCGCGCTCGCGGTGGTCGTCGTGGTGACGATCATGATCGTGCTGCCGGGCATCCCCCGCTACCTCTTCGCGTTCTAGCGTCTGCCGACGAACGGCGCGGCCCCTGTCGGGAGCCGCGCCGTTCGTCGTCCGGGTCGGTCAGACCACGTCGGCTCAGGCGAACCAGAGCGCGAGCTCGCGCTCTGCCGACTCCTCGGAGTCGGAGCCGTGCACGAGGTTCTGCTGCACCTTGAGGCCCCAGTCGCGGCCGAGGTCGCCGCGGATCGTGCCGGGCGCGGCGGTCGTCGGGTCGGTGGTGCCGGCGAGCGAGCGGAAGCCCTCGATGACGCGGTCGCCCTCGAGGCGGATCGCCACCGAGGGGCCCGACATCATGAACTCGACGAGCGGCTCGAAGAAGGGCTTGCCCTGGTGCTCGGCGTAGTGCTCCTCGAGGCGGGCGCGGTCGGGCTGCACCAGGCGCAGGTCGGTGAGACGATAGCCCTTCGCCTCGATGCGGGCCAGGATGGCGCCGGTGAGCTGGCGCTGGACGCCGTCGGGCTTGATGAGGACGAGGGTGGTCTGCATGGCTGCCAGCCTACCGAGCGCCGCCCCTCGAGCCGACTCAGCTGCCCGGCGCACCGCGCGGATCGAGGCCGGCTGCGCGGCGCTGCTGCTCGATGCCGCGCGCCTTCACGAAGCAGAAGATCCACAGGCCGATGAGCACCGCCGCGACGACGCCCCAGACGGGCTCGAACACCGTCAGCGCGCCGATCGCGACCTGCAGCAGCAGGCTCACGAGCCACCCCCACGGGCGGCTGAGCACCGGCATGGTCGCCAGCAGCAGCACGCCCACGCCGAGGAACGCGACCGGCGCGGGCCAGTCGCGCGTGACGCCCCAGGTGGCGAGCGCGCCGAACAGGATCGCGGCGAACTGCAGCGTGTGGGTGATGCGCAGCAGCGACTCCATCGCGCCGCGGGCGGGCCGCTGGCGCGGCGCACGGGTGCTCATCGCTGCTCCTCGTCGGTGATCTCGACCGTGGCGGCCTGGCGGCGCGCGTCGGGCCGCGTGAGCCAGCCGGCCTCGCGAGCGTGGCCGAGCACGTCGCCGAGCAGGGTGATCGAGCCGGTCACGACGACGGCGCCGCCACGGTCGGTCGCCGACTCCCGCGCGGTCTCGACGGCCGTGCCGAGGTCGGGCTCGACGAGCACGCGGTCGGCGCCGAGCACCTCCACCGCCTGCGCGGCGAGCGCGTCGGCGTCCATCGCGCGCTCGGAGGTCGACTGGGTGACGATGACCTCGTCGATGACCGGCTCGAGCGCGCGCAGCACGCCCGAGGCGTCCTTGCCGGCGAGCACCCCGAGCACGAGCGTGACGCGCTCGAGGCCGAAGTACTCCCCCAGCGCCGCCCGCAGCGCCTCGGCGCCGTGCGGGTTGTGCGCGGCGTCGAGGATGACGAGCGGCTGCGCGCCCACGACGTCGAGGCGGCCGGGCGAGGTCGCGGCGGCGAAGCCGTCGGCCAGCACCTCGGCGGTCATCGGCTGGGTGCCGCCGCCGAGGAACGCCTCGACCGCGACGAGCGCGAGCGCGGCGTTGGCGCCCTGGTGCGCGCCCAGCAGCGGCACGAGCTGGTCGAGGTACTCGGCGGCGAGGCCGCGCACGGTGATCAGCTGGCCGCCGACCGCCACCGACTGGGCCGAGAGCGCGAAGTCGCGCCCCTCGACGAGCAGCCGGGCGCCGACCTCGTCGGCGCGGGCCTCGATGACGGCGAGCGCCTCGGGCTCCTGCGCGGCAGAGACCACGATCGCGTCGGGCTTGATGATGCCGGCCTTCTCGCGCGCGATCGCCTCGACGGTCGTGCCGAGCCGGCTGGTGTGGTCGAGCGCGATGGGCGTGAGCACCGCGACGTCGCCGTCGGCGACGTTCGTGGAGTCCCAGGTGCCGCCCATGCCGACCTCGAGCACGGCCACGTCGACCGGGGTGTCGGCCATCACGGCCAGCGCGAGCACGGTGAACGCCTCGAAGAACGTCAGCGTCCGCTCGCCCGCGGCCTCGAGCTCGGCGTCGACCATCTCGAGGAACGGCACGACGTCGTCGTAGCCGCGCGCGAACGCCTCGTCGCTGATCGGCTCGCCGTCGAGCATGATGCGCTCGTTGACGCGCTCGAGGTGCGGGCTCGTCAGCACGCCGGTGCGCAGCCCGTGCGCGCGCAGCAGCGCGTCGGCGATGCGGGCCGTCGAGCCCTTGCCGTTGGTGCCGGTGATGTGGATCACGCGGTACGCGCGCTGCGGGTCGCCGAGCAGCTCGACGGCGCGACGGGTCGCCTCGATGCGCGGCTCGATCGCCTGCTCCCCCGCCCGGGCCAGCAGCGCCTGATAGGCCGCTTCGGCCGCCTCGCGGTGCTCGAGCGCCTCGAGGATCCGGTCGTCGATGTCGGGCTCGCGGCCCTCGGTCTCGCCGGTCATGCCTGCGCCCCCTCGGCGGTGTAGGCGGTGGCGTGCGTGCCGGCGGAGGAGGCCGCGGCGCCCTCGGCCCGCTCGATCGTGATGGCGAGCGGCGACCCGTCGCCCACGCGGTGCGCGGTGCGGCCGTCGGCCAGCTCGCCCATGGTGTCGTCGACGCGCTCGAGGTCGAGCTCGACGGCGAGCGTCTCGCCCATCACCAGCTCGCGGTTGGCCTCGAGCGCGGCGACGCCGTGGGCGTCGGAGCCGAGCACGAGGCGGATGCGGTCGCTCACGTCGAGGCCGGCATCCTTGCGCGCCGACTGCACGGCGCGCACGACGTCGCGGGCCAGGCCCTCGGCCTCGAGCTCCGGCGTGGTGGCGGTGTCGAGCACGACGAAGCCGCCGCCGGGCAGGAACCCGACCGCAGCCGTCTCGTCGGCGACCTCGAGCGCCAGCTCGTACTCGCCCTCCTCGAGCGCGATGCCGCCCGCCACGACCGCCTCGCCGTCGACGCTCCAGTCGCCGGCGCGCGCCGCCTGGATCGCCCGCTGCACGTCCTTGCCGAGGCGCGGGCCGGCCGCGCGGGCGTTGACCTGCAGCCGCCGCGAGATGCCGTAGCGCTCGAGCGCGTCGGGGCCGGCGGGCTCGAGCACGACCTCGCGCACGTTCAGCTCGTCCTGCAGCACGGCCCGGAATGCCGCCACATCGACGTCGCCGACGACCGTGAGGGTCGGCAGCGGCAGCCTGACGCGCTTCCGCGCCTGCTTGCGCAGGGCGTTGCCGACGCTCGCGACCGCGCGCACCGCATCCATCTGCGCGACGAGGGCGTCGTCGGCCGGCAGCGCCGACGCATCCGGCCAGTCCGTCAGGTGCACCGAGCGGCCGCCGGTCAGTCCCCGCCAGACCTCCTCGGTGACGAGCGGCGACAGCGGCGCGGCGATGCGGGTGAGGGTCTCGAGCACCGTCCAGAGGGTGTCGAACGCCTCGGCGCCCGCGCTCGTCCCAGCCGGGCCGTCGGCGGCGACGCCCTGCCAGAAGCGGTCGCGCGAGCGCCGCACGTACCAGTTGGTGAGCACGTCGAGGAACTCGCGCACCGCGAGCGTCGCGCCGGTCGCGTCGAGCCGCTCGAGGCTCGCCGTCGCCGCCTCGACCGTCTGCCGCAGCTTGGCGAGGATGTAGCGGTCGAGCACGTCGGCGGATGCGGTGCTGCGCTTCGCGAGGTACGGCGCGCCGTCGGCGGCGCGGTTCGCGTAGGTGGAGAAGAAGTACCAGGTCGACCACAGCGGCAGGTGGAACTGCCGCAGCGCCTCGCGGATGCCCTCCTCCGAGACGACGAAGTTGCCGCCCCGCAGGATCGAGCCCTGCATCAGGTTCCAGCGCACCGCATCCGACCCGTACGTGTCGAACGACTCGTTCACGTCGGGGTAGTTGCGCCGCGACTTCGACGCCTTGAAGCCGTCGTCGCCGAGGATGATGCCGTGGCTGATGACGTTCTCGAACGCCGGCCGCCCGAACAGGCCCACCGACAGCACGTGCATGACGTAGAACCAGCCGCGCGCCTGCCCGATGTACTCGACGATGTAGTCGGCGGGGCTGTGCGCCTCGAACCAGGCCTCGTTCTCGAACGGGTAGTGGAACTGCGCGAACGGCATCGAGCCCGAGTCGAACCAGACGTCGAGCACGTCCTCGATGCGGCGCATGGTGCTCCTGCCGGTCGGGTCGTCGGGGTTCGGGCGGGTGAGCTCGTCGATCGCCGGCCGGTGCAGGTCGGTCGGGCGCACGCCGAAGTCGCGCTCGAGCTCGTCGAGCGAGCCGTACACGTCGACGCGCGGGTGGTTGGGGTCGTCGCTCTTCCACACCGGGATCGGGCTGCCCCAGTAGCGGTTGCGGCTGATCGACCAGTCTCGGGCGCCCTCGAGCCACTTGCCGAACTGCCCGTGCTTGACGTTCTCGGGCACCCAGTTGATCTGCTCGTTGGCGGCGAGCAGGTCGTCCTTGAAGTCGGTGACCTTCACGAACCAGCTCGAGACCGCCTTGTAGATGAGCGGGTTGCGGCAGCGCCAGCAGTGCGGGTAGGAGTGCACGTACGAGGCCTGGCGCAGCACCCGGCCGGCGTCCTTCAGCAGCTTCGACAGCGGCTTGTTCGCGTCGAAGACCTGCTGGCCGGCGACCGGCGCGACGACGTCGAGGAACCGGCCGCCGTCGTCGACCGAGAGGATGGTGGGGATGCCGGCGGCGGTGGCGACGCGCTGGTCGTCCTCGCCGTAGGCCGGCGCCTGGTGCACGATGCCGGTGCCCTCGCCGGTGGCGACGTAGTCGTCGACGAGGATCTGGAACGCGTGCTCGGTGCCCCAGACGGATGCGTCGGCGAAGAAATCGAAGAGGGGCTCGTAGGTGATGCCCGCGAGCTCGCTGCCCGGCAGCGTGCGCGTCGCCGCGGCCACGGCGTCCTCGGCGGAGCCGTAGCCGAGGTCCTTGAAGTAGCCGGCGACCGTGTCGGCGGCGAGCAGGAAGTCGCCCTCGCCGGCGCCTGGGTGGCCGGCGCTGGTGCCCTCGGGGCCGGCGGGCACGACGGCGTACTGCACGCCCGGGCCGACCGCGAGCGCGAGGTTCGTGGGCAGCGTCCACGGTGTCGTCGTCCATGCCAGGGCCTTCACGCCCGTCAGTCCCAACGCATCCGCCCGCTCGCCCGAGAGCGGGAAGGTGACGGTGAGCGTGGTGTCCTGGCGGTCCTGGTAGACGTCGTCGTCCATGCGCAGCTCGTGGTTCGACAGCGGCGTCTCGTCGCGCCAGCAGTACGGCAGCACCCGGTAGCCCTCGTAGGCGAGGCCCTTGTCGTGGAGCGTCTTGAACGCCCAGATGACGCTCTCCATGTAGGTGAGGTCGAGCGTCTTGTAGCCGCCCTCGAAGTCGACCCAGCGCGCCTGGCGGGTGACGTAGGCCTGCCACTCGTCGACGTACTGCAGCACCGACTCGCGCGCCTTCGCGTTGAAGACGTCGACGCCCATCGCCTCGATCTCGGCCTTCTCGGTGATGCCCAGCTGCTTCATCGCCTCGAGCTCCGCCGGCAGGCCGTGGGTGTCCCAGCCGAACACGCGCGGCACCTGCTTGCCGCGCATCGTGTGGAAGCGCGGGAAGACGTCCTTCGCGTACCCGGTGAGCAGGTGGCCGTAGTGCGGCAGGCCGTTCGCGAACGGCGGGCCGTCGTAGAAGACCCACTCCTCGCAGCCCTGGCGCTGCTCGAGCGACGCCCTGAAGGTGTCGTCGCCCTTCCAGAAGGCGAGGATGCCGGTCTCGATCGCCGGCAGGTCGGGGCTGGCGACGACGCTCGCGTCACCGGAGAGCGGGTAGCGGCCACGGGGCTGGGTCTGATCGGTCACGCTGGGTCTCCTGCATCCTCGGGTCTGACGGATGCGGGGACGCTCTCGCGCGGTACCACCCCGCTTGCAGATCGCAGATCTGCCGCTTCGTGCCTGAGCCTCAGGCCTGCGGCTGTGACGGGCCTGCCCCGTTCGGATCTACTGGGTGGCGCCGCACCTGCCGATGCTGAGCCGCTGTTCTCCCGACCGCTCCCCGGTGATGGCCGGATCGATGCGTGTGCCTCGATGCTACCGCGAGACGCCCCGCAGCGTCACGCTGCCGGCGCTCACGTCGACGTCGATGGTGGCCGCGGCGCGCGAGTCGCTGACGACGTCGACGTCGGAGCTGCCCGCCGAGGCGTCCTCGGTGACGGCGTACTCGCCGTCGGGGATCATCATGTCGATGTCGCCGGCGCTCACGCTCGCGACGATCGAGTCGGGCTGCTTGCCGGTCAGCGCGCCGCTGATGCGGCCGGCGCTGACGTCGAGCACGACGCTCGACGCCGAGTCGATCTCGACCCGGCCGTCGCCGGCGCTGACGTGCAGCTCGAGCTGCTCGGCCGAGCCCGCGAGGTCGAACTCGCCGGCGCTCAGGTCGATCCGCGCGAGCGCCAGGTCGGCGTCGGCGGTGAAGCTGCCCGCCGAGATGTCGGCGTCGAGGTCGAGGCCGCCGGCCTGCAGCTCCTCGGGCACCGTGAGGGTGGCGCGCTCGTCGCCGATGCCGTCGTCGAAGAGCCGCCCGAAGCCCACCCAGTCCCAGCGCCAGTCGGTGCCGACGACCAGAGTGTCGCCGCGACGCTCGAGGTTCCACCGCTGCACCGGGCCGCCGTCGGACTCCGCGACGAGCGTCGCCTCGTCGACGTCGGCGAAGAGCAGCTCGAAGCGGCTCGCCGAGCTCTCGATGCGCAGCTCGCGCACGCCCTCGGCGTCGGCCGTCCACGACTGGTCGGTCGCGCCGTGCGAGGCGAAGCCGCGCACCACGCCGCCGGTGACGCCGAAGACGAGTCCGATGCTGCCGAGCACGATCAGCAGCACGCTGATCCAGCGACCGGGGCGGGTCGAGGCGGGAGCGCTCGGCGTGGGGTTGATGGTGGTCATCGGATGCCTCCGGGCACGTCGTTCTGGTCGGTGAGGGGTGCGTCGAGGTGGGCGAGCACCGCGAGCACGCGGCGGTTGCCGTCCTCGGGCTCGAGCTCGAGCTTCTGGAAGACCGCAGAGATGTGCTTCTCGACACTGCCCGCAGAGATGTAGAGGCGGTCGGCGATGGTCTGGTTCGCGCCGCCCTCGGCCATGAGCGCCAGCACCTGGCGCTCGCGCGGCGTGAGCCGCTCCATGCGGGCGTCGCGGCGACGCCGGGCGAGCAGCTGGCTGACCACCTCGGGGTCGAGCACGGTGCCCCCGCCGGCCACCTGCTCGACGGCCTGCAGGAAGTCGGCGACGTCGGCGACGCGGTCCTTCAGCAGGTAGCCGAAGCCGGCCGGGCTGCTGGCGATCAGGTCGGCGGCGTAGCGCTCCTCGACGTACTGCGAGAGCACGAGCACGCGCGGCCGGTCGCCGCGCGAGCGGATGCCGATGGCGGCGAGGATGCCCTCGTTGGTGCGAGTGGGGGGCATCCGCACGTCGAGGATGGCGAGATCCGGGTCGGTGTCGCGCACCGCGGCCTCGATCGCCGTGGCGTCGGGCAGCTGGGCGACGACGTCGTGGCCGGCGTCGGTGAGGAGGCGGGCGATGCCTTCGCGGAGGAGGACGCTGTCCTCGCAGATCAGGATGCGCACGGGACGTCCACCTCGATCGCGGTCGGGCCCCCGGCGGGGCTGGTGAGGGTGAGGGTGCCGCCGACGCCGGCGATGCGGTTGGCGAGGCCGTCGATGCCGCCGCCGGGCAGGCGCTCGGCGCCGCCGATGCCGTCGTCCTCGATGCGGGCCCACAGCGAGTGCTCGCGGGTGCGGATCGCGACCCGGATGCGGCTCGCGCGGCCGTGCTTCTGCGCGTTGGTGATCGCCTCGGCGATGGCGAAGTAGACGGCGGTCTCGGTCTCGCGGGAGCACCGCTGCTCGATCCTGGCGTCGATCTCGACCGGGATGACGCTGCGGGCGGCGATGGCCGACACGGCGGCGTCGAGGCCGCGGTCGTCGAGCACGGCGACGTGGATGCCGCGCGCCACCTGACGAAGCTCGGTGACGGCCGTCTTCGACGACGCGTGGGCTTCGTCGATGAGCCGGCGCGCGCCCTCCGGATCCTGCTCGATGCGGTCGCGGGCCATGCCCAGCTGCATCGCGATCGAGACCAGCCGCGGCTGCACGCCGTCGTGGAGGTCGCGCTCGATGCGGGTGCGGTCGTAGTCGGCGGCCTGCACCGCGCCCTGGCGGCGCTCGCGCTCGTCGCGGGCCCGCGCCTCGAGCTGCTCGCGCTCGTCGGGCACGAGGAGGCCGAGCGTGACGTTGCGGTGCGCGAGCGCCAGGCCGATGGTGCCGGCGATGCCGGCGACCACCGAGAGGATGCCGAGCAGCGGCGCCCACTCGACCGGCACGGGGATCGAGGTGAGCGGCACGCGCACCACCTCGGCGTCGCCGAGGCCCGCGAACGCGAGCGGCACGCCGAGGCCTGCGAGCGAGAGGAGCGTGAGCGTGATGGCGCCCAGCAGGCTGGCGATGAAGAAGCTGAGCAGCGCGCGCCAGTTGGCGCCGTCGGTGGTGATGCGCAGCACCCGGTGCAGAGGCCGCAGCCAGTCGGTGCGGTGCGAGGTCCGCAGCACGGCGGGCGGCACCGGCGCGCCGTAGAGGCCGGCGACCCGCTCCCGCTCGAACCACGAGACGGCGAGCATCATCAGCATGGCCAGCAGCAGCAGCAGCACGCCCACGATCACGACCAGCAGGGCGATGCCGGTCGCGGCGACGACCACGATGCTCACGAGCACGGGGATGCCGACGGAGCCGAGCACGACCAGGTGCGCGATCGTCGCGAGGATGGAGCGGGTGCGTTGCATGGCTCCACGCTAGGCCGCGCCGGGAGCCCGCGCCCGGTGGAGATCCCGACGGCTTCCGGGGGCTATCCCCCACCGCCGGACCCCCACTGCCGACCCATCCGCTGTGCCCGCCCGCGGGCCCGGGTCAGGCCCGGCCCACAGACCCCGGCACTACCCTCGATCGCATGACCGACACCCGCATCCGCCATGCCGCAGCAGGCCTGATCGTCGCGACCGGGCTCCTGCTCACCGGGTGCGGGCTGCTGCCCACGCCGTCGCCGACGCCCGTCCCTGACCCCTCGACCAGCGAGCCCGCGGGCGAGCAGACGCAGGCGCAGCAGTGCGCGCAGGTGGTGGCGGATGTGCAGGGCATCGCGACCGACGTCGGTCGCGTCGTCGAGATGGTCGGCTCCGACCCGTTCGGCGCCCTCGCGCTCGTCGGGAGCATCTCGAACCGCGTCGGCGATCTGCAGGTGCGCGTCACCGACCCGGAGCTGCTCGAGCGCATCGCCGAGATCCAGTCGGGATGGGACGCCGTCGTGGCCGACGCGCAGGGCTCGCTGACCAGCGGCGACGCCGCGGGGCTCGAGCGCGTCGTCGCCGGCCTGACCGAGCTCGGCGAGCAGGTCTCGGCGCTGCAGGAGTTCTGCGCGGGCACCGCATGAGCACGCCCCTGCTCGCCCTCCTCGACGGCTCGATCGTCGACGTCGCCCACCCGCTGATCCGTGCCGACGACCTGGGCGTGGTGCGCGGCGACGGCGTCTTCGACGCCACGCTCGCGCGGCGCGGCCCCGACGGCGCCGGGCACGTGCGCGACCGCGAGGAGCACCTCGACCGGCTCGAGCGCTCGGCCGAGATCCTGCAGCTGCCGGCGCCGGACCGCGCAGGCTACGGGCGCGCGATCGACGCGCTCGTCGCCGCCTGGGACTTCGCCGAGCACCCGGAGGCCGTCATCAGGCTCGTGCTGACGCGCGGGCCCGAGGGGGGCGGCGACGCGACGGCCTTCGCGCTCATGGCGCCCCTGGGCGCATCCGTCGCCCGCGAGCGGGAGCACGGCGTGGCGATCACGCTGCTGGGGCGGGGCCACGACGGCGACGAGGTCGCGAGCATGCCGTGGCTGCTGCCGGGCGCGAAGAGCCTGTCGTACTCGATCAACATGGCGGCCAAGCGGCACGCGGCGCAGCGCGGCTTCGACGACGTCGTGTTCGTGGCGCCGTCGGGCCAGCTGCTCGAGGGGCCGACGTCGACGCTCGTCGTCGACCGCGGCGGGCGGTTGCTCACGCCGCCGCAGGACGGCATCCTCGCCTCGCTGACGCTCGAGCACCTGATGCGCGACGCGCCGGCCGCGGGCATCGAGGTCGCGTTCGCGCCGATGGTCGCCGCCGACCTGCGCACCGCCGATGGCGCGTGGCTGCTCTCCTCCGGCCGGCTGCTCGCCGCGGTGACGAGCGTCGACGGCACCGAGCTGCCGCGGTCGCCGCTCGACGCCGCGCTGCGACGCATCCTCGAGGTCTAGGACCGAGCGGTCTCGGCGTCCCGGCCCGGGCGGTCTCGACCGGGCTGTCTCGGCGGCGCTGTCCCGGCAAGGCTGTCCCGGCCCGGGCGGTCTCGACCGGGCTGTCCCGGCGGGGCCGTCCCGGCCCGTCTCGGCGGGGCCGTCCCGGCCCGCTGTCTACGCCTGAGCCGTCTCAGCCAGCGCCGCCAGCGGCGCGAGCGCCGCGCGCAGCGCCTCGGCCGCGGGCGGCCTGGCGGGCGTGGCCGCCCACGCGACGAGGGCAGCGCACGCGGCGGCGAGGATCGCGACCGGCGCGACGGCGGCCTCCGGCGACTCGGGGAGCTCGTCGCACTCGAGCGCGATCGCGAGCGCCGCCCGGTCGGCGAGGGGCTGCAGGCGGGCCGCCGCACCGTCGCGCAGCGGTGCCGCGGCACCCATCGCCGCCGCGTCGCGGAGCACCGTCGGCGGCGCCGTGCCCCAGGGCTCCACCGCGCGCACCGCCGCGTCGATGAGCCTGGTGACCGCCTTGCCCGCCTGGGGGTCGTCGGTCGTCGACTGGAACGCATCCGACGCCCGCTCGATCGCGGCGTCGAGCGACCCCCAGAGCGCATCGGCCTTCGCGTCGACGTAGGCGAAGAGCGTGCCGCGCGAGACGCCGGCACGGCGGGCGATGTCGTCGAGGCTCACCGCGTCGTAGCCGCGCTCGAGGAAGAGCTCGAGGGCGGCCTCGTGGATCGTCGCCCTGCTCGACGCCCTCGGTCGCCCCGGACCTCGCGCTGACGTGGATGCCATGGGAATCTCCTTCCAGGACTAATGTTGCACACCGTATAGAAACCTCGCCGACAGCGGCGCCGCCAAGGAGCACCCGTGACCGTCACCACCAAGTCGACACCGCACCGCTCGACCAGCACCCGCCGCGTCGCCGCAGCTGCCACCGTCGGCACCGCGCTGGAGTCCTACGACTTCTACACCTACTCCTACTTCGCCGCGTTCTTCGCCGGCCCCTTCTTCTTCTCGGCGCTCGGCGACACCGGCGCACTGCTCGCCTCGTTCGCGACGATCGGCATCGCGTTCGTCGTGCGCCCCATCGGAGCCGTGCTGTTCGGCCACCTCGGCGACCGCATCGGCCGCCGCTCGACGCTGCTCATCACGATCGCACTGATGGGCGTAGCGACGGGCCTCGTCGGGTTCCTGCCCACCGGCGAGAGCACGGCGATGTTCGGCGCGGTCGCGCTCGTCGTGCTGCGCATCGCGCAGGGTCTGTCGCTCGGCGGCGAGTGGGGCGGCGCCGTGCTGCTCGCGACCGAGCACGCCGACGCCCGACGACGACCCTTCTTCGCCTCGCTGCCGCAGCTGGGCTCCCCCATCGGCTCGGTCGCCGCGGGCGGGCTGATGCTGGCGATGTTCTTCGGGCTCGGCCCGGAGGCGATGGTCGCCTGGGGCTGGCGCGTGCCGTTCCTGCTGGCGATCCCGCTGATCGCCGTCTCGCTCTACCTGCGCTGGTCGATCGACGAGACGCCGGTGTTCAAGGAGCTCGCGGCCAAGGGCGAGCGCGAGAAGAACCCCGTGTGGGCGGCGATCCGCACGCAGCCGGCAGCCTTCGGCGTCGCGATCCTGGTCGCGCTGCTCGGCATCGGCTCCTACTCGCTGATGAACACCTACACGATGGGCTACGGCGTGGTCTCGCTGGGCTTCGACGAGATGCAGCTGCTCGCCGCCGCCACGATCGGCGGCCTGCTGCAGTTCGTCACCGTGCCGCTGTTCGGCGTGCTCGCGGTGCGCATCGGCTCGGCCCGCGTGGTGGCGCTGGGCGCGCTCGGCACGCTGCTGATCGCGTTCCCCATCTACTGGCTGCTGGGCAGCGCCACCTTCGCGGTGCTCGTCGCGCTCATGGTCGTCGGCGGCATCCTGCCGACCGCCTCGTGGGCGGCGCTCGGCGGCACCATGCAGGAGCTCTTCCGCGGGCGCCACGCCTACTCGGCCCTGTCGGTCGCGTACGCGATCGCCGCGGTGCTGTCGGGCTTCATCCCCTACCTGACCGCAGAGCTCGGCACGGCGACCGGCGGCGCCTGGTGGCACCCGGGCCTGGTGCTCGCCGCATTGTCGGCGCTGACGCTGGTCGGCGCGATCATCGCGCAGCGGATGCGGCACCTCGGCGACGAGGACGCCGACGCCGCACAGGCGGTCACCCCGGAGCGCGTGCCCGAGCCCGCCTGAGCGGCGTCGGCTGCGGCTGACCGGCACCGAAGCCGACCCGTTCCGTTCTGCAGGCGATCCGGGCCTCTCGAGGGAGCATTCCCCTCGATCGGCCCGGATCACCTGCACAGTGCGAGACGAGCGAAGGCTGCGGCCGCCGTCGCCGCCCCGACCACCGCGCCGCCCGACCACTGCCCCGCCCGGCCACTGCCCCGCCCGGCCACCGCGCCGCCCTCGCCCGCGACCTCGTTCCGTTTTGCAGGCGATCCCGGTATCCCGAGGGAGCATTCCCCTCGAGCGACCCGCGTCACCTGCAAAGTGGAGAGCGGTGAGGGTTGCAGCGCACACGGCGAGGGTGCGAGCACGGGGGCGCGAGCTCGACGCCCGGTGCGGCCGTCACGGCGACGCGCAGGCCGCGTGCGACGGCTCGTCGTGCCGCCCGGCTAGCGTGGAGGCATGGCCATCTCGCGCAAGCCCGCACCGCTCTGGATCTGGATCGTCGCCGCCGCGTGCTTCGCGATCGCCGGGCTCCTGAACGACAGCGCGCTGACGCGCACGCTGTTCCTGGTGGCCGCCGCCGCGCTCGCCCTCACCGCGGTGCTGCAGTGGCGGATGCGTCGCAAGCAGCAGTAGGGCCGCGCAAGCACCGGTCGTAGACTGTTCCCCAGCACAACCAGGCATCAAGCCGAGCCCTCGACCCGAGGATCCGGCGCGACGCGATGCCGCGCACATCGAAAGCGAGACGCCATGAGCGCCATGCCCGCAGGCCCCGGGATGCCGGACCGCCCCGCCCTCGAAGGACTCGAGGAGAAGTGGGGTCAGCAGTGGGAGGAGGCCGGCACCTATCGCTTCGATGCGGCAGGCCTCGACCGCGACGCGATCTACTCGATCGACACGCCGCCGCCGACCGCCTCCGGCTCGCTCCACGTCGGGCACGTGTTCTCGTACACGCACACCGACCTGGTCGCCCGCTTCCAGCGCATGCGCGGCAAGCACGTCTTCTACCCGATGGGCTGGGACGACAACGGCCTCCCCACCGAGCGCCGCGTGCAGAACTACTACGGCGTGCGCGTCGACCCGACGCTGCCGTACGACCCCGGCTTCACGCCCCCGCAGGAGGGCGGCGACGGCAAGAGCTCGAAGGCGGCCGACCAGCTGCCCATCTCGCGCCGCAACTTCATCGAGCTCTGCGAGCGGCTGACCGAGGAGGACGAGGAGCGCTTCGAGCACCTCTGGCGCACCCTCGGCCTCTCGATCGACTGGTCGCAGACCTACCGCACGATCTCCGACGACGCGCGCCGCACGTCGCAGCTCGCGTTCCTGCGCAACCTCGAGCGCGGCGAGGCGTACCAGGCGGATGCGCCGACGCTGTGGGACGTCACGTTCCGCACCGCCGTGGCCCAGGCGGAGCTCGAGGATCGCGACCAGCCCGGCGCCTACCACACGATCGTGTTCACCTCGGAGGACGGCGACCTGCGCATCGAGACGAGCCGCCCCGAGCTGCTGCCCTCCTGCGTGGCCGTTGTCGCGCATCCGTCCGACGAGCGCTACCAGCACCTGTTCGGCACCACCGTGACCACCCCGGTGTTCGGCGTCGAGGTGCCGTTCGTCGCGCATGAGCTCGCGCAGGTCGACAAGGGCACCGGCGTGGCGATGATCTGCACCTTCGGCGACGTCACCGACGTCACCTGGTGGCGGGAGCTCGACCTGCCGAACCGCTCGGTGATCGGCTTCGACGGCCGCTTCGGCGCCGAGCCGCCCGAGGCGCTCTCGAGCGAGGCGGCGAAGGCCGCCTACGGCGAGCTCGCCGGCAAGACCGCCTTCAGCGCCAAGAAGCGCATGGTCGAGCTGCTGCAGGAGGCCGGGAAGATGATCGGCGACCCCAAGCCCGTGCAGCACCCGGTGAAGTTCTTCGAGAAGGGCGACAAGCCGCTCGAGATCGTCTCGACGCGCCAGTGGTACATCCGCAACGGCGGCCGCGACGAGCAGCTGCGTGAGGAGCTCGTGCGCCTCGGCCGCGAGATCGTCTGGCACCCCGAGCACATGCGCACCCGCTACGAGAACTGGGTGCACGGCCTCAACGGCGACTGGCTCATCTCGCGCCAGCGCTTCTTCGGCGTGCCGATCCCCGTCTGGTACGGGCTCGACGAGGAGGGGCAGACCGACTTCGACCGCGTGCTGCTGCCCCGCCCCGACCAGCTGCCGCTCGACCCCTCGATCGATGGGCCCGACGGCTTCGACGAGGCGCAGCGCGGCGTGCCCGGCGGCTTCGTCGGCGAGCTCGACATCATGGACACCTGGGCGACCTCGTCGCTCACCCCGCAGCTCGCGGGCGGCTGGTGCGACGACCCCGAGCTGTGGTCGAAGCTCACCCCCTTCGACCTGCGCCCGCAGGGCCAGGACATCATCCGCACCTGGCTGTTCTCGACGCTGCTGCGCTCGAAGTTCGAGGACGGCCGCGCCCCGTGGCAGCACGCCGCGCTCTCGGGCTGGATCCTCGACCCCGACCGCAAGAAGATGTCGAAGTCGAAGGGCAACGTCGTGACGCCCTTGGGCATGCTCGAGGAGCACGGCTCCGACGGCGTGCGCTACTGGGCGGCCTCGTCGCGCCTGGGCGTCGACGCCACGCTCGACCCGCAGAACCCGAAGATGATCAAGATCGGCCGGCGCCTCGCGATGAAGGTGCTGAACGCGGCGAAGTTCGTGCTCTCGATGGAGGGCGCGCCGGGCGAGATCACCGAGCGGCTCGATCGCGAGATGCTCGCCGAGCTCGCGGGCGTCGTGCGCACCGCCACCCGCGCGTTCGAGGGCTACGACCACGCGAAGGCGCTCGAGGCGACCGAGGGGTTCTTCTGGACCTTCTGCGACGACTACCTCGAGCTCGTCAAGGAGCGCGCGTACTCGGGCGACGAGGCCGGCCGCGGCTCGGCGATCGCCGCCCTGCGCGCCGCCATCGACGTGCAGCTGCGACTGCTTGCGCCGTTCCTGCCGTTCGCGACCGAGGAGGTCTGGTCGTGGTCGCACGACTCGTCGATCCACGTCGCCGCGTGGCCGACGGCCGACGAGCTCGGCGAGGGCCTCAGCGCCACCGGCATGCTCGCCTCCGTGGGCCAGGCGCTCATCGGCATCCGACGGGCGAAGACGGATGCGAAGGCAAGCCAGAAGACGCCCGTCGCCTCCGCGGTCATCGCGGTGCCCGAGGCGCTGCGCGAGCACCTGGAGGCCGCAGCCGACGACCTGAAGGCCGTGGGACGCATCCGCGAGCTCTCGATCGTCGACGGCGCGGAGCTCGCCGTCGGCGAGATCGTGCTCGAGGAGGCCTGATGCAGATCGGCACCCGGTGGAGCGTCGGCGGCGAGGCCCCGCAGTCGGTGCCGGTCGCGATGCGCGCGGCGATCGACGACGAGGAGCGCACGCTCGTCGAGCTGGGCGCCGACACCTCGGCGTGGCGCTGGACGCTCACGTGGCTCGAGGGTCAGCCGGTCGTCGAGCTCGACGACGGCACGACGATCCGCCTCGACGGGGACGACGTGGTGGTCGGCCGCGACTGACGCGGCAGACCCGCCTACCGCATCGGGCGGGTGAGGATCTGCGCCATCACGAACGCGTCGTTGACGACGGCGATGGGCATGGTGACGGGGTGCGGCTCGTGCTTGGGCATGGTGTCTCCTCCTGGGTGCTTCCCGATCAGTCGATCGGGAAGGCGTTGAACTGGATCTGGATGCGGTGGACGGGGTCTGCGGGGACGGGGTCTGCGGAGTCGTGCTCGCCGGCCTCGGCGCCCGACGCCGCGATGGCGTCGCGCACGAGCCGGTCGACCTGGCGGGTCAGCCGGTGCAGCTCGCTCGCGCTGAGCGTCGCGGAGCGGCTCGAGACGCGCGCGGCGTCGAGCGTGGGCTCGTCGTAGCGCTCCTCGCCGGTGGCGACGAAGGCGGCGAGCAGCGCGCTGTCGTGCTGCGCCCAGGCGCCGAGCACGGTCGCTGAGGCCGCACGGCCCTCGGGCGCGTCGGCGAGCTCCTTCGTCCACACCTGCAGCTGGTCGACGGCGCGGCGCCACCACCGCTCGCGCGCGGTGCCGCGCTCGGAGTCCTCAGCGATGAAGCCCTTCGCCTCGAGCTGCCGCAGGTGATAGCTGGTCGAGCCCGTCGACTCGCCGAGCGTCGCGGCGAGCGACGAGGCGGTCTGCGGGCCGCGGGTCGTCAGCTCGTGCAGGATCCGCACGCGCAGCGGGTGGGCGAGCGCCTTGAGCGAGTCGAGGCTCAGGGCATCGGGAGCGACGGCCGCGGTCTCGCTCGCGCCGCCGGATCCGTCGACGGCGGCGTCGGGCATGCATCCAGAATACTCTTTGCAAACACCTCTTTGCAAGAGGTATCTGACAAGTGATTGCCCGTCGCCGAAGGCCGTGGCCGACCGCCGAGGTCGGCTTTCCGCGCGGTCAGCCTCGGGCGAGGATCCAGCCGTGCAGCATCGCCATCCATCCGTCGTCGGCGGCCTGCCACGCACCCCACGCGTCCGAGATCGCCTGGCGCTGGGCGGCATCCGCCAGCCCATGACGCTCGCTGCCGTCGGCGAAGGCCGAGTGCAGCGCGCGCTCGACCCACTGCCCGCCCCAGAACGCGCGGCCGTGCGGCGACTCGAAGCACCACGTCTCGACGTCGGTCTCGACGCTCGCGAAGCCCGCGGCGCGCGCCCACGACTTCAGCTTGGCGCCCGCATCGCCGTCGCCGCCGTTCGCCGCCTGCAGCGCGACGATCACCTTGCGCCAGAGGGCGAGCTCGGGGGTGAGCGGATGGATGACCGTGGCCGAGTAGATCACGTCACGGGCGGCGACGAGGTCGCCCACGCGCCGCCAGGCGGCGAGCGCATCGATCGGCCGCCCGAGGTGCTGCAGCACCTGGTGCGCGTGCACCACGTCGTACCGCTCCCCCGGCGTCGGGTCGTACGCGTCGCCGACGTGGAACTCCACGTTCGAGACCCCCGCGAGCGCCGCCGCCGTCCGAGCGGTCTCGACCACCTCGGCGCTCATGTCGATGCCCACGACCCGGCCGCGGTCGCCCACCCGGCGCGCGAGGTCGATCGTGATCGACCCCGGGCCGCAGCCGACGTCGAGGATCCTCATGCCGGGCTCGACGAGCGGCGAGAGGTATGCCGCCGAGTTCGCGACGGTGCGGGCGGCGTGCGCGGCGACGACGCTCGCGTGGTGCCCGTGGGAGTAGGTGACCTGCGCCATGCCGCGAGTGTATGACCAGGAACCCCGGGCGGAAGAACCTAGGGTGGGTGCCATGACCAACCCCTTCCTGACGCCCAGCGCGCTCCCGTACCAGCTGCCGCCGTTCGCCGAGATCCGCGAGGAGCACTACGAGGAGGCGCTCGAGGCGGGCTTCGCCGAGCAGCTCGAGGAGGTCCGCGCTGTCATCGACGACGCCGCGGCCCCGACGTTCGAGAACACCATGGTGCCGCTGGAGCGCAGCGGCGCGATCCTGTCGCGGGTCGCGCACGTCTTCTGGAGCATGACCTCGACCGACTCCTCGCCCTTCCTCGAGGAGCTCGAGGAGCGCTACGCGCCGCGCTTCGCCGCGCACGCCGACGCGATCACGCTCGACCCGTCGCTCTACGCGCGCGTCGCGGCGCTGCACCAGAGCCCCGACCCCGCATGGAACGACGAGCAGCGCTACCTGGTCGAGCGCCGCCACACCGAGATGACCGTCGCCGGCGCGGGCCTCGACGAGGCGGCCCGCGACCGCCTCAAGCAGCTCAACCAGCAGATCGCGACGCTCACCACGCGCTTCGACAAGCACCTGCAGGCCGACACCAACGACCTGGCCGTGGTCATCGACACCGAGGCCGAGCTCGACGGCCTCAGCTCGGGCGAGATCGAGGCGGCGGCCGCCGCGGCGGCCGACCGCGGCCTCGAGGGCAAGTGGCTCATCACCCTGCCGCTGTTCTCCGGCCACCCGTGGCTCGCCTCGCTCACGAACCGCGACGTCCGACGGCGCGTGCTGGAGGCATCCCTCGCCCGCGGCACCCGCGGCAACGAGCACGACAACCGCGACACCGTCGTCGAGCTCACCGCCCTGCGCGCAGAGCGCGCGCAGCTGCTGGGCTTCGCCACGCACGCGCATGCGATCACCGCTGACGAGACGGCCGGCAGCCCCGACAACGTGATGGCGATGCTGACGAAGCTGGCGAAGCCCGCCGCCGCCAACGCGCGCACGGAGGCCGCCGCGCTGCAGGCGCAGATCGACGCTGCCGGCGAGCCCTACGAGCTCGCCGCCTGGGACTGGGCGTACTGGACCGAGAAGGAGCGCACCGCCCGCTTCGACGTCGACACGGCGGCGCTGCGCCCCTACTTCGAGGCCGAGCGCGTGCTGCGCGACGGCGTCTTCTACGCGGCGACCCAGGTGTACGGCGTCACCTTCGAGGAGCGCACCGATCTGGTCGGCTACCACCCCGACGTGCGGGTGTTCGAGGTGCGCGACGACGACGGCTCGGAGGTCGGCCTGTACCTGCTCGACCTCTACACCCGCGACTCGAAGCGCGGCGGCGCGTGGATGAACCCGCTGATCCAGCAGAACGCGCTGCTCGAGCACCCGACGGTGGTGATGAACAACCTCAACGTGCCGAAGCCCCCGGCCGGCACGCCCACGCTGCTGACGTTCGACGAGACCACCACGCTCTTCCACGAGTTCGGGCACGCGCTGCACGGCCTGTTCGCGCAGGTCACCTACCCGTCGTTCGGCGGCACGAACGTGTTCCGCGACTTCGTCGAGTTCCCCAGCCAGGTCAACGAGATGTGGATGCTGTGGCCGGGCATCGTCGAGCACTACGCCCGGCACATCGAGACCGGAGAGCCGCTGCCGGCCGATGTCATCGCCCGCCTGCAGGCGTCGGAGTCGTTCAACCAGGGGCACGACACCAGCGAGTACCTGGCGGCCGCGCTGCTCGACCAGGCGTGGCACGCGCGCGTCGCGGGCGACGAGGTGACGGATGTCGCGGCGTTCGAGCGGGACGCCCTCGACCGCGTGGGCCTCCTGAGCGAGACGGTGCCGACGCGCTACTCGACCGGCTACTTCCAGCACGTGTTCTCGGGAGGCTACTCGGCCGGCTACTACTCGTACATCTGGTCGGAGGTCATGGACGCCGACACGGTCGAGTGGTTCAAGCAGCAGCCGTCGATCCGCGAGGCCGGGCAGCGCTTCCGCGAGCGCCTGCTGGGCGTGGGCGGGTCGAAGGATCCGCTGGCCGCGTTCCGCGACTTCCTGGGCCGCGACGCCGAGCTGGCGCCGCTGCTCAAGCGCCGCGGCCTCGACGCGGCCGAATAGCGCCGCCGCCGCCGAGCAGTCGCACGACAGGGGCGCTGCATCCGTGAGGATGCAGCGCCCCTGCGGGGTTCCCAGCCCCTAGGGTGTGGCCGCCACGACTGCCACGTCGAGCACAGCGGTCGCGGTCTCGGCATAGCCGGCTGCGTCGGTGTAGGTGACCGTCACCCGTATGAAGCTGCCGACGTCGGCGGCGACGACCTGGTAGCTCTCGACCTCAGAGCCGAGCACCGTCGAGCCCGGCGGCACCGTCGGATCGGTCGAGCTCGTCCATTCGTAGACGAACTCGGTCCCCTCCTCGAGGCCGTTGGCGTCCAGCACTTCGGTGGCGATCAGCAACGATCCGACCGTCGGTGCGGCGGGGGCCTCGTCCCAGACGAGTGTCGGACCGACCGGCAGCTCGTTGGGCACCGTGACGAAGCTGCCGGTGACCGGGGAAGACGCCGTATGCAGGACACCGGACCCGTCTCTGTAGGTCACCGAGACGCGGAGGAACATGCCGTTCTCCTCCACTCCGGGTGTGAACGAGCTGGCCAGAGTCGCCCCGTTGCTCGTCCCGGGAGTCTGTCGAGCGAGCTCAACCCACTCGGTGACGTTCTCGGGGAAGTCAGCCTTGCCGCCCAACCAGACGAACTCAGCTCCGGTGAAGGCGCTGGCGTCGAGCGGGCTCGTGCCGTCGGGCGCCACGACCGTCGCGACGACCGGGACTCCCTCGAGCGGCGTGTCGGTCGACAGGGAGACTGCGAACGTGGTGTCGCAGGCCTCCCACGCGTCGCCGGCCTCGTTGAGCGTCGCGCAGCCATCCGAGAACTGCAGCCGCTCGAAGCCACGGATGACATCCGAGCCCTGCGTGGCGTGCTCGACCTGCCAGTACCCGGGGGCACCCTGCGTGATCGTGTACGCGGCCATCACGTCGCTGTAGACGGATGTGTCGCTCCCGCCATCGACGGAGACGATCTCCCGCACGATGTCGAGGTTGCCCGGGTTCACCGTGCCCGCGAAGACGCGCGCCTCGACGTCGTTCGCGCTGTCGTAGCGCTGGCCGGTGGCGGAGTCGAGCAGCTGGACCCGGAGCATGGCGTCGCCGTCGAGGAAGTCGTCGCCGGCCCTGCCCTCCACGGTGTCGTCGCCGGGACCACCGAGGATGACCATGTTCATCCCCGTGGCGGCAGGATCGGGCGGCCCGATGAGGCGCGCTGCGTAGTCGGTCTCGGGGGTCGGCCGGAGCAGGCCCTCCAGGCCGTCGACGAGATCGATGCTGGCCTCGGTCGCCCGCTCCAGCGGGAGCAGGTGGGCAGGGATCTCCGTCGGCGCGATCAGCGGCCCGCGGAGTGTGTCGTTGCCGGCACCGCCCGAGAGGGACTCGAGCTGGTCGAACCGCGACCGCAGCGGGTTGTTCGGATCGACGAGGCTCGTGAACGCGAAGTCAGCCGTCACGTTCGCCGTCTGGCCGTAGTAGGTCAGCCAGTCGAACCCGAGGTTGCCCAGGTGACGGTCGGTGCCGACGGCGGCGCCGACGAGGATGTCGTCACCGCCCTCGCCCTCGATGTCGTCGTTGCCGAGCCGGCCGAGCACCACGTCGCTGCCACCCAGCGTGTCGTCCTGCTGCTGGTCGGCGTTGTCGCCCTGGAGGAGGTCGGCGTGGGAGCCGCCCTCGACCCAGTCGTGCTGCTCGCCGCCGAACACCGTGGCGCGCCCGCTGGTGCCGGTCACGACGTCGTCGCCCATCCCCATGAAGAACGAGGAGCCCGCGCCGCCGCCGCCATTGACCGCGAAGTCGTCGCCGAGGCCCGCGATCGCGAGATCGATGCCGGCGCCGACGTGGATGGCGTCGTTGCCCTGGTCGCCGTGGATGACATCGTCGCCGAACGAGTCAGTGATGATGTCGTCACCAGGACCGCCGACGAGCGAGTCGTTGCCCCCGCCGCCCTCGATCCTGTCGTTGCCCTCGTAGCCCCAGAGCGAGTCGTCACCCTCGTCGCCGGACATGTTGTCCGGTCCCGCGGTGCCGTGCAGCTCGAGGTGCTCCACTCCCGACCAGCGCCAGCTGCCATCGGCGCCCTGGAGCAGACCCGCAGGGAGCGGGTTCGGCAGAGCGTCGAGGTCGAGGATCTGTTCGTTCAGCGAGAAGATGTTCGCCGGCAGATTGGATGCGTCGGAGTTGCGCTGGATGAGATCCGAGAGCGAGTTGCCCTCGAGCGCAGCGAACAGCTGCACGCCGGGGTTGCGGAACAGGTAGTAGAACCGGTCGCCGAACTGCAGCTTCTCGAGCTGCGTCTCGAAGACGTAGTTGAACGTCGATCCCAGCATGCCGCCGAAGGCGTCGATCTTCTCCGCCAGACCGCCGACCCAGAGGTCGACCGACTCCAGACCGGTCGTCGTGCCGCCGTTGGCGTCAGCCCAGGCTCCCGTGCTGTTCATGAACTCGAGCCGGTCCGCCGGCGCCGTGAGCGGCGTCGGTGCGAGCGAGGCGAGGTTCAGCTCGGTCGCCGCGCTGACCGAGTTGGTGTCACCGAGGATGAAGATCTCGGTGGGTGCCAGGCGCTCGATCTCGGCCCGGATGGCCGGCGTCATCCCGGTCGGCGGGAGCAGCAGGATGGGCGAGCCGTTGAGGCCTGCACCCGGAGCCGCCGTGACCGCGTCGGGGAAGTTGGTGCCGGTCGTCACGTACACGCGATCGGCTCCGGTCGGGAAGAACTGCTTGCTGATCTCGACCGCCGTGTCGTACCGGCTCGCACCGGCGAGCCGGATGACGGGGCCGGTCGTGAAGGCGTCGAGCTGCGTGGCGACTGCCGCGCTCACCGAGGGCGTACCACCGAGGACCACGATCTCCGGCGGGTTGAGCCGCTGGAGCTCTGCGGCGATGACCGCAGGGATCCCGTTCGGCGTCACGAGCAGCACGGGCGAGTTGCCCTGCGCAGCGACCGCTGCACCGGCCAGCGCATCCGGGAAGTTCTCGCCGTTCGCGATGAACACCCGCTCGACCGGACCCGTGAAGGTCGCCGAGATGGCTGCGGAGGTCGCGTAGCGGTTCGGGCCTGCGATCCGGGTCACCGGAGCGTCGGTCGCCGAGATCGCGTTGAGCGCGAGCACGGTGTTGGCGCCGACCGAAGCCGTGTCGCCGAGCACGACGATGCGGCCGGGCGCGAGCCTCAGCAGCTCCTCGTGGGTCTCGGCCGGGATGGTTCCCGCGGAGCCCGGCGGCACGAGCAGGATGGGCTTGCCCAGGGCTCCGGCCGACAGCGCGTCGGGGAAGTTGAGGCCGTTCGTCACGTAGACCGTGTCGATGCCCGGCTCGTAGTGGCGCTGCGAGAACAGCGCGGCGGTGTGGAAGCGGCTGGCGCCCGGGAACCGCGAGATGAACTCGCTGCCGACCGGTGCACCGTTGACGAGCAGCGAGGCCGCCGCACGACGACCGACGACCGTGGTCGCCGCCTCGACGGTCGGGTGGGTGCCGTAGGCGGCGACGAAGTTCACCAGCGAGGCGTTGTTGCCGCCACGCCCGAAGTTGTTGCCGTTGCGCAGCCCGAGCCCGAAGTCGACCCAGTCGCTGTAGGGCTCGAGCGACGAGTCGCCGGTGAGCCGGAAGAACTCCTCGCGCGCTGTCTGCAGCGGCGGGATGCCGACGTCTCGAGCTCGCGCCATGTTGATGGTGGCGAGGTCGAGCGGCAGGCCGAGCAGGTTGTTGCGCAGCGTGTCGGTGACGTACTCGTCGATCTGGCTGCCGACGCGCGACGTCATGCCGTCGATGAGGGAACCCACCGCCTGATCTGGCGTCAGCGCGCCTCCGTCGTCGAAGGCATCCGGATTGAGGAAGCCGTCGAGCAGCGACACGTCAGACTCCACGGCAGCGGTGCCTGGCACATCCTCGCGGCCGATCTCCTCGGTCATCATCGAGTGCCCGAAGCGGTAGACCACATCGGCGAACTCGGCCATGATCGCCGGGTCGATGGCGGGGTTGTAGCTGTTCTCGTTGAAGACCACCGGATCGATCGAGGGGGAGATCGTGCGTCCGAACTCCTCGAAGACGATGTGCTGGTACTGCATCTCGGTGGCGAACTTCGCCGCCTGGAACAGGCGCTGCTCGTAGGTCCAGTCATCGGCCTGCGGCTGCGGCAGGGCGAGCTCGGGCACGGCCGAGGGGTAGGCGTGCGCCTCGCCCCGGAACGCCTTCGCGAACTCGGCCAGCAGTGCGGGGTCGGCCATCGTCTGGTCGTTGCGCAGCAATGCCGTGCTCGGGTCGCCGTTCAGCAGCGCCTCGATCTGCTCCACCATGCGGTTGTGCTCGGCGTGGAACACCGCGTGCACCGCGGTGAGGCCGATGTTCTCGTTGACGCGACCGTCCCCGGCGATGAAGTGCTCGCCGAGCGCGACGTTGTTGTAGCCGCTGAGGATGTCCGTGGTCGGCTGGCCGTTCTCGTCGTACTGCGGGACGAGGTTGCCGTTCGCGTCGAACACCGGGGTGGCGCCGTGCGCGATGTCGTCGAGGAAGGCGGTGCCCGTGGTGAGCGCGCCGGCCGTCGAGACGGGGGCACCCGGGTCGCCCTCGCGGAACGCGATGTCGTCGACACCCGGTCCGGTCGAGACGATGAGCTGGGGCATGCCGCGCAGCGGTCCCGGCACGAAGTTGCCGTACGGGTCGACGACCAGCTGCGGCACGGCCAGCACGTCGGCGTCGGTGAGGTCGATGCCCAGGATGGTCCGGGCCTGGTCCTTGACCTCGGTCCAGGTCGCCATGCCGCCGGCGGCGCCCTCGATGAGCTTGCCGGTCGCACCGCCGCCCGGGGCGTACTCGCGCAGGAAGACCTGGTGCGCCGGGTGCGACGCGTACGTCTGGTTCTGATCGACGAACGGCGTGGTCAGGTTCGTGTGCTCCGTCGTCGGGTTGCCAGCGGCGTCGTCGGCGCGAGTCGCTCGGGTGAGCACGAGGAAGTTCGTGGGCGACCCGGCCTCGTACAGCGGGTCGTCGGGCTCGAGCGGCACGACGAGGGTGCCGTTGCCACCCTTCTTGACCAGATCGAGACCGTGGTCGAAGAACTGGCCGAAGAACCCCAGGAAGGTGTTGAACGGAGCGGACAGGGCCTCGTCGGGCGCTGTGTTGGGCGTGCTCACCATCTCGGTGTCGGGGTCGAGGTCGGGCACGTTCGGGTCCTGCGGGAGCAGCGTCGCCGTGCCCGCGTCGAGCTGGTTGACGATCGCCGGGTTGCCGGTGGTCTGGTCGACGATCAGGTTGCTGATGATTCGCGGGTCCGAGTCGTAGACGAAGCCCTCGGTCTGCGTGTAGCAGGTGAGCCCCGCCTCGCAGCTGGCCGTGACGCCGGGAGCGTTGGGCGGCGCGAACGGCGGCGGCGCCTCACCCTGCAGCCACTCGGGGTCGAGCAGCCGCGGGAAGGGGAGGCCGCCGGAGCCGAACTCCGACTGGCCGGCGATCAGGTTGTTGTAGCTGCCGTCGACCGTGCGCACGCCACCGGGCTGCGCGACGTTGGTGACGCAGGTGCCGCTCAGGTCGCTCGGATCCGCGCAGACGTAGGTGTAGTTGCTCGGGTCGGCCTCATCGGCGGCGTGCGCCTCGGAGATCTGGACCTGCCGGAGGATGAACTCGAGGTCGTTCTGGTTCAGCACGAACGACGGGGTCTCGTCGGTGACGGCGAGCGCGGGCGCGGGCGCGCTGACGATGGCCAGTGGGACGACCATGGCGAAGGCCGCGGTCAGGCCGATGACGTTGCGCCGCAGCTTGGCACTGCGACGTGGAGGTGGGGACCAGCTGCTGGGGTTGAGCTTGTGCACGGGAATACTCCTGGTTGCGTTGCTCGACGAGCTGCGCCCGCCGAGGGAGGCCCATAGTCGTCCGCGGCTCCGTTACCACGACCGTCGCAACTTGCAGTGCCATGAGCCTTGCTTGCTTGCCAAGAAGACTCGTTCTCGGGCACCCCAACACTCAAGACGCACCGACTCAGACCACCCTGTGGAGTTGTGCACCGCATCCGCAGGTTCTCGGTTTCTGCCTGCTCCGCTGACTGTTCCTTGCGGCACGCATGAGGTTGTGATGGATTTCCCCAGCATCCGCAGCAGGTGCGCGCCCGCCGTGGGTCAGCGCGCGCGGCCCGCCTGCAGCACCAGCCAGATGAAGTACGGGATGCCCACGAGCGCCGTCATGACGCCCGCCGGCAGCTGCGCCGGAGCGATCAGCGTGCGCCCCAGCGTGTCGGCCAGCAGCGTCAGCGTGCCGCCCAGCAGCGCCGCGAGCGGCAGCAGCGCGCGGTGCCTCGCACCCACGATGGCGCGCGCCGCATGGGGCGCGACGAGGCCGACGAAGGCCACCACGCCGATGGCGGCGACGGCCGTCGAGGTCAGCGCGACGGCGACGACGAGCGCGACCACCTGCACGGCCGAGAGCCGCACGCCGAGCAGTCGCGGCGTCGACTCGTCGAGCTGCGCGAGGTCGAGATCGCGGTGCATCCACGTGAGCGCGAGCACTGCGACGACCAGCGTGACGGCCACCGGCACGACGTCCTCGAAGCCGCGGCCGTAGGTGCTGCCGGCGAGCCACACGATCGCCTTCGCCTGGTTGTAGGGGTCGGTGACCACGATCAGCATGCTGGTCAGCGCCGCGGTGCCGGCCGAGAGCGCGAGACCGGTGAGCACGAGCCGCAGGCTGCCCAGGCGCCTCCAGCCGACCAGCACCAGCACCAGCGCCCCCGCCAGCGCACCTCCCCCGAGGGCGCCGCCCGCCACCATCCAGCCGACGGCCGCCGGCGCGAGCGTGATGACCGAGATGGCGCCCAACCCGGCGCCACCGGCGACACCGAGCAGATACGGGTCGGCGAGGGCGTTGCGAGCGACGGCCTGCACGAGGCCGCCCGAGATCGCCAGGGCGACGCCCGCCAGCACGGCGGCCGCCACGCGGGGCGTGCGGGTGTCGAGCGTGACCCGCACCGCATCGCCGGCCCGGCCGCCGAGCCAGTTGGCGACGTCGCCGAGCAGCAGCATGCGGTCGCCGAGCAGCACCGCGCCGATCGTGAGCGTCGCGAGCACGAGTGCGGCGATGACGATCGGCACCCAGGCGCGCCGCGCCATGGTGCGCGAGCCCAGCACCGTCATCGACTCGGTCTCGTTCGCCCCGGCGATCGTGCGGGAGAGCACGACGATGCACACCGCGCCGACGAGGCTCGTGACGACGCCGGTGGGCACGTCGAGCGCGGCGGAGGCGGGCAGGACCGCCCGCAGCAGCACGTCGGAGCCGACCACCAGCACGGCGCCCGCCAACGCCGCCAGCGGGATCGCGACGAGGTGCCTCCCGGCGCCGGGGATCCGTGCGACGAGCAGGCGCACCACGATGGGCGCGGCGAGGCCGACGAAGCCGATGGGTCCCGCGATGGCGACTGCGGCGGCGGCCAGCGCCACCGAGGCGACGAGCGTCAGCAGGCGCAGCCGACCGACGCCGACGCCGACGATGGTGGCGGCCTCCTCGCCGAGCGCCAGCACGTCGAGCCTGCGCGAGAGCAGCAGCAGCGCAGCGATGCCGAGCAGCACGAGCGGCAGCAGCTGCGCGACGGTGCCGATCCCGTTCTGGGACAGCTGGCCGACGCCCCAGGCGTAGAGCCCGGCGGTCTCCTGCTCGGCGAGGATGATGGCGACCGTCGTGACCGACTGCAGCGCGAGCGCGAGCGCCGTGCCGACGAGCACCATCTGCGTCGTCGAGCCGCGGCCGCGACCGATCGCCACGACGAGGAGGGCGGCGATGAGGCCGCCGGCGAACGCGAGCCCTGCGCCGCCGATGCCCGGCAGGCTGATGCCGAACACCGCGGCCAGGGCGATCGCGGCGCCGGCACCGCCGTTCACCGCGAGCGTGTCGGGCGAAGCGAGCGGATTGCCGGTGAGCGTCTGCATCGCATAGCCCGCGGCGCCGAGGGCCAGGCCGACGACGATCGCCGCAGCGATCCGTGGCAGCCGGCTCTCGACGATGACCGCCGTGTTGCCCTGCTCGCCGGCCAGCCAGCCCAGCAGCTCGGTGACGCCGAGCTGGGTGGTGCCCTGCGTGGCGTGCCAGGCGGAGAGCCCGACGAGTGCGACGAGGAGGGCCGCGCCGAGCGCGAGCCCTCCAGGTCGGACCCGGGTCACGGTGCGGGCGCGAGCGACGCCACGACGGCGTCGACGTAGGCCGTCATCGACGAGACGCCGCCGAACAGCCAGATGCCATCGGGCAGGCGGTGCACCTTGCCGGCCTGCACGGTCGGCAGCCCCGTCCAGATCGCATTGGTCGCCAGCTGCTCGGTGAAGACGTCGCGCTCACCGACCGTCATGTAGATGATCTGGGCATCGTCGGGCAGGGCCGTGAGGCCCTCGACGTCCGAGATGCCGAGCCCGTACTGCGGGTCGCCCTCGCCCGGCCACGCGTTCGTGAAGCCGACCTCCTCGAGCACCGCGGGCAGCAGCGCGCCCTTCGCGTACGGGCGGATCTCGACCTGGCCGCCGTTCTCGTAGCCGTCCATGTGGGCGAGCGGCGTACCGGTGAGCCCGGCCTCCTCGACCTGATCCTCGACCTCGTCGAGGTGCGCTTGGAACTCGCCGATCGCGGTCTCCGCAGCGTCGGCGGTGCCGGTGGCCTCAGCCGTCAGGCGCAGGTCGGCGAGCATCGTGCCGATCGGGTCGGCGGCGTCGGCGCCCTGCAGCACGAGCACGGGCGCCACGGCCTCGAGGTCGGCGTAGGCGCCCTCGTCGCGGCCCGCGACGGCGACGATCAGGCCGGGCGCGAGCGCGGCGATCGCGTCGATCGACGGCTCGGTGCGCGTGCCGACGTCGGTCGGCTCGCCCTCGAGCGGCGCACCGGTGCCCGACCAGTCGACGTAGCCGGCCGCGTCGGCGACGCCGACGGGCACGATGCCGACCGTCTGCAGGTGCTCGACGGCCACCCATTCGAGCGCTACGACGTCTTCGACACCTGCGGGGATCTCGACCTCGACGCCGCGCGCGTCGGTCACGGTGACCGCCTCCCCCGAGGGCTCGTCGGTGGCCGCGGGGCCGCTCGGCTCGGTGGTGCCGCAGGCGGCGAGCACGAGTGCGGAGAGCACTGCGGCGCTGGCGAGCAGGGTTCGCTTGGACATGGTAGTCCTTCCTCGGACGCTCGGCCCGATGCTGGGGCGCGTCACGCGGCGCGTGACGCGGCCGACCGGCGGCGCAGGCGCTGCGGTCGGATGCGCAGCCCGGATGCTCCGGGCTCGACGTCGATCGGCACCTCGTAGGCGGCGCTGAGCCGCTCGGCCGTCAGCACCTCCTCGGGAGTGCCGGTGGCCACGATCCGGCCGTGCACGAGCAGCACGACCCGGTCGGCGACCTCGGCCGCCTGCTCGAGGTCGTGCAGCACGATGCCGACGGCCACGCCGTCGTCAGCGAGGTCGCGCACGATCTCGAGGATCTCGCGCTGGTACCGCACGTCGAGGAAGGTGGTGGGCTCGTCGAGCAGCACGATGCCGGTCTCCTGCGCCAGGCAGGTCGCCAGCCACACGCGCTGGCGCTGGCCGCCGGAGAGCTGCGCGACCGACTGCTCCGCGAGCTCGGCGATGCCGGTTGCCGCCATCGCGCGCTCGATCACCTCGGCGCCGCGAGGGTCGCCCGAACGGAAGCGGCCGCGGTGGGCGAACCGGCCGTAGGCGACGACCTCGCGCACGCTGACGCCTGACGGATCGGGGTGCGACTGCGCCAGCAGCGCGATGCGCCGGGCGAGCTCGCGCTCCCCCAGGCCGGAGGCGTCGGCGCCGTCGGCGAAGACGACGCTGCCGCCCGTGGGGCGGTGCAGCGCGGTGAGGCCGCGCAGCAGCGTCGACTTGCCGCTGCCGTTCGGGCCTACGAGCGCCGTCACCTGACCGGGCTCGAGCGAGACGGATGCGCCGTGGACGATCCGCGCACGGCCGTAGGCCAGGCTGACGTCGTCGGCGCGCAGCGCGCTCGCTCCGGTGGTGGTCACGAGGTAAGGCTAGCCTTACCTCACCTGCGCCGCAATTCGTCGAGGCGCCGCTGTCAGGCGGAGAGCTCCTGGATGTCGTCGGCCGTCAGGATGACCGGCGCCTCGGTGCCGGCGACCGACTCCTTGGTGACGATCACGCGCTCGACCCCCGGGGTCGACGGCACCTCGAACATGACCGGCGCGAGCACCGTCTCGAGGATCGCGCGCAGGCCGCGAGCGCCGGTCTTGCGGTCGACCGCCAGGTCGGCGATCGCCTGCAGCGCCTCGGGCTCGAAGTCGAGCTTGACGCCGTCGATCTCGAAGATGCGCTGGTACTGCTTCACCAGGGCGTTGCGCGGCTCGGAGAGGATCTGCACGAGCGCCGACTGGTCGAGCGGCGTGACGGTCGCGATGACGGGCAGGCGGCCGATGAACTCGGGGATGAGGCCGTACTTGTGCAGGTCTTCCGGCAGCACGTCCTGGAAGACGTTGAGGTCGGCCTTCAGCGACGCGACCGGTGCGCCGAAGCCGATCCCGCGCTTGCCCGATCGGTTCGAGATGATGTCCTCGAGGCCGGCGAAGGCGCCCGCCACGATGAACAGCACGTTCGACGTGTCGATCTGGATGAACTCGGAGTTCGGGTGCTTGCGGCCGCCCTGCGGCGGCACCGACGCGACCGTGCCCTCGATGATCTTGAGCAGCGCCTGCTGCACGCCCTCACCCGAGACGTCGCGCGTGATCGACGGGTTCTCGGCCTTGCGCGCCACCTTGTCGATCTCGTCGATGAAGACGATGCCGGTCTCGGCCCGCTTCACGTCGTAGTCGGCGGCCTGGATGAGCTTGAGCAGGATGTTCTCGACATCCTCGCCCACGTAGCCCGCCTCGGTCAGCGAGGTGGCGTCGGCGACGGCGAACGGCACGTTGAGCTGCTTCGCGAGCGTCGCCGCGAGGTAGGACTTGCCGCAGCCGGTGGGGCCGACCATCAGGATGTTGGACTTCTGGATCTCGACGCCGTCGCCCGCCATGTCGGCCGACTCGAGCTGCTTCGCGGCGTTGATGCGCTTGTAGTGGTTGTAGACCGCGACCGCGAGCGACTGCTTCGCGCCCTGCTGGCCGACCACGTACTCCTCGAGGAACTCGTAGATCTCGCGCGGCTTCGGCAGCGTGAAGCCGTCGTGGTTCGGGGTCTCGCCGGCCTCGGCCGAGCGCTCCTCGATGATCTCGTTGCACAGCTCGACGCACTCGTCGCAGATGTACACCGCGGGCCCAGCGATGAGCTGCTGCACCTGCTTCTGGCTCTTGCCGCAGAAGGAGCACTTGAGCAGATCGCCGCTCTCTCCGAGTCGTGCCATCGCGCCCTCCCTCAGACTGCGAGCGCGGTTCGCGCCCGTGCTGAAAGCCTAGAGCAGGCGGCTGACACGGCCGTCGACCACGCCGCGATGCCCCGGATCGCCTTCGGTAGGCTGGGAGCATGCTCACCCCGCTCGCCGCGATCGCGGCTGTCATCCTCCTGCCCGCGCACGCCGCCGTCACCGGCACGACGCCTGCCGACGGCGCCGTCATGACCGAGCAGCCCGGCACGTTCAGCGTCACGATGAACGAGGAGCTGCTCACCATCGAGGGTGTCAACAGCGCCAACCAGATCCAGCTCACCGATGCCGAGGGCCGCTTCTACGGCGACGGGTGCACGACGGTCGAAGGCGGCACGATCTCGCTCGCCGCTGCGCTCGGCACGGCCGGCGACTACACGCTGACCTACCAGGTGGTCTCGGCCGACGGTCACACGATCGACGGCACCGTGGGGTTCGCCTTCGAGCCGGTCGCCGGCCAGGAGGGCGTCTCCGGCCTCGCCGCCGCGCCGGTCTGCGGTGTCGCGGCACCGGTCGAGACCGAGGCGGGCGCCACCGACCCGGCCGCCACCGAGCCCGCCGCGACCTCCGACGCACCGGACGCCACCGCATCCACCACCCAGGGCACTGCGGCACCCGACGAGCAGACCGACGAGGGGGCCGAGGGCGGCGAGTTCCCGTTCCTCCCGATCGGCATCCTCGCCCTGCTCGCCGTGCTGGGCGTGATCGCCTACACCGTCAACCGCGGGTACCGCCGCCGCCGCGACGACGCCGCCTGATCGGGCACGCGAAGAGGGCCGGCTCCCCGCGGGGAGACCGGTCCTCTGCCGTCGGCGCTCGACCTAGGCGAGCAGCTGCGGCGCCGTCTTGCGGCTCGTCAGCACCTGGTCGATGAGGCCGTACTCGAGCGACTCCTCGGCCGACAGGAACGTGTCGCGCTCGATGTCCTTCGACACCTTCTCGATGTCGTGGTTCGAGTGCTTCGACAGCGTCTGCTCGAGCCATGCGCGCATCCGCAGCACCTCGCGCGCCTGGATCTCGATGTCGGATGCCTGCCCTCGGCCTGCGTCGGACGTCGCGGGCTGGTGGATGAGGATGCGCGCGTTCGGCAGCGCCAGGCGCTTGCCGGGCTCGCCCGCCGCCAGGATCACGGCGGCGGCCGAGGCCGCCTGGCCGAGGCAGACGGTCTGCACCGCGGGCCGGATGTACTGCATCGTGTCGTAGATCGCCGTCATGGCCGTGAACGAGCCGCCGGGCGAGTTGATGTACATGACGATGTCGCGGTCAGGATCCTGCGACTCGAGCACCAGCAGCTGGGCCATGATGTCGTCGGCGGATGCGTCGTCGATCTGCACGCCGAGGAAGATGATGCGGTCCTCGAAGAGCTTCGCGTACGGGTCCTGGCGCTTGAAGCCGTAGGGGGTGCGCTCCTCGAAGCTGGGGAGGATGTAGCGCGAGCCCGGCGCCTGCAGCGCGCTGCCTGCCGCCTGGAACGTGGGAGTCTCCATCAGTTGCCCTCCTGGCCGGCGTTGCCGTCCTGATCCGTGCCGCCGCCACCGGTGACGTCGGCTGCCGACGCACGCACGTGGTCGACGAAGCCGTACTCGAGCGCCTGATCGGCGGTGAACCACCGGTCGCGGTCGCCGTCGGCGTTGACCTGCTCGACGGTCTTGCCCGTGCGCTCCGCGGTGATCTCAGCGAGGCGCTTCTTCATGTCGAGGATGAGCTGCGCCTGCGTCTGGATGTCGCTCGAGGTGCCGCCGAAGCCGCCGTGCGGCTGGTGCAGCAGCACGCGCGCGTTCGGCGTGATGTAGCGCTTGCCCGGAGCGCCGGCGGTGAGCAGCAGCTGGCCCATCGAGGCCGCCATGCCGATGCCGACGGTGACGATGTCGTTGGGCACGAACTGCATCGTGTCGTAGATCGCCATGCCGGCCGTGATCGAGCCGCCGGGCGAGTTGATGTAGAGGTAGATGTCCTTGTTCTGATCCTCTGCGGCGAGCAGCAGGATCTTCGCGCAGATCTCGTTCGAGTTGTCGTCACGCACCTCCTCGCCCAGCCAGATGATGCGATCGCGCAGCAGTCGGTCGAAGACCGATTGCGCGAAGACGGGTTCAGCCACGGGTGACTCCTTCTCTCGATTGCTCCCACCCTAGGCGAGCAGGATGGCCCCACCGGGCCGTGTTCGCCGCAGGCGGAGGCATGCGGAAGGGGCCGGGCTCGCGCCCGGCCCCTCGTCGCGGATCAGTCCTCGGAGTGCTGCGCGGCGAGCTTCGCCTCGGCCTCGCGGATGGCGCCCTCGACGTCGTCCTCGTCGGCCTGCTCGGCCGGCGGGAGGAAGTCGGTGAGGTCGACGGTCTCGCCCTTGTCGTCGACCACGGTGACGCGGCCGAGCAGGGTCGACAGCGTCTTGCCGCGCAGGATGTCGCCCAGCAGCACCTGCAGCTGGCCGTTGGCCTCGAGCGCCTGCACGAGCTCCTGCGGAGCCATGCCGTACTGGGCGGCCTGCTGCACGACGATCTGCGTGAGCTCCTGCTGCGTCACCTCGAGGTTCGCCTCCTCGGCGAAGCGGTCGAACAGCATCTGCTGCTTGAGGAGCTTGCGGGTCTCCTGCCGGACCTCCTCGCCGTGCGCCTCGTCGTCGGCGCGGTTCTCGGCCTCGAGGTGGCGCACGACCTCGTCCTCGACGACGGCGGTCGGGACCTCGATCTCGACGGCCTCGACGAGCTCGTCCTGGAGGCGCTGGCGCGCCTGCTCGGCCTGGCCCAGCTTGCGGCTGCGGCCGGCCTGCTCGGCGAGGTCGGCCTTCAGCTCGTCGATGGTGTCGAACTGGCTGGCCATCTGCGCGAAGTCGTCGTCGGCCTCGGGCAGCTCGCGCTCCTTGACGGCCTGCACGGAGACCTGGACCTCGGCGTCCTTGCCGGCGTGGTCTCCGCCGACCAGCTTCGAGGTGAAGGTGGTCTCCTCACCGGCGGTGAGCGACTCGACGGCCTCGTCGATGCCCTCGAGCAGCTCGCCCGAGCCGACCTCGTAGGAGATGCCGCTGGCCGTGTCGACCGTCTCGCCCTCGATGGTGGCGGTCAGGTCGAGCGTGACGAAGTCGCCGTTCGCCGCAGGACGGTCGACCGTCACGAGCGTGCCGAAGCGCGAGCGCAGCTCGTTCAGCTCGGTCTCGACGGCGGCGTCGTCGACCTCGATGGCGTCGACCGTGATGGTGCGGCCGTCGACCTCGGGCAGGTCGAAGTCGGGGCGCACGTCGACCTCGATCTCGAGCACCAGGTCGCCCGAGAAGTCCTTGACCTCGGGCCAGGCGGTGACGTCGGCCTGGGGGCGGCCGAGCGGGCGGATGCCGGCCTCGGCGACGCCCTGGCGGTAGAACTCGTCGATCGACTCCGAGACGGCCTGGTTCAGGATCTCCTCGCGGCCGACGCGCTGGTCGATGATCGCCGAAGGCACCTTGCCCTTGCGGAAGCCGGGGACGCTGATCTGCTCGGCGACGGTCTTGTACGCCTGGTCGATCGCGGGGCGCAGCTCTGCGGGCTCGACGTTGATGACGAGCTTGCTGCGCGTGTTCTCGATCTTCTCGACCGTGGTCTTCACGAGGTGGTCTCCTGAGGTTCGGGGGTGTGTTCGGCACTTCGGCCGGGGCGCGCAGAGCACGCCGGATCCGCCGCGTGAGGGCGGACCACCGTCCGAGTCTACCGGCCTGCGCACCGGCCCGCCCCAATCCATCCGTTCGCCCGCGACGAACCACCGGCATGACCGCCCTCGCCCTCGTCGCTCCGCCTGCAATACTCAGGCGCGTGGAGCTTGACGCAGAGACGTGCCTGGTGCGCGCCGCCGAGGGCGATCAGCGCGCGTTCGCGCAGCTGTACGACCTGACGTCGTCCCGCGTCTTCGGGCTGGTGCTGCGCATCCTGGTCGATCGCGCGCAGGCCGAGGAGGTCGCGCAGGAGGTCTTCCTCGAGGCCTGGCGGCAGGCCAAGCGCTTCGACCCGAGCCGCGGCGCCGCCATCAGCTGGCTGCTGCAGATCGCCCACGCCCGCGCGGTCGACCGGGTGCGCGCCTCGCAGTCGCAGCGAAACCGCGACGCCCGCATCGGCGTGCGCGACATCGGCGTGCCGGTCGACCTGGTGGCCGAGCAGGCCGAGATCTCGCTCGACGCCGCACGGGCGCGGCGCGCGCTCGGGCAGCTGAGCGACGCGCACCGCAAGGCCATCGAGCTCGCCTACTTCGACGGGCTCACGCAGTCCGAGATCGCCGAGCGGCTCGATGCGCCGCTCGGCACGGTCAAGACACGCCTGCGCGACGGCATGCAGCGCCTGCGCGGCATCCTGGGGGTGACGGCATGAGCGACGACCAGCGGTCGATCGACGACCTCGCCGCGGCCTATGCGCTCGACGCGCTCAGCCCGGCCGAGCGTGAGCGCTTCGACGCGGAGGCATCGCCCGAGGCTCGGGCTGAGGCGGCGAGCCTGGCCGACACGGCCGCGCTGCTCGCCGGCGACGAGGTCGCGCCGCCGCCGACGCTGCGCGCGAGCGTGCTCGACGCCATCGCCCTCGAGCCGCAGCTGCCGGCGGTCGACACCGCGGCACCCGCCTCGACGGCGCCCGCGGTCGAGCCCGCACTGCCGTTCGCGGCGCCCGCGGCGCTCCCGATCGAGCCCACTCGGGTTGAGGAGACCCGTCGACCCGGCCCGGCGGAGCGGCGTGCACGCGCCCGCTGGCAGCCGCTGCGCGTGCTGGGCGCCGTCGCAGCCGGCACTGCGATCCTGCTGGGCGGCGTCGCCATCGGCACGCAGCTCGGCGGCGCATCGACGCAGGAGGCGCTCGGCGCGGTCGTCGCGGCCGACGACGCCCAGCGCAGCGAGGTCGAGCTGGCCGACGGCACCGTCGCGACGGTCATCTGGTCGCCCGAGCAGGGCCAGTCGGCGATCCTCTTCGAGGGCCTCGACGCGGCTCCCGCGGGCCAGACCTACCAGGCCTGGTACATCGACGCGGCCGGGGCCCACCCGGCCGGCACCTTCGACGCGAGCGGCACCAGCACGGCGTTCCTGCTCGACGGCGAGCTGACGGCGGGCACCGCCGTCGGCGTGACCGTCGAGCCGGAGGGCGGGTCTGAGGCACCGACCACCGAGCCGATCCTCGTCGTCCAGACCTGACGCATCCGCCCGCTTCGGCCAGGGCGCGCGGCAGCGCACGCGAGGGCTGACATGATCGAGCGGTGTCAGACAGCACCGGCGACGCGCCGCGCACCAGGCTCGGCCCCACGGCGATCGTGGTGGCGTCGATCGCGCTCGTGGTCACGTGGAGCTCGGGGTTCATCGGCGCCGAGCTGTCGGCACGCGCCGGCGGCGAGCCGATCACGGTGCTCGCCTGGCGCTTCGTCGTGCTCGCCGGCCTGCTCGTCGCGGCGATGCTCGTGCTGCGCCGCCGCTGGCCGGGCCGCCGCAGCTGGCTGCGGCAGGGCACCATCGCGCTGCTCAGCCAGGCCGGCTACCTGCTGATGATCTTCGAGGGCGTGCGCGCCGGCGTCGACGGCGGCACCGCCGCGCTCATCGCCGCGCTGCAGCCGATGCTCGTCGCCACGATCGCCGGTCGCCTGCTCGGCGAGCGTGCCACCGGGTGGATGTGGTGCGGCATGGCGGTGGGGCTCGGTGGCGTCGCGCTCGTCGTCAGTGGGCAGCTCGGCGAGTCCGGGGCGCCGCTGTGGGCCTACCTGCTGCCGTTCGTGGGCGTGCTGTGCCTCGGCAGCGGCACGGTCCTGCAGCGCCGCTGGCACCTGCAGGACGACCTGCTGCAGACGATCACGATGCAGGCGGTCGTGGCGACCGCGGTGTTCATGGCCGTCGCGCTCGTGCGCGGGCAGGCGGCGCCGCCCGCCACCGCCGAGCTGTGGTTCGCGGTGCTGTGGCTCGTCGTGCTCGCGAGCCTCGGCGGGTACGTGCTCTACGTGACGGTCACGCGCTCGCACGGCGCGACCTTCGTCAGCACGCTGCTCTACCTGACGCCCCCGACCGCGATGCTCTGGGTGTGGCTGGTGTTCGGCGTGCCCGTCACGGGCGTCGGCGTCGTCGGCCTGGTCGTCGCCGCAGTGGGCGTGGTGATCGTGCTGGTCGCGCAGCAGCGCGCGGCGCGCGGCGACAGGTAGCGGCAGGCCCTCCCGCGCCGTCGAGGCTGGCGGGGCCTGGCACCCGGAGCGCTCGTGGTGGATCGTGGAGTCGCACCCCGAGGGATGGAGATCGCCACGACCGCATGGACGAAGGACGAGCTGGATGCGTTCGAGCGCGTCTCCGAGATCCGGGTCGCGGGCGCGCGCAGGGATGGCTCGCTGCGATCGTGGCGCATCGTCTGGCACGCGGTCGTCGACGGGCAGCTGCTCGTGCGCTCGGTGAACGGGCCGGAGGCGCAGTGGTACGTGGGCGTGCTGCGGCAGCTGCGCGGCGGGGTCGCCTGGGACGGCGAGGAGCGCGACGTCGCCTTCGTACTGGACGACTCGCTGGACGACGAGCTCGACGCCGCCTACGTGGCGCGCTACGGCAACGGCGCCCCGACCCGGCGACTGAACGCGGAGCCCGCGCGCGGCACGACGCTGCGCGTCGACGCGCGGTAGCGCGCTGCCGGCTCGGCCCGGGCCCCGCGACAGCAACCGCTCGTCGGGGCGACAGGATTCGAACCCGCGTCGCACCGCGACGCGC
>NZ_CP132360.1:0-15448 GCF_030758955.1 Agrococcus beijingensis | reverse complement strand
TCCGCGAGCGCGGCGACCGCTGCCGAGCGCGCACGCCCCGCGGCGCCGCCGCCGGCGAGCGCCACCGCCACCAGGTCGAGCGCGAGCCCGGGCGCGGCATCGCCTTGAGCCGCGCGCCGCACGATCGCGCGCGACCACAACCACGCCGCGCCCATCAGCACCGCGCCCGCCAGCACCGACCACGTGCCGATGCCGCCACCCACCGCCGCGCCGAGCACATCGAGGCCGAGCGCGAAGCCGAAGCCGAGGCCCACGACCGGCAGCAGCATCACCAGCTTCGCGGTCGCCCGCGGGCCGGCGAGGGCCGTCTCGAGCGCCCGCCGCTGCGCCGCCTGCTCGCGCAGCAGGGCAGCCAGCCGCTCGAGCGTCGGCGCCATCGGCGCGCCGGTCGAGCGCGCCACCGCGAGCACCGCCGCGACCAGACCGCCGCCCGCCTCGGCGTCGAGCGCCGACGCATCCGTCTCGAGCACCGCCCAGGCGCGGTCGATCGGCAGGCCGCCGGCGACCAGCGCCGCCAGCCGGTGCACGGTGGCGGCCGCGCCGTCGAGCTCGCCGCTCACACGCGCACCACCAGCCGGTCGCCGTCGAGCGCGAGCGCACCGATCGCCGCGATGCGCCTGCGCCCCTCGGCATCGCGCTCCACGTGCAGCACCGCATCGAGCGCGCTGACCGCCTGCCGCGCGAGCGCCGGCGGCGACAGGCCGGCGAGCGCGCCGAGCGCCTCGAGCCTGGCCGGCACGTCGTCGAGCGAGTTGGCGTGCAGCGTGCCGGCACCGCCGTCGTGCCCGGTGTTGAGCGCCGACAGCAGCTCGCGCACCTCGGCGCCGCGGCACTCCCCCAGCACGAGCCGGTCGGGGCGCATGCGCAGCGCCTCGCGCACCAGCTGCGCGAGGCCGATCGCGCCGGCTCCCTCGGCGTTCGCCTGCCGCGCCTCGAGCGCGACGACGTGCGGGTGGCGGATGCGCAGCTCGGCGACGTCCTCGATCGTCACGATGCGCTCGGTGCCGGCGGCGTCGGAGAGCATCGCGCCCAGCAGGGTGGTCTTGCCGGAGCCGCCGGCGCCCGTCACCAGCACGTTCGCCCGCCGCGCGACCAGCGCGCGCACCCGTGACGCCGGCACCGCCGAGAACATGCCGCCCGCCTCGAGCTCGGCGAGCGACAGCGAGCGCACGCGCGGCAGGCGGATCGACAGCTGCGCACCGCCGACCGCCACCGGCGGCAGCACGGCGTGCACGCGGATGCCCTCGTGCAGCCGCACGTCGACGCAGGGCGTCGCCTCGTCGACATGGCGACCGCCGGCCGCGACCAGCGCGACCGCGAGCGCCGCCGCCCGCTCGGGCTCCAGCCGCAGCGGCGCGAGCACCGCGCCGCTGCCCCGGTCGACCCAGACCTGGCCGCCGGTGACGAACACATCGGTCACCGACGCCTCGGCGACCAGCGGCGCCAGCTCGCCGAACTCGCGCAGCGCCGCGCCGTCGGCCGCGGTGCGCGTGGGGCCGGCGTCGAGCGATCGGGCGGCGCCCGCCACGAAGGGGATCCCGGTCGTCCGCGAGTGCATGGCCCGCACGGTACGGGCCGGGCCGGTGCGCCCGCGGGCACGACGCATGCGTCTGTGGAGACGGCGTCGCGCCCATGCCGCCGGCGAGAGACCGTCACCCTGACGACGACCGACGACCGGCCGCCACGCCGCCCGCCACCGACGAGACGGCGGCGCTCGCCTGGGGGGAGGAGAGCGCCGCCACAGGGAGGCGAAGGGGGATCCGCCGGTCACCTGCTCGCGTCGGACTGGCCGACGATCGCCATGCTAGGCGCACAGCGAGGCCACGGCCGCCGCAACACGGCGCAACACGCGCTGTCAGATGGGTAGTCTCGAAGCGACAGCGACGTCTGGAGAATGCGTGTCCGACCACATCGACCACCTGCTGAACGAGACCCGCCGGTTCGCGCCCCCGGAGGGGCTCGCGAGCGCATCGGCGACCACCGCAGAGCTCTACGAGCGCGCCGCCGAAGACCGGCTCGGCTTCTGGGCCGAGCAGGCCCGCGAGCTGCAGTGGGAGCAGCCATTCACCGAGGTGCTCGACTGGCAGCCGCCGCACGCCCGCTGGTTCCACGACGGCACGCTGAACGTGGCGGTCAACTGCCTCGACCGGCACGTCGACGCCGGCAACGGCGACCGGGTCGCGTTCCACTGGGAGGGCGAGCCGGGCGACCGCCGCACCATCACCTACGCCGAGATGACGACCGAGGTGAAGCGGCTCGCCAACGTGCTCGAGTCGTTCGGCGTCAAGGCCGGCGATCGCGTCGCCATCTACCTGCCGATGCTGCCCGAGGCCGTCGCCGCGATGCTCGCGTGCGCGCGCATCGGCGCCGTGCACACCGCCGTCTTCGGCGGCTTCAGCCCCTCGAACCTGCGCGGCCGCATCGACGACGCGGGTGCGACGCTCGTGATCACCACCGACGGCGCCTGGCGCAAGGGCAAGGTCTTCGCGCTGAAGCCCACCGTCGACGAGGCGCTGCGCGAGCCCGGCCACGGCGTCGAGAAGGTGCTCGTCGTCAAGCGCGGCGAGAACGAGATCGACTGGGTCGACGGCCGCGACGTCTGGTACCACGAGGCGATGGCGGATGCGTCGCCCGAGCACGCGGCGCGGGCCTTCCCCGCGGAGCACCCGCTGTTCATCCTCTACACGTCGGGCACGACGGGCAGGCCCAAGGGCATCCTGCACACGAGCGGCGGCTACCTGACGCAGACCGCGTTCACGCACCGCCACGTCTTCGACCTGAAGCCGGAGACCGACGTCTACTGGTGCACCGCCGACATCGGCTGGGTGACCGGCCACAGCTACATCGTCTACGGGCCGATGGCCAACGGCACCACGCAGGTGATGCACGAGGGCACGTTCGACACCCCGACGCCCGAGCGCCCCTGGCAGATCATCGAGCGCTACGGCGTGACGATCTTCTACACGGCGCCCACGGCCATCCGCACCTTCATGAAGCTGGGTCGCCAGCACACGCAGCACAGCGACCTGTCGAGCCTGCGCGTGCTGGGCAGCGTGGGCGAGCCGATCAACCCCGAGGCGTGGATGTGGTACCGCGACGTCGTCGGCGGCGGGCACACGCCGGTGGTCGACACGTGGTGGCAGACCGAGACCGGCGGCATCATGATTTCGGCGCTCGCCGCGGTCACGACCCTGAAGCCGGGCAGCGCCCAGGTGCCGATCCCGGGCATCGAGGTCGACGTGGTCGACGAGGCGGGCGTCTCGGTGGGCGACGGCGACGGCGGCCTGCTGGTCGTGAAGAGCCCGTGGCCGGCGATGCTGCGCACCATCTACGGCGACGACGACCGCTACCGCGAGACCTACTGGGAGAAGTTCGGCGACGCCTACTTCGCCGGCGACGGCGCCCGCAAGGACGAGGACGGCGAGGTGTGGCTGCTCGGCCGCGTCGACGACGTCATGAACGTCTCGGGGCACCGCCTGTCGACCGCCGAGATCGAGTCGTCGCTCGTCGCGCACGCCGGCGTCGCCGAGTCGGCGGTGGTGGGTGCGACGGATGCGACCACCGGTCAGGCGGTCGTGGCCTTCGTGATCCTCAAGCAGTCGGCGACGCAGGAGCACACGGTCGAGGAGGCCGAGCAGATCCTGCGCCAGCACGTCGCCAGCGACATCGGCGCGATCGCCCGCCCCCGGCAGGTGTTCATCGTGCCCGACCTGCCGAAGACGCGCTCGGGCAAGATCATGCGGCGGCTGCTGCGCGACCTCGCCGAGGGCCGCACGCTGGGCGACACGACGACGCTGGCAGACCAGACGGTGGTCGACGCGATCCAGTCGCAGCTGCGCTGAGCCGCTACGACGCATCCGCCCGGAACGCGAAGCGGGGCGGCTCCCTCTCGGAGCCGCCCCGCTTCGCGTCGCTACGCGAACTCGGCGATGACCTCGACCTCGACGGGCGCGCCGAGCGGCAGCTCCGCGACGCCCACGGCCGAGCGGGCGTGGCGGCCCGCGTCGCCGAAGATCTCGCCCAGCAGGTCGCTGGCGCCGTTGACGACGCCGGGCTGGCCGGTGAAGCCGTCGGCCGAGCTGACGAAGCCGACGACCTTCACGATGCGCGTGATGCGGTCGAGCGAGCCGATCTCGGCGTCGATCGCGGCGAGCGCGTTCAGCGCGCACTGGCGGGCGTCGAGCGCGGCGTCGTCGGGCGAGACGTCGGCGCCGACCTTGCCGGTGCGCGGCATGGCGCCAGCGACCATCGGCAGCTGCCCGGAGGTGAAGACGAGACGACCGGATGCGACCGCCGGCACGTAGGACGCCACCGGCGGGACGACGGTCGGCAGCTCGAGGCCCAGCTCCTGCAGGCGCGCGGCGATGCTCACGCGGTGGCCTCGACGGGGCGCTTCAGGAAGGCGACGAGGCCGCCCTCGGGGCCGTTGGCGACGTGCACGAGCTCCCACCCGTCGCCGCCCCAGGTGTTGAGGATCGCGGTCTCGCGGTGGATGAGGAGCGGCGTCGTCGCGTACTCCCAGGTCGTCTTGGCCATGGTGGGTCCCTTAGCGCTCATAGATTGGTCGCGTACCCTGTCATGCTATGGCCGCACAACGACACAAGCCCGGAAGCCTGCTCGGCTCCCTGCTCGGACTCATCGGGTTCAGTGCCATCGCCGGCATCCTCGTCTCGGCGACGCTGACCCCTGCCCTCGCCGTGGCCTCCAGCACGGCGAACAGCGGCCTCGGGATCTTCGAGAGCCTGCCCTCCTACTCGCAGATCACGCAGCAGTCCGAGCGCAACCGCATCTACGGCCTGCGTGACGGCCAGCCGGTCGAGATCGCGCAGTTCTACGACCAGGACCGCCAGGTGCTCCAGTGGCAGCAGGTGCCCCGCACCGCCGTCGACGCGCTCGTCGCGGGCGAGGACCGCCGCTACTACACGCACGGCGGCGTCGACGTGCCGTCGGTGGTGCGCGCCGGGCTGTCGCAGCTCGGCGTCGGCGGCGACTCGGGCGCCTCGACGCTCACGATGCAGCTCGTGCGCCAGCAGATCGCGATCGATGCGTGCCTCACCGAGGGCGAGGATGCACAGGCCCTCTGCGATGCCCAGTACACGGAGTCGTACCAGCGCAAGCTCTCCGAGATGCGGCTCGCGCTGAGCCTCGAGCAGAGCTACACGAAGAACGAGATCCTGCTCGCCTACCTCAACATCGCGAACTTCGGCGGCAACGTCTACGGCATCGAGTCGGGATCGCAGCGCATCTTCGGCAAGCCCGCCTCGGAGCTCTCGATCGCGGAGTCCGCGGCGCTGATCGCGACGGTGCAGAACCCCTCGATCCGCAACCTGTTCGAGGCCGACAACTGGCCCCGCAACCAGGAGCGGCGCGACTTCATCATCCGCAACATGGCGAGCGAGGGCTTCATCACCGCCGAGGAGCGGGATGCGTCGCTCGCGATCCCGGTGGATGAGAACTTCGTCAACATCCAGTCGCCGAACAACGGCTGCATCGCCGGTTACGACTCGGCGCGCTTCTTCTGCGACTATGTGCAGCGCGCGCTCGCGATCGACCAGGTCGACGGCCACAACATCCTGGGCGCGACCCCCGAGGACAACGCGCGCGCGCTGGCGCAGGGCGGCTACCAGATCTTCACGTCGATCGACCTGGGCCTGAACGACGTCGCCCAGGCGCAGCTCGATGCGAACGTGCCGAACGACGAGACGCGCTGGCAGTCGGGCGGCGCAGTCACGCAGCTGGAGGTCGGCACCGGACGCATCCTCACGATGGCGCAGAACAAGGACTACTCCCCCACCGAGGCCGCGCCGCCGACCGCGACCAGCCTGAACTTCAATGCCGACTACGCGCACGGGCGCTCCACGGGCTTCCAGCCGGGATCAGGCTTCAAGATCTTCACGCTCGCCCAGTGGATCATCGACGGCAATTCGGTCGACGAGCAGCTCGACGCCACCCGCTCGGAGTGGCCGGCCGGCACCTTCCGCGCCGAGTGCGTGGGCTTGAACTCCGAGCCGTGGGATCCCCAGAACAACGAGGGCAACGAGTACACGCGCATGACGCCGACCGAGATCATGGTGAACTCGGTCAACACCGGCGTGGTGCGTATGGCGAGCGAGCTCGACCTCTGCGACATCCACGAGACTGCCGAGCGCATGGGCACGTATCCCGCTGAGATCGACGGCGAGTGGGACATCTTCGCCCCCGCCGTCATCGGCTCGGGCTCGAACGTGACCCCGATGGGCATGGCGAGCGCGTTCGCCACCATCGCCAACGGCGGCGTCTACTGCAAGCCCATCGCGATCGACCGCATCGTCGCCCGCGACGGCACAGAGGTCCAGCCTCCGAGACAGGACTGCCAGCAGGCGATCTCTCCTGAGGTGGCATCGGTGATGCAGTCGACGCTGCAGACGGTCACCGAGCGCAACCCCTTGAACAACCCGCCGGGATCCACGCCGGTGATCTCGAAGACCGGAACGACCAACGGCGTCGTCCAGACGTGGGTGAACGGCGCGAGCCCGACCGTCGCGAGCTCGGTCTGGGTCGGCAACATCAAGGGCAACACCTCGCTCGAGGACCGCTGGAACGTGCGCTCGACCATCTTCCGCGCCACCATGGGCGAGGCCATCGCCCGCTACCCGGGGGGCCAGTTCCTCACGCCTGACGCCGCAACCGTCCGCGGCGACGCGAGCGAGCTGCCCAACGTGGTCGGCCAGCCGGTCGATGCCGCGCGCGCCGCGCTCGAGGGCGCCGGCTTCCCCGTGCAGGTCGCCGACCCCGTCGACGGCGTGCAGCCGAACGGCGCGGTGGAGTACACCGCGCCCGGTGCCGGGGCGCTCGTCACCACCTCGACGCCGATCATCATCTACCCGTCGAACGGCGCGCTCGACCCGAACGCGAGCCCGCCGGCCGAGACGGCAGCGCCTGAGGCCGGCGCGCCGACCTGGCCCAACGTCGTGTCGCAGTCGCTCGCCGACGCGAAGGGCACCCTCGCGGGCGCAGGGTTCAACCCCGACCTCGTGCAGGTGACCTGGCAGGATCACGGCCAGGACAACCTCTGCCGCGTGCTCGCGCAGAACCCGCTGGCCGACACCCCCGGCGCTCCCGCCGACCCGATCTCGCTGGTCGTCGGCACCAACGCCAACGCCAACGGAGGCGATCCTGGCTGCTAGCCGCGCGCTCGGCGCGGTCGCCGGCGGGGTCATCGCCGCCGGCGCAGCCGTCGCCGCCTACGCGACCGCCATCGAGCCGCGAGCCTTCCGCATCCGCACCGAGAGCATCCGCGTGCTTCCTGCCGGGGCGCGGCCGATCACGGTGCTGCACCTCGCCGACATCCACCTGGCACCCTGGCAGGAGGCCAAGCTCGACTGGCTCGAGGGCCTGGTGTCGGTCGAGCCCGACCTGATCGTGAACACGGGCGACAGCCTCGGCCACCGGGCCGCGCTGCCGGCGCTGGCGGATGCGCTGCGCGTCTTCCAGGGCGTGCCCGGCTTCTTCGTCCACGGCTCGAACGACGTCTACGGACCGGTCTTCAAGAACCCGCTGCGCTACTTCGGCGGCCCGTCGAAGCTCGCGGGCGCGGGCGACGTCGAGGAGCTCGACATCGTCGGGCTCGAGCGCACGTTCGAGCAGCTCGGCTGGCTCGACCTCAACAACACCGCGCGGGCGATCGAGGTGCGCGGCACGACCATCGCCGGCTTCGGCGTCTCCGACGCCCACCGGCGCTGGGATCGGCTCGACGAGACCGAGCAGGCGCTGTCGCAGATGCGGCGGGCGCTCGGCGACGAGCCGCGCACCACCCTGGGCGTCACGCACGCGCCGTACCGGCGCATCCTCGACGCCTTCGTCGACCTGGGGGCGGATGCGATCCTCGCGGGGCACACGCACGGCGGCCAGGTGCGGGTGCCGGGCGGGCACGCGATCGTCACCAACTGCGACATCCCGCGCGAGCAGGCCTCGGGCCTGAGCGCATGGGCGCACGCGGGGCGCTCGGTGCCGCTCAACGTCTCGCAGGGCATCGGCTCGTCGATCTTCGCGCCGTTCCGGCTCGGCACTCCCCCGGAGGCCGTCGTCGTGTCGCTCCTGCCCCGCGACATCGGGTAGACTGGTGCGGTTGCGCAGCGAGGGCTAGGCTCTCGCAGGGCAGCACCGGGGTGTGGCGCAGCTTGGTAGCGCGCGTCGTTCGGGACGACGAGGTCGCAGGTTCAAATCCTGTCACCCCGACCAATGTTGAAGGCCCTCGCCACTGGCGGGGGCCTTCTGCATGTCATGCTGCGGCGCGGCTTCAGCCCAGCCGCCCGCCCGACTCCTCGAGGTAGCAGGTCGCGCACAGCGACTCGTAGGTGACGGCCTCGCCGTCGATGGCCACCTGGTCGCCGTCGAAGACGAAGCGGTCACCGACCTTGCGGCCGTTGAAGAGCGCCTTGCGACCGCAGCGGCAGATGGTCTTGAGCTCCTCGAGCGAGTGCGCGAGCTCGAGCAGGCGCGCCGAGCCCGGGAACGCGTGCGTGAGGAAGTCGGTGCGGATCCCGTAGGCGAGCACCGGCACACCCAGCTCGACGGCGATGCGCAGCAGCTCGTCGACCTGCGCGGCACGGAGGAACTGCGCCTCGTCGACCAGCAGGCACGCCACGGGCTCCGACCGCTGCGCGGCGGCGTGCTGGAACGCATCCATCACCGAGTCCTCGGGCCCGACCAGGAAGTCGGCCTGCCGCGTCATGCCCAGGCGCGAGACGATGTCGCGCTCGCCCTTCGTGTCGGTGGCGGGCTTCGCCAGCAGCACCCGCTGCCCGCGCTCCTGGTAGTTGAAGGCCGCCTGCAGCAGGCCCGTCGACTTGCCGGAGTTCATGGCGCCGTAGCGGAAGTACAGCTTCGCCAAGTCAGATGATCCCGTCTTCTTCGGCGCGGAGCACCAGCTCGAAGCGCTTGCTCGTGGGCCGGTCGACGGCCGCGTACTTGGCGCGCACACGGCGCAGGAAGGTCTTGGCGGTCTCGTAGCCGACATCCATCGCCTCGGCGACCTGCACGGTCGTGAGCCCCTGGGTGTAGTGGGCGAGCGCGCGCCGCTCGCTGTGCGAGAGCCGGGGCCGCTCGGCTCCGGGGTCGGATGCGGTGAGCGCGTGGGTGCGTCGGCGCCGGATCGAGGCGGCGGCGTGCGCGACCGCCGACGCCGGCTCGCTCGCCGGCACGACGCTCGCGCCGGCCGCGTCGAGCTTCTCGCGCAGCTCATCGTCGACGTCGGCGTGGACGACGACGAGGGCGCCGGCAGAGATCGCCGTGCGGGCGTGGGCGAGCAGCGGCGCACCCGCGGGCTCGGCGAGCACGACGACATCGCCCGGGAACTCTCGGGCGACGACCAGCTCGGTGAACCGGTGCACCGCCGCCCTCTCGTGGAGCGCGGCGTGGCCGCCGACCGCCTCGCGGAGCCCGGCGAGCGCGGTGGCGTCGGCGAGGATGCTGACGCTGCGCTGATCGCCCCCGGGCGAGGACTCGACGGCGGCCATGGTCGGCTCTCAGACGGTCGCGGCAGTCGCCGCGCTCGGTTCGAGCTCGGCGGAGGCGCCCTCGACGAGGCGCAGGGTTCGCGCGGTGCGCGCCAGGCTCTCGCGAGCGGCTTCGGCATCGGCGTTCAGCTTGGTGCCGTAGCTCGGGATGAGCTGCGTGATCGTGTCGCGCCATTGCGGCAGCCGCTCCGGGAAGCAGCGCTCGAAGATCGTCAGCATGACGTGCACGGCGGTGGAGGCGCCCGGCGAGGCACCCAGCAGACCGGCGATGGTGCCGTCGGCGCCGGTGACGACCTCGGTGCCGAACTGCAGGATGCCGCCCTTCTCCGGATCCTTCTTCATGACCTGCACCCTCTGCCCTGCCGTGATGAGGCGCCAGTCCTCATCCTTGGCGTTCGGCATGAACTCGCGCAGCGCCTCCATGCGCTGCTCACGGGTCGCGAAGACCTCACCGGCGAGATAGCCGACCAGGTCGAGGTTCGCGAGGCCCGCGCGGATCATCGGGTAGAGGTTGTGCGGCTTGATGGTCTCGAACATGTCGAGGTAGGTGCCGGTCTTCAGGTACTTGGGGCTGAAGCCGGCGTACGGGCCGAAGAGCAGGCTCGCCTCGCCGTCGACGACGCGGGTGTCGAGGTGCGGCACCGACATCGGTGGCGCGCCGACGCTCGCCTTGCCGTAGACCTTCGCGTTGTGGCGCGCGACGACCTCGGGGTTGTCGGTGCGCAGGAACGCGCCGGTGATCGGGAACCCGGCGAAGCCCTTCGCCTCGGGGATCCGCGACTGCTGCAGCAGCTTGAGGGCGCCGCCACCGCCGCCGACGAACACGAAGCGCGCGTTCACCTCGCCGCGGTTCTGCCCCACCTCGTGGCGCAGCTTGACGCGCCAGGTGCCGTCGTCCAGTCGCTTCAGGCCCGTCACCGACGTGTTGGTGTGCACGCCTGCCGCACCCTGCTTGACCAGGCTGGCGAAGAGCATCCGCGTGAGGGCGCCGAAGTCGACGTCGGTGCCGTCGGTCGAGCGGGTCGCCGCGATCCGCTGCGACTTCTTGCGACCGGGGATGAGGGCCGGCGTCCAGCTGCGGATGACCTCCGCGTCCTCGGAGTACTCGATGCCGGCGAACAGCGGCTCGTCCTTCAGCAGCTCCCAGCGGCGGCGCAGGTAGTCGACGTTGTCGTCGCCCCAGACGAGCGTCATGTGGGGCGTGGGCGAGATGAAGCCCTTGGGGTCGGGCAGCGTGCCGTCCTCGACGAACGACGACCACAGCTGGCGCGAGAGCTGGAACTGCTCGTTGATGTCGACCGCCTTGGCGGCCGACATCGAGCCGTCCGGGCCCTCGGGCATGTAGTTGAGCTCGCACAGCGCCGCGTGGCCGGTGCCGGCGTTGTTCCAGGGCCCCGAAGACTCCATGCCGAGGTGGGGCAGGCGCTCGAAGACCTCGATCGTCCACGTGGGCTCGAGGCGGTGCAGGAGGGCGCCGAGCGTGGCGCTCATGATCCCTCCGCCGATCAGGGCAACGTCGATGGTCTTGGTCACGGCTCGATTCTAGGACGTCCGCCCATGTTCGGCCGCCGCCCGGGCATCGCACCCAGGATCGCGCGCCTACGATGGGCGCGTCATCACCGACGAGAGGAGCGACCAATGGGAATCCTGGACGACGCGAAGGACAAGCTCGGCGACGCCGCGGAGTGGGTCAAGGACAAGGCACAGGACCTCGGTGAGCACGCGCACGACGCTGGCCAGACGCTCGGCGAGAAGGCGGCGGAGGCCAAGAACTGGGTCGAGGGGCAGATCGGCAGCGGGGCCGCCGATGCCGGCAGCGACGCGCCTGCGGCGGGCAGCGAAGCGCCCTCGACCGGCAGCGGAGCGCCGGAGGCTCGAGCCGCCGGCGGCGGCGACTTCACCACCGAGTGGGTCGAGGCGACGCCCGAGGAGCGCGAGCAGCCCGGAACGCCTCCCTCGGTCTGACGCCGGCGTGACGAAGGGCGGAGCCGACCGGCTCCGCCCTTCGTCACGCGCAGGCTCAGCCCAGGCGCTGCGCCACGAGCTCGGCGAGCTGCACCGCGTTGAGCGCGGCACCCTTGCGGAGGTTGTCGTTCGACACGAACAGCACGAGGCCGCGACCGGGCTCGGCCGACTGGTCGGCGCGGATGCGTCCCACGAGCGACGCGTCGGCGCCTGCCGCCTGCAGCGGGGTCGGGATGTCGACGAGCTCGACGCCCGGCGCGTGCTCGAGCAGCGCCCTGGCCTGCTCGGGGCTCAGGTCGCGCTCGAACTCGGCGTGGATCGCGAGCGAGTGGCCGGTGAAGACCGGCACGCGCACGCAGGTGCCGGCGACGCGCAGCTCGGGACGCTCGAGGATCTTGCGCGACTCGTTGCGCAGCTTCTGCTCCTCGTCGGTCTCGTCGGAGCCGTCGGCCGCCAGGTTGCCGGCGAACGGCAGCACGTTGTGCGCGATCGGCGCTGTGTAGACCTCGGGCTCGCCGAGGTCGACGGCCGACCCGTCGTGCGTCAGCCGCTCGGGGTGCTGGTCGGCACCCCGCTCGAGCTGGCCGCGCAGCTCCTCGACGCCGGCCAGGCCGGAGCCGGAGACCGCCTGGAACGTCGAGATCACGAGGCGCTCGAGGCCGGCCTCGCGGTCGAGCGGCTTGAGCACCGGCATCGCCGCCATGGTGGTGCAGTTCGGGTTGGCGATGATGCCCTTGACCGCACCGGAGATGGCGTGCGGGTTCACCTCGGAGACCACGAGCGGCACCTCCGGGTCCATGCGCCAGGCCGACGAGTTGTCGATGACGATGACGCCCGCGTCGGCGAACTTCGGCGCGAGACGCCGCGAGGTCGAGCCGCCAGCAGAGAAGATCGCCACGTCGAGTCCTGTCGGATCCGCCTCATCGGCGTCCTCGATCGTGATCTCGCGGCCATCGAACTCCAGCGTCTTCCCGGCGGAGCGCGCGGAGGCGAACAGCCGCAGCTCGGCGATCGGCAGGGCGCGCTCGGCGAGCAGCCGCAGCACGACGCCGCCGACCTGCCCGGTGGCGCCCACGACGCCCAGTCGCAGCGCGCGGGCCTCCCCCGCCTCTTCGGTCAGCTGTCGGATCATCGTCCCGTCCCTCCGTGCACGACGGCCTCGTCGTCGGCATCGAGCTCGAACGCCGTGTGCACGACGCGCACGGCGTCGATCAGCTGGTCGGCGCGGGTGACGACCGAGATGCGGATCTCGGAGGTCGAGATCATCTCGATGTTGATGCCGGCCTCCGACAGCGACCGGAACAGCCGCGCCGAGACGCCGGCGTTGGTGCGCATGCCGGCGCCGACGAGCGCGAGCTTGCCGATCTGATCGTCGTGCTGGATCGACGCGAAGCCGACCGCGGGGCGGCTGGCCTCGAGCGCCGCGAGCACCGCGCCGGCCTCCTCCTTCGGCAGCGTGAACGAGATGTCGGTGCGCCCGGTGGCGGCCTCCGACACGTTCTGCACGATCATGTCGACGTTCGCGCCGGTCTCGGCGACGATCGTGAAGATGCGTGCCGCGGTGCCGGGCACGTCGGGCACGCCGACGACGGTGACCTTGGCCTCCGACAGGTCGTGCGCGACGCCGACGATCATGGGCTCTTCCATGGTGGACCCTGCTCTCTCTGGGTCGTAGACGATCGTGCCATCGTCGTTCGTGAACGACGATCGCACGTGGAGGGTGACGCCGTGGCGGCGCGCGTACTCGACGCTGCGGATGTGCAGCACCTTCGCGCCGGCGGCGGCGAGCTCGAGCATCTCTTCGCTCGTGACTCGGGGGATGCGGTGGGCCTTGGGGACGACGCGGGGATCGGCGGAGAACACCCCGTCGACGTCGGTGTAGATCTCGCACACGTCGGCGCCGAGCGCCGCCGCGAGCGCGACGGCAGACGTGTCGGAGCCGCCGCGGCCGAGCGTGGTGATGTCGCCGGTCACCTTGTTGAAGCCGGCGAAGCCCTGCACGATGGCGATCTGGCCCTTGTCGAGGGCGGCGCGCACGCGGTCGGGCGTGACCGAGACGATGCGGGCGGAGCCGTGCTTGTCGTCGGTGAGCATGCCTGCCTGGCTGCCGGTGAACGAGACGGCCTCCGCGCCCTGCGACTTGATGGCCATCGCCAGCAGCGCCATCGAGATGCGCTCGCCGGCGGTCAGCAGCATGTCGAGCTCGCGACCGCCCGACGGCAGGTTCGGCACCACCGCGTTCGCCAGGTCGAGCAGCTCATCGGTGGTGTCGCCCATGGCCGAGACGACCACGACGATGTCGTCGCCACGCTTGCGCGACTCGACGATCCGCTTCGCGACACGCTTGATGCTCTCGGCGTCGGCCACGCTGGACCCGCCGAACTTCTGCACGATGAGGCTCACGCCGCTCCTTATGGCTCCCGGACTGATCAAGTCTAGGCGCTGAGCGCATGCAGGGCCGCGGAGGGCTACCGCTCGACGATGCGGCGGCCCTCGAAGGCGCGCCCGAGCGTCATCTCGTCGGCGAACTCGAGGTCGCCGCCGACGGGCAGGCCGCTCGCGAGCCGCGAGACCCGGATGCCCATCGGCAGCAGGGTGCGGATGAGGTAGGTCGCGGTGGCCTCGCCCTCGACGTTGGGGTCGGTGGCGATGATCACCTCGTCGATCGCGGTGTCCTGGAGCCGGGTGAGCAGCGATGCGACGCGCAGCTGGTCGGGACCGACGCCCTGCATGGGGTTCAGTGCCCCGCCGAGCACGTGGTAGAGCCCTCGGTACTCGCGGGTGCGCTCGATGGCGACGACGTCCTTCGCCTCCTCGACCACGCAGATGGTGGTCGGCACGCGACGCGGATCGCGGCAGATCGCGCAGCGCTCCTCCTCGCCGATGTTGCCGCAGATCACGCAGAAGCGCACGCGCGCACGCACGGTCTGCAGGATCGTCGCCAGCCGGTCGACGTCGAACGTCTCGGTCTGGATGATGTGGAAGGCGATGCGCTGCGCCGACTTCGGGCCCACGCCCGGAAGGCGGCCGAGCTCGTCGATCAGATCCTGGACGATGCCGTCGTACACGCGCTCAGCGCTCCCCTCGCACCCGCGGGCGCTCCTCGATCAGCTCGGCTCCCAGCTCCTCCCGCACGACGGCCTCGCCGTAGCGAGCGACCTGCGATGCCGACAGCGCCGGCTCGGGCGCGGGCGCCGACAGCGCGAGCTCGGCGAGCGACGGGCCGCTCGAGACCGGCTTCGGCTTCGGCTCGGGCTTCGGCTCGGCCGCCGGTGGCGCGTCGGGCGCCGAGACGAACGAGAACGGGTCTGGCTCGGGCTGGTCGGGCAGCCCCTGCTCGGGCAGGTCCTCCGGCGGCGCCTCGGCGTCGGTGGGGATCGTCGCGACGGCCCAGCCGGTGACCGCCTCGGCCGCGACCGGCGCAGCGGCAGGCTTGGCGGCAACGGGCGGCTTCGCAGCCGCGGCTGACGGCGTCGGGGGCGTCGACGAAGCGGATGCGCTCGCTCGCGCAGGTGCATGGGCTCGCGTGGGCGCCGGGTCGGCCGCCGAGGCCGCTCGATGCACCTCGTCGTCGCCGGGGGCGGCCGGCGGCGCAGCCGGCGTGCGCGCGCCGCCCTGCCTCGTGCGGGGGAGGTACTTGACCTCGATGCCGAGCAGCTCCTTGATCGCGGTGCGCAGCAGGTCGGCGAAGCTCGGCTGGCCGCCCTGCACCTCGCGGAAGCGCTGCACGTCGGCGTCCGACTGGAAGCCGAGCATCAGCACGTCGCCCTCGCCCAGGCCGATCGGCGTCGTGTTGGAGAGCAGCATCCAGGCGCTGCGGTGCTGGTCGGCGAGCTTCTGCAGCACCTCGTCCCACGCGTCGCGCAGCTGCTGGAAGGTGATCGGCGCGGCCGGCGCGGCGACGAGCGCGGGCTGGTCGGCGGCCGGCGCGGGCACCGAAGGCGCAGCGGCGGGCCGCGCCGGCTCGGCGACTGCCGCCTTCGCGG